>NZ_JBVVUG010000035.1:0-302053 GCF_055809615.1 Algoriphagus sp. 10J20-15
TATGTTTATGTAACCTTACTCATTCATTACATATCCCTAAGGCATCAGTCAACTGACAGTGGTAACCCTAAGACCACCTTCCAGTTCACAATATCATGCGCATGACCACAGATTAGGCCTGGTGATTATTGGATTGATCCTTCCTGTTGGATGCCTACGCCAAGGATTATGCAAGACCTGCGTGAAGCCCAGTGAGATGCCTGATTTTCCTGGCCCAGAATTTTCACGCGAAAGAACGCTCTTAGGCAACGTGAAAACTGAAGGTGAAATGACTGAAATGACTCCCGGTTCAGAGCTTATAGTGAAAGTTTTGTTGGATGGACCAGATGATCGTCCTATTCGTATTCAGAGGCTTGGGGCGGGAGCAGAACTACACTAGCCAGAGCTTTGAAAAGCATCGGAGAAAGCCATCCTGACAAAATGGAATATGGTAGCTTAACAAGATGCGTCTGTATACTAGAATCTGGAAGACAGGATGTGACTTATCGGGAATACATTCGGTCAACGAATCGGGGAAATATTTAATATCTCGAACCATCATCGCGGATGAGATTTTGAGGCGATCGCCTATGCAGGGGATTCATTTGGTGCAACCTTCAGGAAATGATCCTGATATTTTGAGGGTCGATGGATGAAAGCCAAGATCTCGAAATTATGTGCTTCAGCCTGGCTCACTGTGTTCCCCGCTGTGACTAACTGGTGATTTTCCCGCTCTGAAGGAGATTGCTCCAGCTTTTTCGATACCGATCCCTACAGGCTTTGAGAAGTTTGGAATCACCAATGTATGAGAGGTTGGAGGGATTTGTAAAAGTTCCGTGACAATGCCTCGGCTGGATTCAGATTGCCTGTCTCTGGCTATGAGTATCCGAGAAGGTAGGTGGTACCGGAAGTAATGGTTGGGGAAGAGCAAGTATTACGTGAAAGGTTCCAAGCATTCTACTACAGACACAACGCAGCACTTATTTCAAACCTATGTGGCGCTGGTCTGATGCGATGCAGAATGACTTTGCCGCTCGGGCAGACTGGAGCGTAAAGACCTATGCTGAAGCAAATCACCACTCCAATTGTCCACACTAAAAGCAAGCTGAATCAGAGTGCCAAACCTGGTGACACCATCAAACTAAGTGTAGCCTGGCAGCAAAGATCCAGACGGAGATAAACTTAGCTACCATTGGTATGTTCATACCGAGCCAAGCACTCTTGCAAATGCAGGCGAGCAGGTAAGACTGACAGACGCTGATCAAGCGCAATCTTCTTTTAGTGTGCCGCAAGGAGCTGGAACCATCCATTTAATCTGTGCAGTGACTGATAACGGTAGTCCAGCACTGAGCGCGATATACCCGTGTAATAGTAACTGTGAAACCTTAAAACCTAATGTACCAGCAGCTTAAATGTGAAACATAACAGCCATGAACCTACTTATCCATTTTCCTAAATCCATACTCCTAGCTATTCTAATCAGCAGTTTAGGTTCTGATCTTATTGCTCAGGAAAAGACAGAAAAACCACGTGTCATCGTAACAAGTGATGGGGAAATAGATGATGAATGCTCTCTGGTTCAGCCTGTCTCCTTTATGTTTCCAACGAATGGGGTATCGAGGGATGGTCACTTCAAGTTTTAGATACTACCACTGGCATGGACACGGATCGGCTTGCAGATGACTGGGGTGTACCCTACTTCGGATGCTTACGCCAAAAGTACAACCGAATTTGCTTAAGCATGATAAGGATTATCCTACAGCAGAATTCCTCAAGTCCAGAACCTTTCTAGGCAATGTAGAGACGGAAGGTGAAATGGAAAAAATCAGCAGGCGGGATCTAGAGACATCTGGTAAAAGTACTGTTCGGATGAATCTGACGCAAGTTGCCGATATCTGGATACAGGCTCTGGGGTGGGACAAATACTACTGCTCGAGCATTGAAAACTATAGAGAAAGATCATCCAGAAAAAATGGATGCCGTAGCTAGGATAATCCGACTCTATTTCATCTGGGAACAAGACGAGACGTTTCAGAAATGCGTTGCGCCAGTCTCAGGGCAAATTGACAATCTGACCACGATGATCTCGGAATCTCAGTTCATTGCTCATTTTCTATCATTGAGAAAAAGTATTTGCCAGAAGCTGAGCAAGAAATACCTTGCTGCAGATTGGATGAATGGAAATCTCGTGAAGCACACGGCCCAGCTTTTGTCCATGTATCCTGCCCATGAAGAAGGTGACAAGGGATTTGACAAGGGAGATTTCAGATCTGAAGGAGATGCTCCAAGCTTGTTCAGACCAGGGCCTACAGGCTTTGCGGAAGGACATGGAATCTCCAGACGCTGGAGGTGGGGGTGGTGATTGAAGTCCCGCAGAAATACTTGGCTAAGACCCCGTGTTGGATTCCTCTTATACTTACCCTGAAGGCAGAATGGCATGGAAACTCAGCATGGGGAAGAGGGCGAGCTATAAGGAGGAAATGCCCAACGATCAAGAACTCACAGACTATCTGGAACCACTTGTGGCGCTGGACTGCTGCGATGCAAAAATGATTTTGCAGCACGTGCAAGACTGGACCATCACAAGTCCTATGATGAAGCGAATGATGAGCCCATAGTTAAGCTGGCTCACAGTGAAGACTTGCTTCTAAAAGCAGGATCAAGTGGGAAGAACTGCAGTGCAGCGGGATCGACACACGATCCAGACGGAGATAAACTTAACTACAGCTGGTGGCAGTATCAAGATCCAGGAACTTACAAAGGAGAGGTGTCAATCAATCAAGTCAAATAGAGAGCAAGACACAAAACTGAAAGACTTCCAGTTGCAAAGATGGGGAAAAGCTGGGCAAACAATACATGTGATCCGCTGAAGTCACGGACAATGTAAGCCCTGCTTTAACTAGGTATAGACGAGTGATTATTAAAGTAAAAATGAAGAAAGAAGTAGACCCGAGAGATCCAATTAAAAGCCAATTCGGCTCAGAGATATTTTCCTTTTTAACTAATAACCCAAACCTAAATAACCACTCGAAGAGCAGTTGATTTTTTACGTGACGTCCCACTTTCCTATTTTTCGGTAAATGTTTTTGCCCAAGCACCATGGGATAGCCATGGCAAACTCCAGGTTGCAGGAAACGGTCACTATATAGAACACAAAGACGGCACACCATTTCTTTGGATGGCTGAGACTGGATGGGGCACGTTTTCAGCAATTAACTCGCGAAGAAGTAGATCGATACCTTGATAACCGACAGCAACTCAGCTTCGAACGTCATCCAATCTGTGGCGTTCTGGGGTTCCCTACGCGAGCGTCGGGTTTAAAAAATGGCCCGCACAATGCTGCAAATGCTTATGGTCATCGTCCATTCACCGGTGGAGAAGACAACCCCAACACTGCGAAACCGCTAGTTGTGTCTGGGGGATCTCCTGACGCACCGAAACGATGATTGGGATCATGTAGACTATATCATCGAGGGGATCAAAAAAAGAAATATGTATGTAGCCCTCCTCCCAAACTCGGGGACGTGCCTATATCAATAACAGATCAATCTCAGCGGCGCTCATCAAGAGTTTACAGCGCAGGAGGCTAAAGAATACGGTGTTTTTTTTAGGAAAAAGATAGAAGACAGAACCTCACAGACTGCTGGGCTTCTGGGTGGAGATGCGAAAGGAAAATATTTTGCAGTTTCAGGATACGATACTCAGAAAAAAATGTGGACAGGCGTTCCATTTTCCGGGGCAATGGCAGAAGGGATAGCCAATGGGGTCACTGGCAAAACAGTTCAATGGAATAAAGCTGATCAAGCATGGAAGGTACATTTTTTTCACTTATCACCCTGATGGAGACCCAAGTGACAACTCCTCTCACTTGGTTTCGATGAAGATGCTTGGATCACAGCCAATGGGGTGGAAGAGATGGAACAATACAGGTCAACGAAGTATATCCGACTGATGGCAAGAGAATACAATCTGGACAATCCTAAGAAGCCAAGTCTATTTCCTGGAGGGTTCCTACGAATTTGGAGCTTACGGTCAAGAGTGCGGATATATTACTCCTCTCCGTTTGCGTCGACAAGTATACCATACATTTTTTGC
This sequence comes from Algoriphagus sp. 10J20-15, assembly GCF_055809615.1. Taxonomy (NCBI): domain Bacteria; kingdom Pseudomonadati; phylum Bacteroidota; class Cytophagia; order Cytophagales; family Cyclobacteriaceae; genus Algoriphagus; species Algoriphagus sp. 10J20-15. The sequence goes on from NZ_JBVVUG010000035.1 coordinate 4,075, forward strand.
TGGAGGAGCTGGCCACGCTTACTGGAGCAGGCCCTATTTGGGCAATGCGCGGTACTCAAGGGAACTACAATTGTGGTTTTACCTGCGGCAAGCGAGCTTTGAATTTCCTGAGCAGTTCAGTTTGCGCAGCTGGCAAAACTACTTATCCGAAAAGAATTGGTCTGAACGGATTCCTCGACCAAAGCATTCTGAACAAGGAACTGAAAGTGACAACGAAAGCCTAAAAGCAGCGGTCAGACTCTCTTCCGGCAAGAAAATTCTGGTCTATTTCTCTGACAATTCAGAGGCAACTGTTAAAAACATCCTAGATAAAGACGCTGAAGCAAATTGGTTTGATCCGATGGAAGGGCGTGAAAGTACGGCTGAATGGTTCCAAACTGGTGAGTTCTCAGAATGATCACGCCACCAACTGGTTGGGAGGACGCAATCCTCATTCTAACATCAAACTAAGCCTCATTAAAGCATCGAAACCCATCAGATAATTGAAGAAGTATTTTAGATATTGGACGATTTTAGTCGGAATTCTACTCCACGGACAGGTCGATCTATTTGCCCAAAGCAGCACAGAAAAAGAACGAATCATCGTCCTGACAGATATAGAAAATGAACCTGACGATGCGATGTCCTTGGTTCGCTTTCTTACATACCTTCCAATCAAATGGGATGTAGAAGGACTTGTGGCCACCACTTCCATACATCAGCAAAATGAGATTGCGACTTGGAGAATACTTGAAATCTTGGATGCTTACAGCAAAGTGCGAGACAACTCAGAAAAACATGAGCAAGGCTATCCCACCGCTGACTACCTAAGAACAATCGTGAAAGAAGAGCATGCCAAAATATGGGATGGAAGCTGTCTGGGAAAGGAATGGACTCCGATGGGTCTGAACTAATCATCAGTACAGTGGATAAGGAGGATGACCGACACTGTTTGGGTTCTTGTTTGGGGAGGACCGAATTGTCTTGCCCAAGCACTATGGAAAATCAAAGAAACCAGAAGTTCTGAAGACCTCGCAAAATTTGTAGCGAAACTCCGTGCTCTACACGATATCCGACCAAGACAATAGCGGCCCTTGGCTAGAGAGACTTCCCCGAACCTTTTTTATATAGCAAGTCCTGGGATCCACGCACTGGGAGCTTATCATTTCGCAACTTGGTCAGGCGATGAGCGGAGACACATTCCACGGCAGATTTGCTGGGGGAAACTTTGAGATCGTGGACAGAGTCCCCGGCTGGGACGAGCATATCCGCAGCAAAGGTCCCTTGGGAGCCGAATACCCGCACGGAATGCCTCACTGAAGAGGATGTCCCGAGTTTCACGCTATCCGATTCATACCGGCATGGAAGATCCGGAGCGACCGGGTTACGGAAAGTGGGGAGGTCGATACGAATTTCACCGACCTTGAGCAGAAAGTTGGTTTCTGAGCCGGGAACACGTCCACTTTGGACAGATGCCATGGATGAAGTGTACGGTGCAGATGGAAATTGGCGTACGACGAATAAAGCAACAATCTGGCGCTGGAGAGAGGCCTACGCAAAAAATGATTTCGAAGCTAAGAATGGACTGGACAATCAAAGACTACAAGGATGCAAATCATCCACCAGTAATCAAACTGAAAACTCCAGAATTCATTTTAGCCAAAGTTGGAGATAAGGAATCGAACTCAGTGCCGACGAAGAGCACAGCGATCCAGATGGGGACAGTGTCCAAGCTACTCCACTGGTTTCACTATGGTGAGCCTGGAGACCCTGCGCCAGCGAAGTGGTGCAAACTGCTTCCATTGAATGATGGAAATGCAGATTACAGCAAATGCGTTCTTCGCAGGTTAGCCAACCAGGGAAATCATGGAAGAATGACAGCCAGTATTCTGGCAGTGACAGGGCAGGAGTCACCTGCCCTAACGCGCTATAAAAGGATAATTGTCAAAGTGAATCCTTAGATGTGTCACACATCAAAATGCCTAACTATTAAACCTATTGAAATTTAAAAGCAGTGAGAGCTGGACAGCAAAAAACTACGCTATCGATATGTAAAGTCAATTAACCAGATGAACCCAGAAACCTATTTTACATGAAGCCTAACCAATTGATTTTCTGTGTGGCAATAGTTGCACTACTTTTTTATTCTCCCCATAAAACTAGGGCCGAACAACAGGAAAATGAAAGTAAGTCATACAAACCTAGAATAATGATCCGACCAGCACCTGAGGCTAGTTAATCGAGATGACAGGCAATCTGTTTCGTTGGTTGCAGCTGGTCGCTTGAAATGAATTCGACATTGAAAGGATTTTTAATTGTCACTGTGACAGGATGCTGGAAAAAAACGCAGGACAATACAACTATGTTTAGATGTGATTGTGGATGCTTATGAAGAAGCTTATATCCAAACCTTACAGTCCATGCTGCTGGTTTCCCAACACCTGAATACCTTAAATCCATTGCTGTTATGGGACAAGATGGCTATGGTATGAGCGACGTGGGTACAGGAAAGGACAGCCCAGGATCAGAACTCATCATAGCAGCAGCAGACGAGGATGCATCCGCGGGCTCCTTGGGTAATGGGATGGGGCGAGAATGAATACTCATTGCTGAGAGCGATTTGGAAAGTAAGAGAAACCCGTTAGCGCAGCAAGAATTGAAGGAGTCTTTGTCGAAAGCTAAGATTGTTCTGATGTCTTAGGGCGAGGCGATTGCTGGTGCTTGGATTGCCAAAGAAGCTGCCCGGTATGTTTTCTATATCCGAGCAACTAGGAGTCTATGGCTGGCAACCTCCAAAAGAATACGCCGCTGAACACATCCAAGGACATGGGCCGCTTGGACAGGGTATATACGCGGATCTACACAATGGGCAATGGAAGGAGACACGCCTGCGTTCATGCATATCTATGCCGATGGACTCAATGACCCTGAGCAGATTGATCAAGAGTGGCTGGGGAGGTCGTTTCAGTTTCACCAAAAAAGCTGGGATACGAAGTATGCTCAGAGGTTCCTAAAATTCAGGAAGACGGAGAAACACAATATGACCCTTACTTGATGTATGGAAATACAGATGCCCAAAAAGCCGAAGCCATCTCAAAAATGGAACAAAGGATATAACAATGATTTTGCAGGGCACGGATGACTGGAGCATTAGCAGCAAGCATGAAGATGCTAACCACCATCCCACAGCCCATACTCAATGGAGATAAATCTCGAAAGGTGCTGAGGATGTCCGCTTCTTCAGGAGAAAAAAATCACATTGAGTGCTGAAGGCTCGAGTGATCCTGACGGAGATGCTTTGAGCTACAAACTGGTCTTTCTGATGCTGAGCGAAGTACGTATAAAGAGTCAGTGGAAATTCAGATATAGCACTTCTTCCAAAGCTACTGTCCATATTCCTTCGAATGCCTCCGGAAGATCTGATTCATGCAACCTCGGAAGTCTATGACGAATGGTGAGCCTAATCTATACGCCTACAGAAGGACGATTATCGAGGTGGAAGGTTCGCCTACTTCTGAACACCTAGAACCAGATGCAGGTCAGTCCTTATTCTCCATTCCCACATACGGTGTTGGTGACTAAAGTTCGCCATTTCGACAACATGTGTTGGAAAATCGCCGCTGCAGGTGGCAACTTGGCATTTTGAGAATGGTGAGACCGAAGGAAAAACAGGTTTCAGCAGTGCTTCTGATCAGGCAGGAAACGACTGGATATTGGCAACGATGCCGATCGAGGATACAACAAGTCCTCCAATGCAGGCGGTAAACATGAATTTCCGAGAGCTGGCCAAATTTCGGCGAGGGAAACTTCAATCATCGACACAGCGCAAAAGCAACTCCACCTCATGGTGGGTGGATGAAAGTGGAAAGGAATTAGCTTTTTTGAAGACAGCCTTTCTGGTGACTCACCTGATCCGTAGAAGCTCCAATCCTTCCTGATGAAACTGGAGTTACCGTTTCCTTCTCATCGGCTACAATCGAAATCATCAGAGCTGATGACAAGTATGCATTTCTGTTTGAAGGGCCGGTTGGGGGAGAGCAAGAAGCTTCTGTGGAGAAAGACTATTACGTGTTAAAAGATGGTCGTACACCGAGAAATCAAATCAGGAGGTCTAGGCCACTCAGAACCTGAATTTGGAAGTAAATTCCCCTCTCCACTTCTTCTACTTAGCAGACAGCGACCCAAAGGGCCCAGCTACAGTACTCTATGCCGGCGTTCGTGACGTCAGGACCCAGTACGGCAGGTGATGAAGGATGGAGACAGGGAGAAGAATATGAGTGATTTTCAGTTTTGGAAGAGATGGAGACAGAGCGTGCATACACAGGCACAGAAGCTATATGTGTTTTTGGCTTTACTGAAAAAACGGATCACAAGGAAATCAGCAGTTTTATGGAGTCAAAAATTAAATCTCCTTTCAATGAAAGACCATAAATCTATCTTGGAAAATAAGATCAAACATGAATGAATACAAAAATTCTAGCCAGAGCCCATAACCTTCTAATATTAACAACAAAACCCAACAAACCTACTGAAATCAGAACCCAAGACTGTGGGGAGGCATACTTCTTTTGTTATCCTGCTCACAGATTGTTTATCGTGCATTTGCCCGTGCTCAAGCATCTCACAGGCGAGAACATCAACAGAAAGATGAATTAATTCTGGCTGATCGGTTACGAGACTACATTCCTTCTCAAGGTCCTTGGAAGTCGAAATAATAGACAACAAAGATTGGTACCAGGCGGTGATCCCAGCGGATAGTATGTTACGATCAGAGTTGGGCGTTTTTACCGCAGGAACAATTGAAGTTGAAAGGAGTGAACAAGGCCACTGATGAGAGGGAAAGCGCTTTACATTTTCAGAGCCAATCAATGACAATTGGACTACAATCCCGACCATGGAATTGACAGAAGGCGCAGGCTATTTCAGTCCCAGGCGAGATCCTGAAGTGCCATGGGGATCTCCGAAGCTGGCGAAGCTTTCAGTTCTGCAGTTTAGAGGTAGAGGCGCCAGAAAAAGTTTGTGCGTAAAGGATGCAGACAGATTGGTTGTTTGAAAATACTCCAGAATACGAATCATCCATGACTAGTATGGTTAAAAGACTACACAAAATCAGTAATTTCCTCAAGATGATTTGCTCCATGACACACGGTTTGGTGTCATGTAGTAGAAATACCAGAATATGACGTCGGATGAAGTTGGGGCAACAACGCTTCGGGATCAAATGGATCTGAAGGTGTTAGTGAGGACTCTAATGAAAACCAGACCATATTTATAAGCCAAAGAGGATAAAAACTGATTGGGTAAAGAATACTTCATTCAATATTATAAGGGCGTTGGTTAACTAATGCTGTCCTAAAATTACGAGCTCTGCGAAGCATAGGCAAATTTGATGCAGGACGTCTGGCAGTTATCCATTTTAACGGAGCGAACACGCGTCCATTTGTAGAAAAAATGCAAGAAGTGTACTCAAAAACGCCTGACAAATCAGAGTTGAACTTCGCTCTTTGGCTAGTGGACTATGTGAAGGCAAAACACCCTAACAATCCTATCACCTATCATGGAGCTTGGTATCAAAGCTATTTTCCTAATGATGAACTGACAGTAACTTGGGGCTCTGATGTCAATTCTCAAATGGAGTTGAAAGAACTTCACGGACTTTTTAAAGGCAAATCTATATTCATAGAACAACCTAAAAGCCAAGGATGGGAGTCCATTCCCAATGTTAACTTTATTAGCGGAGTGGGATATAGTATACCCAGCTATGATGAAGCCACGATGGGACACTTTGAGGTGGGCCTAGTAGCGGTGATTCAATACAGTGGTGGAAAATCTGATGATTTCACTAAAAAGATGGCAGAGGCTTGGCGGGCAAAAAAGGTCGCAGATATACCAAATCTACCATTCAGACAGTGGCTCTATGAATATATCCCTACTCAATATGCCAATGCTAAAATGATTGATCACAAGTACTGGCAGCAAGGCCATATAGGTGGAGGTCTAGTGGCAAGCTGGGCACTTTTTTGATCAGGAAAATGTAACACTCAAGTACATTGAAGATCACAATTTAACAGAAGGGAAAACCATTTTTATAGAGAAAAGAGGTAAAAATGAATGGGCGAAAAACCCCAAGGTAACCTACTACGACAATGCAGGCTACTTAATCTCAGGATATAACTCGGCTACGATGAGCAGCTGGAATGTCCAAGATTGCAATATAATTCAGTTTGACGGTGAGCCTGGGAAATTCACCGCACAAATGGCCAAAGCTTGGGGAAAGACTAAGTAACCCTATTCAAAACAACAGGTTTTGCATAGGGTAATTTTACCGCAAAAATGATAGATATAGAAGAGATATTATTATCCGCAATGATTCCAGCATCCATTAGTTCTTTGTTCACCTGACGGGAAGACCGAAAACAGGTGAACGAAGTAGCCTAAAATCTAGAGTTTAGCTTATCTTAAGATTATTTAATCTCTTAATGATGAAACAGCATATATATACATAAGACAGACATCAAAATTAAAAATGCACAGTCCAAAAACCTCCTAGTTCAACACAACGATTATTAACATCAACTTATAAAAATTAATAGCGACTGGATGAATAACATAAAATAAAACCGACCAGTCCACCTAGCGATATTTACATTTAAACATAAATAAATTTAAAACAATCAAATCAATCCAAGAACACCATAATAATTAGTTATTAGATAATAGAATAAGTAAAAAAAAGGAAGACATGAATCATTTTATATGTCTATTTAATAATAGTATAGCACTAGAAAAAGTGATTTAATTTTGCACTTATCAGCAGCCAACAGATGCCTCATTGTCCATTTAAATATCAACATGAAACGCTAGAGGAAGTCAATCGATTTCCACATATAGTAGAATTTGGATTGAGAAATAATAATTCTGTCACCTTAGATTCCTTTGAGGTGAGAAAGGCTAACTATTTACAACTCTATTATATAGTAGACGGAAAATTTGATTGGATTATTAATGGCAAAAATGAGACACTATACCCAGGTGATTCTGCACTAATTTTACCAGGTCAAGAAATAGGCGGAGCACATGGGTATTTTGGCATTGGCACACTTTATTGGATCTACCTTAAGGTAGAAAAAATTGATTCGGAGGGGTATTTGGTTCTAGGAAAATGGAGCAGAATAAAAAAAAGTGAATGGCAAATTATTGGTAAAATTCTCGAATCAAATCAAAAACCTGTGATGCGAGCAGGTGAATTTTCCTCTATGTTTCAGGTAATGCAGTCAGAGATTGAAAACAGTGAAATAGGTAGTTTTACACGGGTGAATTACATCTTAGATTCTATCCTAATCCTGCTATGCAGACAGGTCACTAGACAGGCAGTATCTAGACGTGATTTCCCAAAATCCTTCACCAACTTAGAAGAAAGTTTGAGAAAAGATCTTTCTCATAAATGGACCGTTGAGGAGATGGCGGCTTTGATGGGATTAGGCACGACTACCTTTACAGAAAAGGTTAAAAATTACACCGGATTCCCTCCCTTAAACTTATTTAATCAATATTCGAATTTCAGAAGCCATTCGCTTGTTGAAACTGAAGGATATAAACATTACAGATATAGCATTGGAGACGGGCTTTTATTCATCTCAGCATTTTTCTACCACATTTAAGAAGCTTACGGGCCATACACCCAATGAATACCGGAAGAGATATACATCCAACTAACCACATTATCCCACGACTATGGAATGTATTATTACGATAGAAATCGGAACAAACGCAGTTCGGATCCTGGCAATAGATCTGAAAGGCAATGTCATTGCTAAATCTAAGGGCTCTTACCCTACTTTTCACCGGGAGCCAGACTACAGCGAGCAGGACCCTGACCAGATGTTCATCACCATGCTATATGTGTTGAAAAACCTCCTAAGCGAGCAGATTCACCCTAAAAATCATACCGTGATTTCTATCTGTTTCAGCGCCTCCATGCATAGTGTATTGCCTGTAGATAGACATGGAGTTCCGATAGGATATGCAATTACCTGGGCTGACAATAGAGGTAAAAATGAGGCGCTTGAGTTAAAAAATTCCGGCATAGGACAGAAAATATACGAAGCCACAGGAACTCCTATTCATCCTATGTCACCTATGATAAAAATAGCCTGGATGAAGCGATACGACTCCAAGCGATTCGAAAAAACCGACAAATTCATCACCATCAAAAGCTACATAATTCAGCAACTTACTCAAGACTATCTGCTTGATTATAGCTTAGCATCTGCAACTGGCTTATTGAACATCCACACGCGAAAATGGGAAAATAACGCGCTGGATTTTGCTGGGATAAAGGCTGAACAGTTACCAGATTTAGTCCCTGTTTTTCATCCACTCAACAGACTACGAAGTGAATATCAAAAATCACTCGGGTTGTCCAAAGGAGTTAAAATCATCATTGGTTCGAGCGATGGATGCCTCGCAACTTTGGGAGGTGGAATATGGGAAGAAGAGAAAGCAACCATTACGATTGAAGATAGCGGTGCAGTCCGAGTTGTCGGAAAAAAGCCTTTAAATGATCCTCAACAACGAATTTTTAGCTACTTGCTGACTGACAAATACTACGTTTCGGGTGGGCCTACTAATAATGGAGGAATTGCTTTCGAATGGTTCACCAAACATTTTGGAGATTTCAAGGAAGCCTATGATATAGAATATGCCATGAAAGGACTGATCACGGAAGCATCCACAATAAAGCCTGGTTCCGATGGGTTGCTTTTCCTTCCCTATCTTCTAGGTGAGCGAGCTCCGATTTGGAATGCAAACGCTAGAGGCTCCTACTTCGGAATTAACATCAAACATGAGCGGCAGCACTTTATTCGCGCTACTCTCGAAGGTATTTTGTATGAGATTTACAGTATAGGAAAAACACTGGAAGACCATAAAAACTTCAATTCCCTGACTACCAATGGCAGCTTTGCCTCTTATTCCATTTTGTACACAAATGCTAGCAGATCTTTTCAACAAGCCTGTGCAGTGTACAAAAATCCAGACAGCATTGCCGAAGGTGCGTCTTGGTTGCTAGCGCTACAGACCTAGGAATTTTCACCGACTTGGAGGACGCAGCCAAGTCAGTAGTAATGTCCACTACTTTTGAAACCAAACTACCAAAACAATACGGCTTACATGAAATATTTTTCAATTTTTGAGCGCTTAAGTTCCAAATTACATAAGGAGTCGCAGATATCGCAAGACTACAAAGTGAACTTTAGCCGGCATATTATTCCAACGCACTATATAATTTACTTTAAATAAAAAAACTATGTTTTGAATTCATAATTCCAATTAACTGTATTACCTAGTTTTTATCTCCCCAAAGCATCTATAATGTGTTATTCAAATAGCTTCATTCACCTATTGTAGATGAAGCTATTTTTTGTTCAAAATACTAGGAGGTTATTTTTGGAAGTATCGATAAATAGTAATTTTTAACTTGTTATCAATAAGAATAACTCAACCTATTAAACCTAGTTACAGAAGTTATTTTATTAAATACAATAAAATATACTTCTGTAACTATTTGGTCAATGGGAGAAGTTCACTATCACTAACCAAAACCCATAATAATGAAAAAAAATTACCTGATATTCGGTATTGCGATATTTTTGCATACCGGAGGTATAACTCATGCACATGAGATGTATACCTCACTCGAAACACCTACAGGAACTGCCTTAAATAGCATTGAATTATACTCAGAAACTCCCACTTCTATAATAGTCACGGGTATTGTATTTGATGAAACAGGCATGCCTCTTCCTGGAGTTTCAGTTATTGTAAAAGGTTCGTCTTCAGGAACGGTAACTAATGCAGATGGAAAATATTCTGTAGAGGTTGAAGATGAAAACAGTATACTTACTTTCTCATTTATAGGCTATTCTACCACAGAAGTCATCGTCGGAAACAGAGCTGAAATCAATGTAAATCTAGAAGTAGATGAAAAATCGTTGGAAGAGGTTGTAGTCACAGCTCTTGGTATCAAAAAGGAATCCAAGAAATTAGGCTATTCTGCGACCTTTGTTAACACAGATGAATTGGTTAAAAACAGAACTACCAACGTGATGGAATCACTGGAAGGCAAGGTAGCAGGACTAAATATCACTCCTCCTGCAGCAGGTGCAGGGTCTAGTACACAAATCAGACTTCGAGGACAATCTGCCTTTGCAGGAGCTAATAATGCTCCCCTCATCGTAATCAATGGCCTACCTATGGATCAAGGTGCGCGTGGAGTAAATGGAAATGGGCAACAGCGCGACAGAGGTGATAATCTACAGAATATCAACCCGGACGATATTGAGAGCATGACTGTACTCAAAGGAGCTACAGCAGCAGCAATCTATGGAGCTAGAGCTGCGAAATGGCGCCATTATTATTACAACCAAATCAGGGAAGAAGGTCAAGGAATCGGCGTAGATTTCACCACTAGCTATACTTCTTCTACTCCACTAAATTTTCTGGATCGAATTAATCCAAACTGAGTATGGAATTGGTACTGGAGGTGTGAGACCTAAACGCAAGGCGAAGCCCAATCTTCACGGGCAATTTGGATTCGGAGAAAGGTTAGACGGGGCACCAACGATCAATTTTGATGGACAAATGAGCACCTTATTCTGCCAATCCATACCAGTTATATGATTTTTTACAAACTGGATCAAACTGGACAAACACCATTGGGATCTCTGGTGGAACAGTAAAGGGAGTTTCCGTGTTTCATTTTCAAATGTGGATGCGACTGGCATACAGCCAATGAATGAATACGTCAAGCGTATATTTAATGTGGGAATTAATCATAGTTTATCCGATAAACTATCATTTCAATTAAATATAAACTATGCGAATGAACATAACCTTAACCCGCCTCAAATAGGTACGCAGGGAGATGGGGCAATTAACTTTTTTAACCGTATGGGAATTTCCACTCCTTATGAAGCATACAGAGAAAGTGCTGTAAATCCTGAAACTGGCGCGGAGTTTCGCACAAATGGTTTTTTAGGCACTATAAATAATCCTTTTTACCCATTGCAAGGAAAGCAATATTTTGACGAGAAAAGAAGTAGATTGCTCGGTACAGCGACATTAAGGTATCAAATCACCGATTGGCTATATGCTCAAGGCAGGTTGAATTACGATGATGGCAATGCTTTCGGCGGAATGGAACAGATTAAATGGCACCGGTTCCACTACTATTATTCCAAGGTGATGGCACTTATCGTGGGTCATATAATCTTTCACAAACTACTACTTCTGATATCAATGCTGACTTCTTGGTAGGAGGAAATAAGCAATGGGAAAAGTTTTCGGTGGACGTTAGTTTTGGTGGCAATACCTGGCGTACAAAATATCAGAACATGAGTCAGGATGCGAGTAATTTTGTAGTAGCTGATCTATATTCGATTGCAAACGGGACGATAAAAAATCAGAGCTATGGTTTCTCCGAGAGTCGTGTAAACTCACTTTATGGCCTAGCTGAATTTGGTTATAACGGCATCCTTTACCTGAATTTCACAGGTAGAAACGACTGGTTTTCTGTCCTCAACCCCCAAAACAATTCCAAGTTCTACCCATCCATTTCAGGTAGTTTTATTTTCTCCGAACTCATGCCAAGTGCCAATTGGCTTTCCTATGCCAAATTAAGAGGCTCATGGGCAGAAGTAGGAAGTGCTAATGGAGTAGGGACCTATGATAGGTTTGCTAACCTATAGTATAAATCAAAACCAATTTAATGGGCAGACACTAGCTGGAGTAAAACTGAAGTTTTGCTCCGAATTCAAACCTCGGAGCCATTTACTGTTACTGAAAAGGAAATCGGATTGGAAATGAGGCTGTTTAACAATCGCCTATTGTTAGACATAGGAGTGTTTGAAAAGATAACGACCGACCAAATCTTGGATGTGCAACTTTCCAATGCCTCCGGCTATACGGATTCAAAACAAAACACAGCTTCATTAAAAAATAGCGGATTAGAATTCTTGATTGAATATTCTCCTATAGAAACCTCCAATTTCAGATGGACGAGTTCGTGGAATAGCGCATACTTGACTACTGAAGTATTAGACGTGGGCAATGAGAGCGGAACTATGCTAGAGTATCTTTTAACGACACAGGAAATGAGTTTCTAGGGCAATTAAGATACACAGAAGGCCTCCCAATGAACCAACTGTATACCAGAACCTATCTTAGGAATGCAAATGGTGACATTCTAGTAACCAATCAAGGCAGATTAAGATCCGACTGAATAGCACTACACCAGGTGGAGAAGACACGAATGGTTTTTTGCCAATCGGAAGCTCAATACCAAAGCATACAGGAGGGTGGACGAATACGTTTACCTATAAAAAATTGAGTCTAGGAGTACATATTGACTACAAACTCGGCGGTATGGTCATGTCGTCGACACACCTAAACATGCTTAGACAAGGTCATTCTCAGCTTTCCCTACAAGGACGTAGAGAGGGTGAAAATGGATTGATTTTCCCTGGCGTATATGATAATTGGGAGAGCCTAATACCACTGTGGTTACCAATTTACAAAGCTTCTATGCTGATTATAGAAACCAGCAGATTGGAGATCCATTTATTTTTAAATCGGACTTCGTGAAACTTAGAAACGTTTCCATTTCCTATAACCTAACAGAGGCTGTAAGTAATGTGCCATTCATGAAGTTTGTAAAAGGTCTTTCTGTCTCTTGCGGCTGCAAGGAATCTAGCTATCCTTTATAAAGACTTCCCAGGATTAGACCCTGAGGCAGTGCAGTCATCCGGTGACTTTAGAGCAGGTTATGAAAATTCCTCATTGCCTACCACCAGAAATTTCAATTTGAGCTTAAATGTTAAATTCTAATATTATGAAATCGATAAGATACTATATCCTCGCTATTTCTGCCATTATTTCCCTTAGTGGATGCGATAAGGATTTTATAGATATAAATACAAATCCGTACGCAGTAACGGACATTGATCCGGCCTTGCTCTTCGCAGGGGCTCAACGAACTCCCTTGGGAGGTTATGCAGCAGAACACACGATTGTACAACAATTCGTCAATCCATATAATCAAGGAGCAACATTAGGCTTCAACTTTAATGAAGACATTGACGGGTTAAGTAATGGTAAATGGAATTTGTCCTATCCTGAACCTATCAAAAACATGAACCAAGCGATTGCTCTTTTAGGAAAGGACACCGATCGCATCAACCTGCTAAATATGATTAGAATTTGGAAAGCTCAAGCATTTATGGGACTGGTGGATTCTTATGGAGATGTACCCTATTTCGAAGCAGGAAATGCAGTAATAGACGGGGTGTTTTTCCCTGCATACGATGACGATGAAGCCATATACATTGATCTTCAGAAAGAACTGGTCAGAAGCCATTGCAGGATTGAATTCCGGAGCTGACTATGTACCCGAAGATCTTTTCTTTGGCAATAATAGTGAAAGCCCCGCGGGTAGTGCGCCGGCGCAAGTAGAGCAATGGAAAAAGCTAGGAAACTCTCTTCTCTTAAGGCTAGGAATGCGATATAGCAAGATTTGACCCCTCAAAAGCTCAATCGATCGTCTCCCAAGCTTTCAATGCAGGTGTGATGACTTCAAATGAAGACAACGCCTATGTGAAGTGACGATGGAACCTTATATGCACAGGGCGACAATAATAACTTGCGAAATTTTTCCTATTTCAACTATGCTGCTGAGCCTTTCGTGAATCAACTCAAATCAACTAATGATCCTCGTGCTCCATATATCATAGCTACTTTTGAGGACCCCGCCGCAGTAGCCAACGATTTAAATCCTGATACAGATTTAGAAAATCAATTTGGCGTGCCTATAGGAGTCATTAGTACAGTTCTAGCTGATCCGAATGGTGATTACAGAGGATCGAGAGGTGGTGGTCTTAACTATTCACAAATGAATATCTATTCGGTTGCAGCCCCTGATGCTCCTGACTTTTGGGTGACTTATGCGCAAACTTCTTTGCTACTCGCAGAAGCCGCCCACAGAGGATGGGTAACTGCGTTATACCAGACGTATTATGAAAATGGAATTAGAGCAGATTTTAAGAATTATGATCGTTATCCACAAACGGATCCAATAACTGCTGAGCAAATTACGGCATATTTGGAGCATCCTGATGTCGCCTTCAATTCGACTAATGCCTTGGAACTGATAAACACTCAATATTGGGTGGTAAATATCAGAAATGGTACAGAAGCTTTTGCGAATTTTAAGAAGTGGCTTTCCAAGCTTAAGTCCAAATGCCTAGCCAACAATAATTTGAATGGTGGCTTTTGTACGAAGATTTTCCTATCCTGACGAAGAAGGCTTGCACCAATACCAAAAATTATACCGCTGCTGCAACGGCAATCGGAGGGGATAATTTACTATCCAGAGTATTTTGGGATGCCCAGTAAAAATAAGCGCATTAATAAAGTAAATAGATTTAAATCTAGCTGGGGATCTGGCTAGATTTTTTTCTTTTAGCTCTTCTTATCATTTCTGTAAATCTCAGTGACAGGAAGTTCTTTAAAACAAAAGAAACAGAACTTCTTTGAAAGCATTATGGGATGAAAGCTCCAAAATCAATAAAAAGGTGGGGGCGAATTTGTATCAACCAGACCCTTGGGAAATAGATTTAAATCCACAGCCCGCATCAAAAATCTTATAAAACAAAAAAGCCGATCATTACTGATCGGCTAGTGTAGCGGGAACGGCGCTACAAACTTAGTCTGTTTTTCAGTCAGTTATAGAAAAACTGGGACAAAAACTGGGACAGGTTCATTTTGCTTTTACTATTTTAAATTTATTTGAATCGTATCATTTTGAAACCCTTCAAATGTAGCCCTAATCGCCGTATAACCCCATTTTTGTGTTTTTGGTTTTTGAATGATCTTTTTTCTTTTTGATGTGAAAAGCAGAAAACGAACCTGTTTTCTGTATGGTCTAAATCAGAAAATGAACCTTTGAAATTTCTGCATATTTGAATGTTTTAGCGTTTTTCAGAATTGAATTCATTTGAATGGTTTTGACTCTCATTTCCACCTCGTAAAATTCGTACGGTTCGAGGGGTACGAGGTGTACGAGGTGTACGAATAAAAATTGATTTTTAACAAGTTGGATTCGTGCAATTAGTCGATTATTTTAATTACTTCCCCACAGCTAAGCATGGAAGGGCCGAAATATGGGTTGACTACTTTATCCTGGAGACTTAACCAATCTGCGCCTCTATTACTATCTGCCATAGGACAATGTTGAACATATATTTTTGAAGGATAGGGATGGAAATTTCTCTGCCATTCCTACCATTTCATCAGAAATATTGCAGGAAGAATTTCTCACCTCTTCAAGGGATTTTTGCTCAACAAACTTATCAAGATGGGTTTTAAGGTGGTTTTCATATTTCATCCAACTCATATGGGATCACCTTTAAATTTGCTAATGTCTACTTTTGAAATGATTGATTTCATTTTCCTTGCGGAGATCGAAAACAGATTTTGACTCTGGGTCAAAGCATCTTTAACTCAAAATAGCTATCAAAAAGAGTTTCAAACTCATTTTTAGCATCTTGAGACATAAGTTCTGGACTTGCAGTAGCTGAGGTATTTGAAACAGGCATTGCCATACCGCCATGATTATGCCCAGACATTCCTGCACCTCCATCAGGACTCATCATGCTTGGTTTTCCTGCCAATTGCGCAGCGGCATCTATACTGAATGTGCCATTCACTGCTATTTCTTCTCCTGGCAACAACCCCGATTCTATTTGATAATGATCCCCCAGAGCCGGGCCAAGAGTCACTTCTCTAAGTTGGAAGGTTACGGACTGATTTGTAGCTGTCTTAACGTATACTACTGAACGGGTTCCAGTCCACATTACCGCAGTTTTTGGCACCACAATGCTATTATCCTTCTGAGGAACCTTCACTCTCAACTTTTCCTGAAACAAACATCTCCGGCTTGAACTTAAGGTTAGAATTGCTCAGGTCCAGCCTTGCTTTCGCAACTCTAGTCTGAGGATTGACCATGGGGTCTATGTAGCTGACCTTTCCCTGTAAAGTCTTTCCTGGAAGTGACTGCACAGTAAATTCGAATCTCATCACCTTTATTAATCCATTGTAATTCTGACTCATAAACATCAAACAGCACCCAAACTTTGCTGAGATCAGCGATCTGATAGATAGGCTCTCCACGGTTTACATAATCACCCAGATTCACCATTTTCTCAGTCACGTATCCAGAAACATTAGCTAAAATTGGTACCTGTTCAGTTACTTTTCCTGTTGCCAGAATTTGATCAATTTGACCATCTGTTAATTTCCAGTTTTTCAGTTTTGATTTTGCCGCAGCAAAAAGTGCCTAGAATTGTTTAATTTTCTGAGCCTGAAACAATTCCTCTTGAGCTGTAGCCAATTCCGGAGAATAGAGTTGTCCTAAAGTCTGACCTTTTTTAACATACTCTCCTGTAAAGTTGACTGTCAGATTTTCTATTCTCCCAGAAATATGGGCTGCACTGGGTATAGTTTTGGCGTTCATCAGCTTGGATCTTTCCATTGAGCCTTATTGACTTGTCACTTGAAGAATTTCCAACGACCAATGATTGGATACCTGCCAATTGCATAGCAGTAGGAGACATTGTGATAGCCATTGGGTCAGCTTCTGCATTTTCATTTTCCAGAGGGATCAAATCCATTCCACAGATAGGGCAATCACCTGGTTCATTCTGTCTTATCTGAGGATGCATGGAGCATGTGTACGTAATAGGTATTCCTGCAATCGATTCTACATGATCATGTTCATCCACTTCCATGTTCGGAGCTGTATCTGGTTTAGTCAGCCAGCCTACAGCTATTCCTACCACCAATACGGTGACAAGCATTACAAGCTTGTTATTGAGTATATTTTTCATTTTTGCGATCTATTTTTAATCTATCCAAGAGGCCTCTCCATATGTAGATTTTAGGGTTAATTCAGAGTTTTTAAATAAGTTGTAAGCTCCTTCCGTTCAGAATCAGACAATATTGCATCTCTGTGAATCAGTGTATAAGAAGGGATAGGCATTTTTTCTTGCTCAATTTGTTTGATCATACTTTCCAATTTCATCTTTTTCATCCGCCCAGATAGATTACCAAATTCTGAGAAATTTAACTCTGCCATTCCCTCTCGGATATGCTTATTTAATAGCCAGCCTGCTGGCTGAAAATTACTGTACCAAGGGTAGTTGATCTGTTCACTATGACAGTTGTAGCACGATGTTTTAAGCATCTTTCCTATCTGGACTGGGGTATTATTGAGAATCAGAAAGTCATCGGGACCTGCAGGTATGTTTGGATTGTGGTTGGTGGGAATGAATTGAATTCCCACCAATACAATTATGAGTATAAACAAGTAAACCAAGGTTGCCTTTTTCACCCGACGTCAATTACTTTTTTAACAGAACCACAGGTTTGCATCTTTCCAGCAAACAAAGGATTAACAATTTCTTCTGAATCACTCAGCCACATACCCCCCTCATTATTATTGTACATTGGGCAGTATTGCTCATAAAGTTTTCTGTCCGAACCTACAATGGCCAGTAGATCTTCAAAATCCTTACTCATGGCCTGAAAATGTTCAATCTGATGATCCATTTCACTTTTGGCAATGTGTTCGCTGTGTTCTTGAATAACTTCAAGAATTTCATTTACAGTTGTTTTATTATCAGTAGATACCTGATCGAAAGAGATCGTTTTGGCATTTTCAGCAAGTTTGGATGCTGCTTTGGCAGCATCCTCTTTGTTGTTGGCACTTAGAGCTTTCTTAATTTCCAAGTATTCGTTAATAAGTTCTGTTTTAGAAGCAGTTCCGGCCATGGTCATTTCTTGATCCATATTTTCCATAGTTTCAGACATAGCCTTATGGTTATGTTCTTCTGATCCTTCAGCGTGGTCATCTAGTTTTTTCTCTCCACAGGCGATAAGGGAAATTGCCAGTCCGGCAATGAGTGCCAGCGATAAAATTGATTTTTGAGTTTTCATAATTTTGAATTTTAAATTGGTTACTTAATTGATTTAGTTGCTCACAGGGAATTATAAGTAAAGCACGTTTATTTAGGATTTAATTTGTCTTTTTAATAATTGTGCGTTAAGCGCTACGATCACAGTACTGAGGCTCATCAAAGCTGCTCCGATTGCAGGGCTAAGAATAATTCCTACACCTGCTAATACTCCTGCAGCCAGAGGTACTGCCACCGATATTGTAGCCTGCCGCCCACCAGATATTCTGCATCATTTTTCTGTAAGTGGCTGTCCCGAAAAGGATTAAATTGGCAATATCTTTTGGATTACTATTGACCAAAATGATATCGGCAGTTTCAGCAGCAACGTCAGTTCCTGATCCCACAGCGATTCCAACATCTGCCTGAGCCAAAGCTGGGGCATCGTTGACACCATCTCCGGTCATTGCCACGAATTCACCTTTTGCTTGCAAATCTTTGATAATCTTCTGCTTGTCTTCTGGCATTACTTCAGAATAGTAGCCGTCCAGCCCGAGTGTTTCACTTACAGCCTTTGCAACTATTTCATTGTCCCCTGTTGCCATAAGAATTTTTATCCCTTGCTTTTTGAGGGTTTCTATTGCTTCTTTGGATTCGTCTCGGATTTCATCCGCCAAAGCGATGAAGCCGATTAATTTTTCATCAGAAAGAACAAAGACTACTGTTTCGTCTTCTGTTTTGAAAGCTCCCTCAGGTTGTTCGATTCCTTTTTGTTTTAATCCTCCAGGGCTTAAAATGCTGATTTCTTTTTCATTGAGATTAGCTTCTATACCCATTCCAGTGATATTCTGGAAGTTTTCAGCCTTGTCAAGTTTCAGATCTAGTTCTTTGGATTTCCTAACTATTCCAGCTGCGATTGGATGCTCAGAATTATTTTCAAGAGCAGCTGCGATGGCAAGTAATTCTAGATCGTCAGTTTCTGCATTTACACTTTTGAATCGAGTCACTCCAAATTCCCCCTTGGTCAAGGTTCCAGTCTTATCAAATATGATGGTGGTCAGTTTTCTAGAGTTTTCAAAAGCTGTCCTGTTTCGAATCAATAAGCCATGCTTAGCCGAAACTGATGTAGAAATCGCGACTACTAATGGCACCGCCAATCCAAGTGCGTGAGGACAGGAGATAATCATGACCGTTACCATTCGCTCCAGCGCATAGTTGAAATCTTTGCCTAAGCTTAGCCAGATTACCAAGGTGATAATCCCTGCAATCAAAGCGATGTAAAACAACCAGCCTGCTGCCTTGTCAGCCAGATTTTGAGTGTTAGACTTAGTTTTCTGTGCTTCTGTCACCAATCCGATGACCTTAGACAAATAGGAGTCTTCACCGGTGTGCTTCACCTTGATTTTCAGTGCACCGTTGTCGTTGACTGACCCACCTATTACTTCATCGTCTTTTTGCTTTGCTACAGGCTTGGACTCCCCGGTAAGCATGGATTCATTTACATGACCGCTTCCTTCGAGAACCTGTCCATCAGCTGGAATTTTCTCTCCTGGCCTCACCAGAATGGTGTCTCCAGACTTTAGCTCTGCAATTGGTACATCTTCGGATTCTCCATTGTCCTTAATTCTCCTTGCTTCGGAGGGCATCATCTTTGCAAGTTCTTGCAAGGCATTTGATGCGCCCATAACAGATTTCATTTCTATCCAATGCCCCAGCAACATGATGTCGATTAAACTGACGAGCTCCCAAAAGAACATTTTTCCTGATAAGCCAAATACCACTGCGGAGCTATCAGAAGTCAGGCTACCGAAATAGCCAATGCTATCAGGGTCATAATCCCTGGTTTCCTCTTTTCAATTCATCGACCATGCCGATTAAGAAAGGCCAGCCACCGTAAAAAAAGACTATTGATGAAAGTGCAAACTGTAGGTATCTATCACCGTCAAATCTGAATTCATACCCTACAAGGCTCTGAATCATCGGTGCAAGGACTACTATTGGTAAGGTGATCACTAATGAAATCCAAAATCGTTTTTTGAAATCTTCGATCATATCGCATATAGATGCATGCTGTGATCATGGCCTTCCATTCCTTTCATTTCATGCTTTTCCTTATGAGGAGAGGCATGTTGCGTACTGCTGTGATGTGAATGATCCATAGTGTAGCTCTTTTAGTTTTAATTGAATGCTTAAAATCTGACAGTTAAGCCCCCACCAGCACCGAAACGGTTATCATAAAGTCCCATCAATGAGAAATTTCTGGAAAGGATATAGCTAGCTCCGGCAGACCAAGTAGTTTCTCCCTTATAATTTGAGTTTTCTCCGGATTCAGGAAGGGTATCAGTCCACCCAAAATCCATTTGATATTCATAATTTGCGAAGATGGTGGTGCGAGGGAAGACCATAATCTCTCTGCTTATCCGGAATTCTGGTCTCAGCTTACTGTCCATTCTTACATCGAGATTGAATAGGTATGGAGTTAGGAATCGAATACCGATCACGGCCGTTGTGCTGATTTCATCCAGGCTTTCTTCGATTTCATTTTCCATGTTTACCCCGGCAAAGACTCTGAAATAATCATAGAGGTATCGCTCGTAACTTACTTTCTGCCTCAAAATTCTGGTTGTATCCATATTCTAAGTTCAGGTTCAGTTGATTTCTGATATTGGATGACATCAGGTTCAGTCCGAGCATTTGAGAAGAAACTTCTGCCGTCCCCCAATTAAATTAGGTCGTCTGTTTCATGGAGGAGTTTTTTTAAAGGAAAGCCTTTCAATCTTGGATCACGTGGGGTGTCGTAAGAGAACACGCGTGCCATACCACCCATCATGTGATAGAGAACATGACAATGGAAAGACCAATCACCTTCCTCAGTCCCTTCAAATTCTATAGTGATCTTTTGCATTGGAGGTACATTTACGGTATGCTTTAGCGGTGAATATTCTCCTTTATCATTGATCACCCGGAAGAAATGCCCGTGTAGGTGCATGGGATGATGCATCATCGTAAGATTGTTTAAAGTAATTCGAGTTACTTTTCCACTTTCAATTTTGATCTTATCAGCTTCTGAAAGAGGGACTCCATTCATACTCCATATATATCTCCACATATTTCCTGTAAGATTCAGTAGTACTTCATTAACAGGTCGGCCGGTGGGAAAGCTGGTCTTCTCAGGGGACTTGAGGTAGTCATAATTGTACTCAGCAAACATGTCCATGCCCGGTGTTTCATCCATTGATGTCCCCATTTCTATCTTGTCATTCATCTGCATCGAATTATCCATGGGATCATTATGGTTCATGTTGGAATGGTCCATGCTTTTCGTAGAAGGTTTACTAGTAGAATCAGTGCGATTTTTCTTGTCCATCATTTGGGAATGATCCGTGCCCATGTCTGTGGAATTCATTTTTGAATGATCCATTTCACCCATATACATTTCATCACCCATCTGCATTCCCCACTTGTCCATCATTTCTTTGGGATCCTCCTCAGATGGCTTAAATTTCATAGCAGGAGCACCCATTTTCATGTCCATTTTCGCCATTTTCATCATCATATCTATTTTATCGGGTCGGGGAACATCAGGAGCAGAAATAATATCTCCCTTTCCTAAGAAGGTAGAAGTTTGTCCAGAACCATCTTGCACAGTAGCACGGATTTCCAATTTGCCCTGCTGTGGGATCGTAACTATAAAATCATAGGTTTCTGCTATAGCGATAAAAGTTTTATTGTGAGCGATAGGCACCACGTCCAGGCCATCGGCTGAGACAAGTAATGGATCCTTACCTCCGAAAGTCAGCCAGAACTGAGAGGAAGCTGAACCATTGATGAAACGCACACGCACTTTTTCTCCAGGGCTAAAATCTGGATATTCAGTAGTGGTTTCCCCATTATTCAAGAATGCATTGTAATAGATATCTGCGATATCCGCACTTTCCATTCGTCTGTTTCCAAAAATTAAGCTGGGCACCAAATCCGCCTCGACTAATCACCTGATTCAAAGGAGTTGCAGTTCCTTTTTTGATATTGTACCATTCGTTACCGCGCTTGAGATTCCGTAATACGTTTTGGGGTTTTTGATTAGTCCAATCAGAAAGAACAATCACTAATTCTGAATCATAGGATAATGTTTCCTCCTTAGGTTCAATCACAATAGAACCATACACTCCACTTTGTTCCTGAAGCATGGTATGAGAATGATACCAATAGGTGCCAGCTTGTTTCAGTGGGAACTCATATTTCTGAGTTTCACCCGGCTTGATGGGGGGTGTTGTCAAATAGGGTACTCCATCGAAGAAATTTGGCAATAAGATGCCATGCCAATGCACAGAAGTCTCTTCGTCCATTTCATTCTTGACATAGATTACAGCATAGCCTCCTTCTTTAAATCGCAGAGTTGGCCCGGGAATTCCATCATTTACCGTCATTACAGCGACAGGCTTTCCTGCCTTCGAGACCATTGCTTGCTTTAAAGTAAGTGTATAGGTCGAAGTATCCGTCGGTATCTCTTGGGAATAACCAGTCGCAATGGTTACAACCATAAGGGAAAGCAATGTGATTAGATGAGGTAATTGGTTTAGCTTTATCATATCTTATTACTTTTTAGCCTCCAGTCTTTTGATCATATCCTGCATCTGGGCTATTTCACGCTTTTGAGCCTCAATGATATCTTGCGCCAGTTTCTGAGCCTCTGGATCTTGAAGATTCGCTTTTTGGCTAACCATGATTGCTGAAGAGTGATGTGGGATCATTGCTTTCATCCACTGCACATCTGCGATCAAAGTCTGATTTCTTAGCATAGTCAATGTGCCTATGAAGATGATCAGCGCGGAGCCTAGGATGATGTAATTGGCTTTTTTGTTTTCGTACATCCCCCACATAAATAACATCATAGAGATGGCCATGGGAGCCACCATCAAAATGGTCATGTAGGTTCTGGTGGTGCTGAGCATGACATGCTCGAAAAGATCTGCATTCAAAAACATGACTGCATACATAATGACGAATGAAACTGCCATCATTGCTGCGAATTTTACATAGCTTTTGCTTTTCATAATTAGTAGGTTTTAGCGGTTAGATAATTGATTTGTGCCAGGGAAGTCTTGTAAGTCACCATGGCTTTTAATTTCATTTTTTGGAATTCAAGTAATTGTTGTTGTACTCTCAATACCTCTTCGAAGTCTCTTCCAGAATTGCTGTAGCCATTGTAAAGCAACTCTAACGTTTGTTCCGAAGTCACCACTTGCTTGTCATAGAGGCTGATCAAATCTTCCTGGATTTGCATATCGGAAGAATAGCGGTAATAGGAGCCATAGAGCTTGTTGCTCAGCTCTTCCTTTTCCAGTTTGTAAGATTCCTGCATTAGTTCTGCCTCCTTCTGAGCTCCCTTGTATTTTGCTCTGAAAATCGGAAGACTCATCGTGATCATAGGCATCAAGACATTCTTGCCATTGTCCGCCATAACGACATCTGTTCTTTCTCCGACCAGGACATAATCCACTCCAGCTCCCAGCTTTGGCATTCCTTGTTTTTGGGCAACCAGCACAGAGGCTTCACTGGCTTGAATTTTCAGATCAACGCTCTCCAGCAATGGATTTGTGTGAATAGAATCAGGAGAAATCATCCTGTCAGCAGCCGATATTTCCAGCTTTTCTGAGATCTCTACTGGAGAATCATGAGACTTGGCAAGGAGGGAATTGAACCAGGAATTGCTTCCTTTTATTTTCATCTTAAGCACCTCTACGTTCGTCTTGGATGCCTGAATCATGATATCTACTCGTAGTGCATCGGCTAGCGAACCTTGTCCATTTTCTAATTTGGAAGTAGCAAGTGAATAGTAGGTTTCTAAAATTCTCAGATTTTCTTCCTCAATAGCTATTAACTCGTGGGTCTCAAGCAGGGGATAATAGACTGCCGCCAATTGATTGTATAGCTGGTTTTTAGCATCCAAGAATTCCTGATACTTCGCTTCAGCCATTAAGGATGCTACATCTTCTTGTGCACGTAAGGTGCCAAACCAAGGGAACATTTGAGTTAAGGAAAAACGGGCTTGTTGCGGGCCCACACGGGTTTCCACTGGTGATACAAAATATCCAAATGACAGATTAGGATCTTGTAATGACCCAAATTGTGATATTTTTTCCATGGCAGCTTCGAATGCCTTGTATTTGGCTTGAAGCCCCGGATTGTTTTCGGCGGCCACTAGAAAATAGTCTTCTAAGCTTTGCGAAGCAGCTGAGAAACTCATCCCCAGGAGCAAAAGAAAGGAAAGTGTGAAAGTTCTCATTTTCAGCTTTTTTTAAGTTTTCGTTCTTCTCGAATGGAGTAAAGAACTGGTACAATAAAGTAGGTGATAGCCGCTACGATCATTCCTCCAAAGGCTGGAATAGCCATAGGAATCATGATGTCCGATCCCCTTCCAGAAGAGGTTAAAATCGGAAGCAATGCAATGATTGTGGTAGCTGAAGTCATCACGGCGGGCTTGATTCTTCGCTGACCAGCTTCCACAATAGCCATTCGTATTCCTTGTGGAGTATCAGTTTTATTTCGTTCAAAACTTTGATCCAGATATGTGGCCATTAACACTCCATCATCAGTGGCAATACCAAATAGTGCAATGAATCCCACCCAGACTGCTACACTTAGATTGATCTGGTGAACCTGGAACAGGTCTCGCATATTGGTGCCGAAGAGATCAAAATCAGCAAACCATCCTTGTCCATAAAACCAAAGTGTGATAAATGCCCCACTGAAGGCCATGGCTATTCCTGTGAATACCATCAGGGAAGTAGTGACAGATTTGAATTGGAAATACAGAATCAAAAAGATGATGGCCAATACTGCCGGAACGATGATACTCAGCCGTTTCTCAGCACGAACCTGATTTTCATAGCTACCAGAAAACTTGTAGGTAATTCCTGCGGGCACATCCAATTCCCCTGAATCAATTTTGCTTTGGATCAACTGTCGTGCATCTTCAACCACGGTCACCTCAGAATTCCCGTCTCTTTTGTCAAAAAGCACATACCCGACCAAGAAAGTCTCTTCGCTTTTGATGGCTTGAGGGCCACGTTTGTACTCAAAATCCACGAGTTGCCCTAAAGGAATTTGAGCTCCGGTAGGAGTTGGAACAAAGATCTTAGTCAAGCTTTCAGGGTCATCGCGCAATTCTCTTGGATAGCGAACACGCACAGGAAAACGCTCTCTGCCTTCCACTGTAGTGGTTATGTTCATGCCACCAATAGCCGTTTCTATAGTTTGCTGTACATTTTCTATAGTCAGCCCAAATCGCGCGATTTTTTCTCGGTTGATGTTTAGATGCAGGTAAGGTTTTCCGACGATTCTGTCTGCGAAAACTGCTTCCTCTTTGACGGATGGAACTTGCTTCAGGATGTTTTCCAGTTGAATACCAAAGTTCTCTATAGTCTGTAGATCAGGTCCATATACTTTAATACCCATTGGTGCTCGCATACCTGTTTGGAGCATGACCAATCTGGTTTCTATCGGTTGTAATTTAGGAGCGGAAGTGATTCCCGGTATTTTGGTAACTGCGATGATTTCTTTCCATATATCATCTGGAGATTTGATGTGTTCCCGCCAGTTTCGGAAATACATGCCTTCCTCGTCAGGAATTAAGTTTTTGGCAGGCTTATTTTGTGCGATTGCATCTTGGTTGGAAAGGGTATCCCCCGTGGTAAAAATGAATCGGTCTTCCTCGTCAATTTTAAACCGCTGTTTATGGCCCTTTTCATTGAGAAGATATTCTGGTTTATAATTAATGATATTCTCATACATAGAGATCGGTGCAGGATCCAAAGCTGATTCAGCTCTACCAAGTTTGCCAACAGTGAGATCCACTTCAGGAATATTGGTCAACAGCATATCCAGCTGACCTATAATTTTTCTGTTATAAGCTATGCCGGAATGCGGCATGGCGGTTGGCATCAGTAGGAAACTGCCTTCATTCAGGGAAGGCATAAATTCCTTTTGCATACCTGGGAAAGTATGAGCTATACTCGACCAAGGTTTACTGGACTTTATATCCCACCCGATCAGGCTAGCTGCTTTTGGAATTATACCGAAGGTGGTATTGAATCCAAGCCAGATCGTGCCTCCCAATAAAATCAGTAGTGCAGGGATTGTTAAGAATACTGCTTTATTATCCAAACACCAGGTCAAGACCCGCTTGTAATTGTATTCTAATAAAGAGAAAGCTCCCAGTATCAGAATTACCAGAACAGCGACGAAAATCACATTTGAGAACAGGGAATGTGAGGCACCAAGTGGTAACCAGTAAGTGGCCAAAAGCCAAACTACCCCAAGGATTGCCAGGATGATTTCCAATTGGTTATAAATTGGCTGAATGCGCCTCGGGATTTCAACAGTCTTTTTCTCTACATAAAATTTGGCGAAGGAAATAATGCCAAATAGTAACAACATAATTCCTGCCCAAGTGTAGCCGTAAATCAGTGCTCCTACTCCTAGAATTAACAACAATGCATTTCCTAGAAGCTTATTTCGCCGATTTTTGATTTTGAAACCAAAGAACACATGAGCCAACATTGGCAGAATAAGCAAGGATACGATCAATGCTGCTATAAGTGCAAAAGTCTTGGTATAGGCTAAAGGTCCAAATAATTTCCCCTCGGCAGCCTCCATTGTGAAAACCGGAATAAAACTCACAATAGTGGTGGACACAGCGGTAAGGATTGCAGTGGCTACCTCTGATGATCCTTTGTAAATGGTCGTGACCAACTTCTGCTCTGGAGGAGCTTCATCGATGTGCTTGATAATGTTTTCTGAAAGGATTATCCCCAAATCCACCATCGTACCGATGGCGATAGCTATTCCAGATAGAGCTACAATATTTGCATCTACCCCAAAATAGCGCATCGCTATAAAAACCATCAGAATTGCAATTGGTAATAAGCTTGAAATCAGAATAGATGCTCGCAGGTTATAGACCATCACAATCACAACCAGAATAGTAATCAGAATCTCCAAAGAAAGCGCCTCCTCCAAGGTGCCTAGGGTTTCCTGAATCAGTGTAGATCTATCGTAAAATGGAACAATGGTCAACTGGCTAATACGACCATCGGCTAAGGTCTTTTTTGGGAGGCCAGGAGCTATTTCTGTGATTTTCTCTTTCAGATTGTTGATAACCTGAAGAGGATTAGATCCGTATCGCGCGACTACTACACCGCCGACTACCTCAGCTCCGTCTTTATCTAAAAGTCCTCTTCTGTTGGCTGGTCCTAGGCTTACCACGCCAATGTCTTTTATCCGGATCGGAACGTTTTGTTCCACTGCAACCACCGCCTCTTCTAAGTCCTCTACCTTTTTGATATAGCCCAAACCGCGCACTAAATATTCTGCTTGGTTAATTTCTATGGTTTTGGCACCTACGTCCCTATTGGATTGCTTTACAGCTTCCATGACTTTCATTAAGGGAATATTATAGGCTTTAAGCGCGTCGGGATTTACATCTACCTGATATTCCTGTACAAATCCACCGATTGAAGCCACTTCCGAAACGCCTTCCACGGCGTTTAAGCCATACTTAACAAAGAAGTCCTGAACAGTCCTTATCTCGTGAAGATCCCATCCTCCGGTCGGATTGCCTTGCTCATCTCTTCCTTCCAGTGTGTACCAATAAACCTGGCCTAGAGCAGTGGCATCAGGACCCAGGCCTGGCTGAACTGCCTCTGGAAGCAATCCTGCAGGTAATGAACTGAGTTTTTCCAGGATTCTTGATCTAGACCAATAGAATTCTGTGTCTTCATTGAAGATGATGTATATGCTGGAAAAGCCGAAAATAGAAGAGCTACGGATGGACTTTACTCCAGGAATTCCTAATAGATAGGTAGTAAGTGGGTAGGAGATTTGATCCTCAATATCCTGTGGAGATCTACCTGGCCATTGGGTGAAAACAATTTGTTGGTTTTCGCCAATGTCAGGAATGGCATCAACGGGGACAGGATCTGATGGAAGCGAACCTACTTTCCAACCGAAGGGAGCTGTCACAATTCCCCAAGCTATCAAAGCGATAAGCAAAAGAACTGTAACTAATTTGTTTTCAAGAAAATACTTGATAATTGAGTTAAGCATGAAATAATCCTAAGAAAATGGAATACTGGATAAACTTTGCTACAAGCAATTGAGCTCATAGAAAAAGGCGGTCTGCAAGACCTAAGTTTACCTATCCGGATTAAATCAAGAAAGATTGAAAAAGAACAGTATAGTCCTTATCAATCGCAGGGGGAGATATAAATACGTTGGAATATTCAGTTGTAGGAACTGCATCTATTCCAAAAATGAATGTTTGTGTGAAAGCTGCTACAAAAATAACTTGGGCAGCGTCGAGGTGTATTACTTTAAGATTCTGATCACTGTCATTGTGAACGAGTTCGAAACTATTTTGGCAGCATTCATCAGCATTGCTTAAACCTCCTTGATCACTCGAAGGAGATTCCGATTGATGTTTCATTCCGCAATCCAAATTTTTTGCTGAAAGGCCAATTGCATTTAACATCTCAGATCCCATGCATATATGGCTGCTCTTCGCCAAACCGATGTTTGCGAAAAGAAGTAAGAATGCTAAAACTATGGAAAATGATTTCTTCACTATTACAATTATAGGCTTTTCACATGAGAATGAAAATAAATCCAATTGAATTCTAGGACACGTAATAATCCAGATAAGGTTACCGCTTATAAAAAAAGACAAAAAAAATTCCTCCCTTGCTCAGATTGGGTCGTAGCTATACCTCATCACTTGAATCTGGGATTAGCGATTTTGTGCAATAGCCTTGCACTACTTTATTTCATAGATTTGCAGAATATGAAACTGATAAGAAACAGATCTTTTATTGCTTTGCTCCTTTTGGGGATGCTATCGATGAATTTCGATCTATGTTGTCAGATTCAGAAAATCCCGTTTTTGCTTTCACATTTTGGAGAGCATAAAGTTTTGCATGACGACTCCGTATTTGAATTCGTAGTAGAAGATTATATTGATCATGGATCAAACAATACCAGCCATGATGAAGAAAGTCATGAAAATTTACCTTTTCATGGCAATCATACCTGTTCACACGCTCCCATCTATTTCTCTTCAATAAATGATTTTTCTGTAGTCCGGACTTTTAATGAGAAAGTAGAGCCAGAAACTTACTATACCTTTCTTTTTACTTCACCAGTTTTAGGTGAACTCTTTCAACCTCCTCGGAGCTAAATTTCCCGCTTTACACCATATTTACCCTTTTCGTTCAGCTCTTTTCACTAAACTGATTAGGTCTGTTGTGCGCGGTTTTTTCTAAGGGCCCCTGAGCCCATTTCCATTTTATTACATAAAAATTAATTCCTTATGCTGGATAATATAATCCGGTTTTCAGTTAAAAATAAACTGATTATCGGGCTACTTACCATAGGATTGGTCATTGTGGGAGTGTATTCACTCACCAAGCTTCCCATCGATGCAGTTCCTGATATTACCAATAATCAAGTACAGGTAATCACCACCTCTCCCTCACTGGCTGCTGAGGAGGTAGAGCGTTTAATTACCTTCCCCATTGAAATCACGATGGCCACAATTCCTGATATCGAAGAGATTCGAAGCTTTTCCCGTTTCGGGCTTTCTGTAGTTACTATCGTATTTGAGGAAAATGTGGATGTCTATTGGGCAAGACAACAGGTCAATGAACGAATGTCCGAAGTCAAAGAGCAGATTCCTCCGGATATTGGAGCTCCCGGGATGGCTCCTATCACTACAGGTCTTGGTGAGATTTATCAATACGTAGTCGGTGTAGAACCTGGCTATGAGGATAAGTACGATGCAAGAGAGCTCCGGACTATTCAGGATTGGATAGTAAGAAGACAGCTGCTTGGGACACCTGGTGTTGCAGATGTGAGCAGTTTCGGGGGATACCTCAAGCAATACGAAATAGCGATTGAACCTGATAGATTGAAATCTTTGAATGTCTCGATAGCTGATATTTTTAAGGCGCTTGAAGATAACAATGAAAATACCGGAGGTGCATACATTGAGAAAAACCTAACAGCCCTATTCATACGAAGTGAAGGCCTTGTTGGATCTTTTGAAGATATCAATAATATCCCAGTGCGAGTGAACGAAAACGGTATTCCCGTCCTGATAAAAGATGTAGCTAAAGTACAGCTAGGGAATGCTGTCCGCTATGGAGCGACTACCAGAAATGGTGAAGGTGAAGTAGTCAGTGCCATAGTAATGATGCTGAAAGGTGAAAATTCTGCAGAAGTCATTGATAATGTTAAAGCTAAAATTGATGAGATCAGAAAAACCCTTCCTGAGGGGGTTACCATTGAGCCTTTCCTAGACCGTTCCAAGCTGGTTAATAACGCAATAGGTACTGTGAGCAAGAACCTCATCGAAGGGGCACTGATCGTTATTTTTGTCCTTTTGCTGTTACTGGGCAATCTGAGGGCGGGTTTGATTGTGGCTTCAGTAATTCCTTTAGCCTTATTATTTGCTTTCACCCTGATGAATTTGTTTGGGGTTTCAGGAAACTTAATGAGTCTGGGTGCTATAGATTTCGGGCTGATTGTGGATGGGGCTGTTATCATTGTTGAGGCGACGATGCATCATCTTGGGTTAGTCAAAAAGGAAAGAAAACTGACACAGTTAGAGATGGACGATGAGGTATTTCTCTCGGCCAGCAAGATCCGAAATTCTGCCGCTTTTGGGGAGATCATCATCCTCATTGTTTACTTGCCCATCTTGGCATTAGTTGGCACAGAAGGAAAAATGTTCAGGCCTATGGCGCAGACAGTTGCCTTTGCTATATTGGGTGCTTTTATTCTGTCTCTTACCTATGTACCGATGATCTCAGCTCTTTTTCTGAGTAAAAAGCTGAGTAACAAGCCGAATATTTCTGACAAAATCATGAGTTTTTTCCATGGTTTTTATGATCCTTCTATCCGTTGGGCTATGCATCATAGAGGGGTTGTACTAAGTGTAGCACTGGTATTATTGGTGGTATCAGGTTGGGTTTTTTCAAGATTGGGAGGTGAGTTTATTCCTACCCTGGAAGAAGGGGATTTTGCAGTGGAAACCCGTGTGGTTACCGGTTCCTCCCTTCAGAATACCATTAAGGCAACCACCCAGGCTGAAAAGATACTTTTGGATCAGTTTCCTGAAGTAGTAGAGGTAGTCTCCAAAATAGGAGCTGGTGAAATTCCAACAGATCCAATGCCTGTAGAGGCAGCTGATATGATGATTATCCTAAAAGATAAAGGCGAATGGACATCTGCCACGAACCGGGAAGATCTGGCGAATGAAATGTCTGAAGCATTAGCTGTTTTGCCGGGAGTGAACTTTGGGTTTCAACAGCCAATACAAATGCGGTTCAATGAATTGATGTCCGGTGTCCGGCAAGATGTTGCCATAAAAATTTATGGGGAGGAATTAGACCAGCTTTCTCAATATGCCAATCAGATAGGTCAGATAGCCAGAGGAGTGGAAGGAGCAGAAGATATTTACATAGAGGAAGTGACAGGTGTGCCCCAGATTGTCATCGACTATAAACGGGCACAATTGGCAAAATATGGCTTAAGCATCAAAGAAGTAAACCGCTCGATCCAGGCAGCTTTTGCCGGGGCTTCCGCTGGGAAAGTTTACGAAGGCGAAAAGAGATTTGATTTAGTGATCAGACTTGACCAGAACAAAAGAAATGAACTGGAGGATGTCCGGAACCTATTTATAGCCCGGGCAAATGGGGATCAGATCCCGTTATATCAAGTTGCAGAAGTCTCCGTGAAAGAAGGACCTTACCAGATTCAGCGGGACGATACCCAGCGGAGAATTGTGGTGGCATTCAATGTGAGAAATAGGGATGTGGAAAGTATCGTCGACGAAATTGAAAGCAAAATAGCAAATGCTGTTACTTTTGAATCTGGTTATTTTGTGACGTTCGGTGGGCAGTTTGAGAATCTGATTGAAGCGAAAGAGCGGTTGGGGGTTGCGGTTCCACTGGCACTATTGCTGATCTTTGTATTGTTATTTTTCACCTTCGGGTCAATAAAGCAAAGTATTCTGATTTTTACTGCGATACCGCTTTCTGCCATTGGGGGAATTTTTGCTTTGACGTTGCGAGGGATGCCTTTTAGTATTTCAGCAGGAATAGGATTTATCGCACTTTTCGGTGTAGCGGTACTCAATGGTATTGTGCTGATAGCTGAGTTTAACCATCTGAAAAAAGAAGGCATCACGGACGTATTTGAGCGGATCTATTCAGGTACACGCACCAGACTGAGACCCGTGATTATGACTGCTTCTGTAGCATCCTTAGGCTTTTTGCCTATGGCGCTCTCTTCTTCAAGTGGGGCAGAGGTTCAGAAACCATTGGCTACAGTAGTTATCGGAGGACTGATCACTGCCACGATTCTGACTTTGGTGGTTCTGCCTGTTTTGTATTACTATTTTGAAAAAGGATTCAGGAAATCCACCCGAAAGATAGGATTGCTCACTATCACCTTGCTAGCTTTTATAAGTATCCCAACTTTAGCACAGGAAATCCAACAGGTTTCTTCCCTGGATCAGGCAATAGATCTGGCGCTTGAAAATAATCCCAACGTAAAAGCAGAAGCACTAAGGCTGGAGCAGAAGCGGGCTTTAAAGGGCGCTAGCTGGAATATTGGCAAAACTGCTGTGGATATAGAGTATGGTCAGACTAACAGTGCATTTACCAACGATTCCCGCTTTTCAGTTTCACAAACCTTTGAATTTCCGACTACTTATAGCAGACAAAATGGACTGGCTGAGGCCAAAGTAACTTCAGGTGAATTGGCCGTTGAAATGAGTAAAAATGAACTCATCAGAGCTGTAAAGTCAACTTGGTATGCGTTATGGGCAGCAAAGGAAAAGGGAAATCTGCTCCTTAGACAGGATAGTATTTATTCCCGGTTTGCATCAGCTGCCACCTTACGGTTTGAGGCAGGGGAAACCAACCTGCTTGAAAAGGCAACTGCTGAAGCACAGGTGGCTGAAATTGAAGCATTATTGGCACAGAATCAGGCAGATGTTGAGATCAACTTGAGAAGGCTGAAAATGCTTTTAAACTCAGATGCTGCTATCGAACCTAATTTGGGTAAGCTTGAGCAAAAGCTTTCTGAGGTGTCCTTAACTTCATTAAGCGTGGATGGTAATCCAACACTAACCTGGGTTCAGCAACAGATTGCAATTGCAGAAAAGGAAAAGTCAGTGGAAAAATCACGGTTGATGCCTGATATTAAACTGGGGTATTTCAATCAATCCTTTAATGGCCCGGGTGAAACTATGGCCGGTAATCCGGAATTTTTCACCTCTAAAGATCGATTCGATGGTTTTCAGGTTGGGTTGGCAATTCCGATTTTCAGCCTGAAATCGCAGTCCGCAACCATTAAATCCAAATCCATAAGGATAGCTGAAGCTGAACAGGAGGAAGCGGCATTTACCAACGAGCTTGAAAATCACTTGGCCTCTTTACTTCTGGATTACGAAAAATACCAGACAAGTTTGGCTTTTTATGAAGCCAATGCTCTGCCCCAGGCCGAACTCATTCTAAATCAATCTCAAAGAGGCTTCCAAAGCGGTGCAATCGGTTATGTGGAATATACTCAAGGGTTAAACAGAAGTTTATCAGTAAGTTTTGATTATCTGGATTTGCTCGACAAATCCAATCAGACACTTATTCAGATTGAATTCATATCTGGTATCAATTAAAATGAAAAATATGAAATCGAGCATGACTAAAAAGTCACATAGAAGAATGAGTTTAACCTTTCACGATTCCATAATACCATTTCTAAAAATCTTATAAAATGAAAAAATATATCATAAACAGCCTATTTGCCTTAACAATAGCAGGCTTTATAGCTTCCTGTAATTCAAAAGTTGAAAGTGTTGAAATTCAGGGAGAGCACGAAGAAAATGAATCCAGGGTAGAACTGTCTCAAGCGCAATATGAGGTGACAGGGATCGAGCTGGGTAAATTGGAATTCAAGGAAATTGGAAGTGAACTTATGGTGAATGGGGTGATTGATGTCCCACCGCAAAATAACATTTCCATTACCATGCCTTATGGAGGTTTTGTGAAAAACACCACGCTTCTTCCGGGCGATGCTGTCAAAAAAGGGCAACTGCTTGTATCCATTGAAAACCCTGAATTCATTCAGTTTCAGCAGGACTATTTAGAGAGCCTGGCTAACAGCTCCTATTTAAAGTCTGAGTACGAGCGTCAGGAGAAATTGTATGGTGAACAAGTGGCTTCCGGAAAAACCTTTGAAGAATCAAGAAGTAATTTTCTGGCCAATGAAGCCAAGGATAAAGACATCCAGGGCAAAATTAAAAATGATCGGATTTGATCCCGAGAAAGTGGAAACAGGAGAGATTAAATCCGTGGTAAACATCTATTCCCCTGTATCCGGATCGGTATTGGATGTTTTTACCAATATTGGCAAATACGTTAGTCCGCAGGATGTAATCATGGATTTAACCAATTCAGATGATTTGCATGTGGAGCTTTCTGTCTATGAAAATGATATTCCTAAAATTAAGAAGGATCAACGCATCAAATTCAACATTGCCAATACGGATGAAGAATGGAGAGAGGCGCATGTGTTTTTGGTAGGTAAGGGAGTGAGAAAAGATAGATCAGTGACGGTTCATGGTCATTTTGACAGCAAGAATACTGATTTGCTCCCAGGAATGTATGTGACTGCCAAAATAGAAATCGCTACGGAAAAAGCGTTGGTAGCACCAGATGATGCTGTAGTACGTTTTGGTGAGAAGCATTTTATTTTTTCCTACTTGGGGGAGCGGGATGAAAATGGACAGCCAGCTTATGATTATGAGATGATAGAGGTAATGATGGGAAATAAAGAAGATGGGTTCACTCAGGTAACATTATTGGATTCCGCTAGAAACTATGAAGATATCAAGCTGGTGACTGAAGGAGCTTTTACGCTGCTTTCAAAAGCTAAAAACAGCGAAGAAGAAGGTGGGCATCATTGAAAAACAAAGGAAAAATTAGCTAACTGATATATGAAATCATGGAAAAGGAAAAAGTAGAACATTCAGGGATATTTGGGAAAAATAGTGAGTTGATTTTCTCAATTTGTTGTGGAGCTCTCTTGGGAATCGGGTTTGGTCTAAGTTTTATGGAGTCCGTACCTCAATGGGTTAGTCTTGGGTTTTATATAGGAGCCTATTTTTTTGGAGGGTTCTATACTGCCAAGGAAGCAATTGAGACCATTCTTAAAGGTGGGTTTGAAATAGATTTTCTCATGTTGGTCGCAGCCATTGGGGCTGCGATCCTTGGGGAATGGGCCGAGGGTGCTTTGCTGCTATTTTTGTTTAGTCTCGGGCATTCACTGGAGCACTACGCTATGGGAAAAGCACATAAATCGATTGAGTCTTTAGCAACTCTAGCTCCCAAAACTGCCTTGAAAAAGGATGAGAATACTACCAGAGAAATCGGTATTGAAGAATTGGAAATTGGGGATATTATTTTAGTCAAGCCCAACACTCGTATAGCTGCTGATGGAGTAGTAATCAAAGGTAGTAGCGCCGTTGATCAGGCACCCATCACAGGTGAGAGTATTCCGGTGGACAAAGTTGCTATGCAAAATGCAGATTCAAATGAATTATCTCTTAAAGATGTTCCTGAGGAAAGCCGTGCATTTTCAGGGACTATAAATGGAAATGGAACCTTGGAAATAAAGGTGTTGAAATTAGCCACGGACTCCACCGTATCAAGATTGATCACCTTAGTCAACGAAGCAAAGGCACAAAAGTCTCCTACTCAGTTACTCACTGATAAATTTGAGAAATATTTTGTCCCTTCGGTATTGGTTTTGGTGGTGATACTATGCTTTGCTTTTTTAGTCATTGATGAGTCTTTTAGCCAAAGCTTTTATAGAGCGATGGCCGTGTTGGTAGCCGCGAGTCCTTGTGCACTGGCTATTGCTACACCCAGTGCTGTATTAAGCGGTATAGCCCGTGCTGCCAAAAAAGGAGTGTTGATCAAAGGGGGGAGACCCTTGGAAGATTTAGGTGTTTTGACTGCAATCGCTTTTGATAAAACAGGAACACTCACAGAAGGAAAACCCAAAATCACAGAGGTGATTGCTCTGGAAGGAATTTCCGACGAAGAATTACTTGCAGATGCCATTGCGGTGGAAGAGCTGAGCGATCACCCACTTGCCAAAGCGGTAGTTAGAGACGGTAAAGAACGAATGGATGGCAAAGAAATTCCCAAAGCGGATTCACTGGAAGCAGTGCTGGGAAAAGGAATTAAGGCTAATGTGGGTTCGGATAAAATCTATATCGGAAACCTGGATTTGTATGAAGCGCTGGATGATAAAAAACCTTCTGATGAGGTAGTCAAAAAAATTGAAGAATTCGAGTCCAATGGCAATACAACTATCCTCATCAGGAAAAATGAAACCTATATGGGTATCATTGGACTGATGGACACTCCTAGGGAATCGGCCAAAGCTACCTTAAGTGAACTGAAGGAGATTGGGATTGAAAAAATGATCATGCTCAGTGGCGATAACCAGAAAGTCGCAGATGCAATTGCCAATGAGGTTGGACTGACTGGTGCAAGAGGAAGCCTACTGCCTGAAGAAAAAGTAGAAGCTATCAAGCAATTAAAGCAGTCAGAATCCAAAATCGCCATGGTGGGTGACGGGGTAAATGATGCTCCGGCTATGGCTGCAAGTACCGTTGGTATTGCCATGGGAGCAGCAGGGTCTGATGTCGCTTTGGAAACTGCCGATATTGCGTTGATGGCTGATAAACTTGAAGTATTGCCTTTTGCAATTGGGCTAAGTAGAAAAGCCAAGGGGATTATTAAACAAAACCTGTGGATCAGTTTAGGTGTAGTAGGTGTATTGATTCCTGCTACGATCTTTGGATTTGCCTCAATA
Organism: Algoriphagus sp. 10J20-15; assembly: GCF_055809615.1. Classification (NCBI taxonomy): domain Bacteria; kingdom Pseudomonadati; phylum Bacteroidota; class Cytophagia; order Cytophagales; family Cyclobacteriaceae; genus Algoriphagus; species Algoriphagus sp. 10J20-15. The sequence goes on from NZ_JBVVUG010000035.1 coordinate 41,004, forward strand.
GGAATTGCTGTACTTATCCATGAAGGATCTACGATAGTCGTTGTAGTAAATGCTTTAAGGCTGTTGGGATACCAGAGAAAATGAATAAGCCACAGTAATGAAAAGGAATCAATATTTATATAGCGAGGATATTTTAACTTAAAAACAATAGTATGCTACAGATACTAGAGCAAACGGAAAACAATATCATAGCAACAAAAGCCTCAGGAAAATTAACTGAAGTTGATTACAATAAGCTATTACCCTTATTAAAGAACGCGCTCGACAAACATTCAAAGATTCGATGGTATTTTGAAATGGTGGATTTTGAAGGATGGGAATTGAAAGCCTTTTGGGAAGATGTGAAATTTGATGCAAAACATGCCAATGACTTTGATAAAGTGGCCATGGTAGGCGAAAAAAAGTGGGAAGAAAAAATGTCTGACCTAATGGGTTTTTTCAGTTCAGGTGAAGTTAAATACTTTGATATTTCAGAAAAAGAAACTGCATTCAAGTGGATTAAAAAATAACAGCTAGGCAGTGGCAAAAAAAGATAACAATATCAGGACAGCCTTTTTCCTGAATCTAGCCTTTACCGTGCTAGAAGTCACAGGTGGTTTGATTTCAGGCAGTATCGCTATTTTAGCAGACTCACTCCATGATTTTGCTGACAGTCTTTCACTGGGTGCAGGCTGGTACTTCGAAAAGAAATCCAGGAAAGAAAGTACGGATAAATATTCCTATGGATATGCCCGGTTTTCGTTATTGGGAGCGATGATAAACGCGGTGACATTATTACTCGGATCAATATATATAGTTTATGCATCTATTGACCGAATAATAAATCCACAGAACCCTGATGCATATTGGATGCTTGGCATTTCATTTTTGGGTATAGCCTTAAATGGAATCGGTGTTTGGAAGTTGAAATCCGGTAAATCGATGAACAAACAGGTTATGATGATTCATCTTTTAGAGGATGCACTTGGATGGGTTGCTGTTCTCGTTGGGAGCATTGTCATGTTGCTTTTTGATGTTCCAATATTGGATCCTATTCTGGCCATTGTTATTAACCTTACTGTTCTTGTATTTGCTATGCATAAACTGGTACAGGCACTAAAAATACTGCTTCAAAAAGTTCCGAAGAACATCAATCTCCCTGAACTTCGTCAAAAAATACTTTGCTTGGACAAAGTTAAAGAGGTTGAGCATTTACATATATGGTCGCTAACGGAGGAAAAAGCTGTGGTCACTGCACATGTTATAGTTTCAGACATTCGATTATTATCGGATTCAAGTGCTATAAAAGAGAAGATTCATGCAATTTTAAGCGATATAGATACCGAACATATCAACATTGATCTGAAGAGTTCTGATTGATAATATATATTTAAATCTTAAAAATCTTGCTGTCAAAAGATAAGCTAGTCAACATGCAAAAAACAATCTTTGAGATAACCAAAATGGACTGCCCTTCGGAGGAGAACCTTATCAGGATGAATTTGGACGGTATTTCCAGTATTGAAAATTTGGAATTTGATATCCCAAACCGGAAACTGACAGTTTTTCATCAAGGGGAAATTGAAGCCATCGAAAAGTCTGTTGTGGACTTAAATTTAGGAGGGAGGAAAATTTCCACCGAGAAGACTGACCAATCGGTCTTTAAAGAACACACTCACCAAAAAAAGTTACTATGGTCTGTCCTTGCAATAAATTTTGCGTTTTTTCTAATCGAAATGACCACAGGAATTATTTCCAAATCTATGGGGCTGGTTGCCGATAGCTTGGATATGCTTGCGGATAGCTTTGTGTATGGGATAAGTTTATTTGCAGTGGGGGGAACAATATATAGGAAAAAGCGGATTGCTAAATGGGCTGGATATTTTCAGATCATACTTGCGATCATCGGATTTGTAGAGGTATTAAGAAGATTTTTTGGAGTCGAGAAGCTTCCGGATTTTTCAACAATGATTATTGTCTCAATTCTTGCCCTCATGGCGAATGGAATTTGTCTTTATCTGTTGCAAAAATCGAAAAGCAAAGAAGAGGCTCATATGAAAGCAAGTATGATTTTTACTTCAAATGATGTGATTATTAATTTAGGTGTAATTGCCGCAGGCCTATTAGTTCATTGGCTAGAATCCAGTACGCCAGATCTGGTTATAGGAACAATTGTTTTTGTCTTGGTTGTTCAAGGGGCATTTAGAATTTTAAAAGTGAGCAAATAGAAAAACATGAAGTGATTTTATTCGAAATAACGGTAGGTAAGGATAATTTCAGACTAAGTAAAAATATTTGATTTTAGGATATTGACGTTGCAGAGTATTGGATTTTTAAAACAAAAGTAAAAATGTATTTAAGCATTTGCTTAAATAAGAAGTTTTCTTATTTTTGTATTCATGGATATCATTTCTTGTATTAGGCAACAAGCGGACGTTGAACAACTAAACCGCTGCAAAAGCCGAGTTTTTGAGCTTCACGAATCCTTCGACTATTTATCAAAGGGACTTGAGCTGGCTGGGAATAAGGTCAGGTTGAAAATTCTTTTCCTGCTTTATGAAGAGAAACAACTATGTGTATGTGATTTGAGTGATATTCTAGGAATGACCATATCGGCAATTTCTCAACATCTCAGGAAACTCAAAAATCAGAAGGTCATCGAAGCTGAAAGACAAGCGCAAACTATTTTCTACTCCTTAGCTGAAGAGTATAAAATCCTGCTTAAACCGATATTCACATTAATTGAGGAAAATAAAGTTTTCGAAAATTGAGGAAAATAAAGTTTTCGAAAATTGAGGAAAATAAAGTTTTCGAAACTGTATGAAGAAAGATAATACACTAATCGGCGCAGGAGTTCTATCATCCTTTACGGCTTCCATATGTTGCATTACTCCTGTTTTTGCTCTTGTCGCGGGAACAAGCGGGATCGCATCCACTTTTTCCTGGCTTGAATCAGCAAGACCTTACTTTATTGCTTTTACAATTTTGACTCTTGGTTTTGCTTGGTATCAGATTTTGAAACCTAAAAGAGAAGCGGATTGCCATTGCGAAACGCCGGCTAAACCGAAGTTGATTGAAACTAAAACATTTTTGGGTATTTTGACTGCATTTGCTATGCTCATGCTTGCCTTTCCAAGTTACTCGCACATCTTCTACCCCAAGACAGGAAGCCAGACGGAACGGGTTGACAATGAAAATCTTCAGACCGTAGAGTTTTCTATCAATGGGATGACATGCACAAGTTGTGAAGAACATGTAAACCATGAAGTGAATAAACTTTCTGGAATAATCAGCTCGACCACATCATATGATAACGGCAATGCTGTTATACAGTTTGACAGCTTAAAAACGAATGTTTCTGAAATTGAAACAGCAATAAATAGCACAGGATACAAAGTAACAGAAAGAAAGGAAAAGTAATTAGCATGAATGCCCTACTTAAATCAATAATCACCTGCCCTGAGTGCGGAAATCAAAAAGAAGAAACCATGCCGACAGACGCCTGTCAATTCTTTTATGAATGTGAGAATTGTAAAGTGATATTAAAACCTAAGAAGGGAGATTGCTGTGTTTATTGCTCCTATGGAACAGTGCCTTGTCCTCCTATTCAAGATAACAAGCCTTGTTGTTCTTAAACATTGAAAAAATATAAATATTGATAGCCCCTATTTATCTTCATAGAGTAATATCTGGCGTTACAAATTTTTCAATTCATTAGGGTTTGCAATTCTAAATCATTTTTAGCCATCAATTGCAAGTAGTCATTTTTCCCTTTATCCAGCTTTTTTGCCTCTGCACCGTGTTGTAAGAGCAGTTTTATGCAATCGACTTGGTGGAATTTATTTACTGTATCGTTTGATTGTAATGAATGGATTGCCCAGCCAAGTGGGGTGCTGTTATAAGTCTTGTCTTGTCCATCAATTTTGGTCCCAGACCTTATTAGCCGGTCGACTAATTTATCCCTACCACAAAATGCTGCCCAGTGCAATGCAGTTTCACCATTGTTCTGATACGTATAATGAATGTCAGCACCTCTTTCAATATAAAATATTCCGAGTTTTTAAGCGTGAAGACTGGCTGCAGCAAGAATGGGAGTTCCACCACCATTAATTTTGTTGCCATCTATTTTTGCTCCATTTTCCAAGAAAATCTTTGCAAATATGATTCCATCATCATCCGAAATTTTTCTCGCAAAAATAGCATCGCAAATCCTATGAAGTGGGTGTTCTTTTTGTCTACAAAAAAATTCGAAAGGAATCGTAATTCCTTCGTTTGCCAGATTAGGATTTTCTGAAAGTAATTTAGCCAGCACCTGAAAATCTTTTCTCTCAATCAATTTTTTGACCTTTTGTGTAAATATTTTCATTTTAATCAGGGTTATGGCTTCAAATTAAAGTCTTAATAAATAGTTTCCAGATTGTTTTCAGCATGAAAATAATCATTTTTCATTGCATCAAACTCCATATTTCCCTTTTTAGGAGCAACTCAAATTTACTACTTTTCTGAAAAAGGAATATGGCTTATTAGAGCTTCTATATCAGACTACCTTTATTTACCGCTATCTTGAAACAGTATATTAGATAGCCTATACTTTTGATATAGCTAGATGAATTTTGGAGAATTAAAAAGGGCAACAATCTGAGAGTATTAATTATATAAATACATCTTTACTCTTTTACTTTTTTTTAAAAACAACTCTGAAAATCAATCAAATTATCTAATTATCTGGTCAGCAATAAAATTTTCGGGAACTGCCCTCATATAGGGAGGAACTTGCTAGTTTAAATTGTCACTATTATTCTTGATTTGATGCCTCCAAAATATTTATAGCCAAAAAAGAGAATGCATGGACAATTTTAGTTCTTGGAGTAAACTTGGTGTATTTTTCACCTTCAAAATTAAGATGGACTTGCTCTGACCAGCTGTGGAACTCGCCATTTTTTGCATCGTATTTAAATTCATGAGCTAATTTGTTTCTCAGTCTATTTAGCTCTGTCAAAGAATAAATTATAGAATCTGAATGTGGTGATTGCCCCAACAGGTGTTTCAATCTTATTACTTTTGAGTAAAAGGACAACTTCTCTGGATCAGGGTCTCCCATTCTCTTTAAGGCTATCTCAATTATCTTTTCAAGAAAAATATGACCATTTAATAGTATTAAGGAATAGTCGGAAAATCTGTCCAAATTGCCCCAGACAGCTAATTCTAATAAAGGATCTACTTTATCTCCCATATTCTAGCATATCATCGAAGAAACTTTAAGAATCGTTCCGCAAAACCGTTGGGAATACGCTTCTGAACAGGAATAAGTTTGTTTATCGTGTTTGAGAATGCAGGGACAAATTTTTTATCCCGGAAATGACTATCAAACATTCCCCAGATCCTTCTTGGTGATTCAGTTAGATAGGCTTCTGAATTTTCCCAATCCGAAACATGAGTTAACAACATCCTTTTAACACATACCTTTTTGTTAATCAAGCCCTTAGTTAATTCTTCAAATCGATCACTAAAAACATCTGCAAATAATGCTGTTTGAAAAACCTTCTCATTAACAACTAACAAAGGGAAAACATGGATCTGTTTACCTACCGGAAATCCTTTGTCAAACAAAGGTGCCTTTTCCAATAAAGTTGAGACAGACTTCGCCAATTGGTCCACCCCAAAACGGCTGAAAAACTCCTCTCTTCCTTTTTGATATAAACTTTCAATATCCCCACCATATTTAGACTTGTCATTGAGGCTCCCGCTCTTAATTTGACCCACAATAATTTTGTTATTATAGCGAAAATAAAAATCCGAAAATTCGCTTCCTCCCTTTGAATCTGGAATAGCTAGTTGATCGAGAGATAAAAAAATTGAATGCTCATATTCTTCAAATATCCTTCTCAAAATCCCACAACAGTATTGTTCAAAGAACCTCCCAAAATACCCGGAAAATTCTTCTATTGCCCTATTTTGCTCGTCAATTTCTTTGTAGTTCCTTTTTAAGAAATCAAACCAAAAGTCATTCAAAAATTGAGAACAGCATTTTTCTATCAAAAGAATAGAATCTGAAAGTAAATATTCATTATTGCTTACTTTAATCAATGGAGATTTTCTAATCCCAATAAACTTAAGGATAACTTTACTTTTTGTCTTTCTACTTAAAGTCTCTAAAAATGGATCTTCTCCATTTGAGGGGTACCAGAAACCAAACTTCTTATCTTCATAAGATTCGTGCATGATTACGCTTTGAATTCTTTGAACAAATTCTTTCGGCATGCATCCATAGGTTTTGTTAAAATATTGAATCAAGTTTTCCGAATACTTTTCGGTCTTTAGGAAAAAATCAAACATGGAAAAACTCCGACAGACCGTAAATACAGGGTTTATTTCCAACAATAACTCATTTATTGGCAATGTTGCTGGGTTCAAATTTTCAAAAGTTGGATTCTCATCCGCTTCTTTTGATTTGGATTTTAATTTAAGTAGCTCTGTATTTACCGCTAATAAATATTTAAAAAGCCTTTCCCACTGACCTACATTTTCAAATTTAAATCCATCGATTGGATTAACTTCATCACTTTGATAAATCTCTTCAATTGCATATAAAAAGGTCCCTCTAAAAAAAATTATTGGAGATGATTTCCCATGAAAGTGATTTACAAAATCCCTAAAGTAAAGCGTATAGAGTACATCAGATTTCAAAAGGTGTTTTAATATCTCCTTTTGCGTATCGAAACTAGTATCAAAGAAAATTCTGTTTTTGGGTTTTATAAGATGGTTGAGATATGCCAATTCATACAAAATTGCATCTTTCGATAACCCTTCTAGTAAAGAAATACGAGATGGAGGATCTTCATTGAAAAAGGAAGAGTATTGTAGAATTTCGGTAGCCATTGGAGCTAATCTTGTCATTCAATATTGAATTATCATTAATCCCTAATCAACCAACTGCCCCACTCTACTGACTACCCTATATTCCAGATCTTTAAACTCTTCGAAATGAGCTTTGCCGCATTTAATTTTCATTTGCTCATCGGGGCTTAACCTATAAATATCAACGACTGGCGTTCCTGTATCCTTGGTTTCGGCGACGAAATAGATCTTTTCCTGATTTTCAAATACTACCGCCCAGTCTGGATTATAATTTCCTATTGGCGTTGGGATTTTAAACCAGTTAGGCAATTTGAAATAAAACTTTACTTGTTCGCTGCTTTCGCAATCCTGGGCAAATTGACTCTCAACACCTGAATCCAGAGGGATATATTCTTGCAGAAATGGTTTTTGAAGAGTCCTTTACCTTGTAGGAAAAGGTATTCAAATATATTTCCAGTTCCTGAGATTCAAAAAGGGACATTTCATATTCCTTGGTACCAATCTTTTGATATTTTATTCCATCTATCATCAGGTAATGTAGAACCCTCTTGATAGTCTGAATGGATAAATCCAAAAACAATTGCGGATTAATCAAGATATCTTCTATCCTTCCAGACTGAACCAGGATTTGCTCAATAGTAGTTCTTGTCAGTTCAGTTTTACTTTGGATATAGCCCAAAACATCTGGAATCTTCCAGGAATAACCACCATATGATTCCAGTTTGTCACCAGCATATTCTGTTTCTACTCCCGCTGTACCCATATTGATCCTAACTTTAGTAGATCGAATAGATGGGGCGTTGATTTTTGGAAGGTCTTTAAGTTGCTTTGCTGCTTTGTCAATCAGATCCTCCGTTTTATAATCCACTTTGTACGTGGTGCGTTTTTTGAGCTTTTCCCAGATATCCAAAAATGCCGGATCCGCCTCAAAGCCCTTCCTGTATTTGATTGCCATGCGGGTTTGTTTGTTCTTGACTCGTCCGGCAAATGACACACCGCATTCATCCTCGATTTCCTGTTGAAGACTATTGGCAAAATCTTCATAGGATTCATTCGCAATTACCGTCAGTCTATTGATATTCCGGTCATAGGTTCTTTTTCCGTCCTGATCTACAGCAAGTCTGAGACCTCTTCCGATTTCCTGGCGCTTCTTGATTTCGGATTTTGTTTCATTTAAGGTACATATCTGAAATACATTGGGATTGTCCCAACCTTCCCTCAAAGCAGAATGTGAGAAAATAAATCGAAGCGGGATTGGTCAGTCCAAGCAATTTTTCCTTGTCCTTCATGATCAGACTGTAGGTATCATCATCCGCTTTGGTTTCACCCGAGGTATCCTTTATCCTTCCCTTATTGTCTTGGGAAAAGTAGCCATTATGCACATCCTTCAGTGGAAATTTATCCAACTCTTTAAATGTAGGCTTAGTCATAAAATCCAAATAGATCTCCTCAAACCATTGTGCAAACTTTCCTTGGGTAGGAATACCGGAAGCATCATACTGCCTATAGTTAGCAACTTTATCAATAAAAAATAGTGAGAGCACTTTGATGCCCTGCTTGTTGAGAAGCTTCTCCTTTTTTAGATGCTCTTCAACAGTTTTACGGATTTGGAACTTCATCACTTCTTCAGTCAAACCACCCTGGCTATCTCCTTTATAAATGATATTCCCATTGGAAATTGTGATACAGTTATTCGCTGCATCTATTTCTTCAATCAGATATCCATCAGCGTAAACCTCTCTCTCATTAGAAAGCTCGTATAAATCATCTCCTACTGCGATAGTTACAGATTTCTTTCTCACTCCGCCTTTTTCATTGCTATTTATAGCAAGCTTTGCAGTGACTTTTGTTTTGGTTGCTTTGACCGCTTCTACGGATATAAATGCATTATTAAAGGCATTTTCTTCCATCACTGAATCAACTTCGATTTGCTTCACTAATCCCAAATCATAGGCTTTCACAGGGTTTAAACTATAGCAAAGATTGTATTGATTTCGATGGGTAGCAGAATATCTGAGAGTACACAAACCTTGCAAATTTTCAATTGCTACAGTTCTTTTCTCTGTCTCCATGTTTTGTGGCTCATCTACAATCACCACTGGATGAGTTGATTGGATAAACTCCAATGGTTTTTGGCCATTCAACTTGTCATTGGGCTTATTGATGATGTTTTCATCCTTTGAAAAGGAATCAATATTGATCACCAGAACTTCAATCGTGTTTGTGGTCGCAAAGCCTCTCAAGGATGAAACCTTAGAGCTGTCATAAACTTGGAAATTGAGCGGAGTATTGTCATAGAGCGTTTGAAAATGCTCGTGGGTAATTTCCAGATTTTTCAAAACTCCTTCTCTGATTGGCACAGAGGGCACCACGATGACGAATTTCTTAAAACCGTATAGTTTGTTCAATTCATAAATAGATCTCAGATAAACGTATGTTTTACCCGTTCCTGTCTCCATTTCCACGGAAAAGTGCATGCCGTCCAACTTCTTAGAGAGAGGCAAGTCATTATCTGATTGTACTTGTTTCAGATTAGCCAGAATTTGCTCTTCGGAAAGAACAAGGTTATTGCTGACCCCATTGATCAAGTTCAGTGTTCCTTCTTCCTTGAGGTTGAACTCTACCAATGAATCCTCTAAAGGTTGGCCTTCAAAAATATCTGTTATGGACTTGACAGCTTTTAGCTGATGGTCTAGGTTTGACTCAAAGCTTAACTTCATTTCTTCATCTTATCAAATTCCACTTCAATTTCTTCAATAGTCGGAAGACTGCTCTTGAGATTATCGGGTAAGTTTTCCACCAATTTAAGCTCACTCACTCCCATGGGCTTATTGATGTCCCTTAGGGCAAATTCCACCTCAATATTACTTTTGTCTTTGCATAGCAATATCCCGATCGTAGGATTATCGGCAACATCCTTAACCAAGCTATCTACTGCCGACAAATAGAAATTTAACTTTCCTGCATACTCAGGGATAAATCGCGTGTTTTTCAGCTCTATTACCACATAGCATTTCAGGCGGGTATGATAAAAAAGCAGGTCCAGGTAATAATCGCTTTCTGCAACTTTTAAGTGATACTGGTTTCCTATAAAGGCAAAACCCTTCCCAAGCTCCAATAGGAATTGGGTGATGTGCTGGATCAATTGTTTCTCAATATCACGCTCTCGATGTTGTGCGTCCAGTGTAAGAAAATCAAAAATATAGGGATCTTTCAGTGTTTGATTTGCAAGATCTGAAAGTGGCGCAGGCAAGGTTTCTTCAAAGTTATTGACTGAATTACCTATCCGACCAAACAAATTGGTTTTGACCTGGGTATCCAATATATCTCTGCTCCAATTGTTGGCGATGCATTGTTCCGCATACCAAAACCGGAGTTCCTTTTCTTTGATTTTCTCGATCAGGAGGATATTGTGACCCCAAGGCAATTTTGCCACAAGCTGTGGCAAAATTGAAGCTTCTGGATATTCCCTGTAAAAGGCCAACATCCTACCTAAATTTCTTTCTGAAAAACCCTTGGTGCCAGCGAAAGGTCCTTTTGCAAGTCTTTGGACAATTGAGGTATCACACCGGCAGACCAACCCTCTTGGCTTTGCTTTTCAGCGATGGATTTACCAATCTCCCAATACAATAGAATCATCTCAGAATTGACTGCTACAGCTGCCTTGACCTGAGATCTTTGGATTTTTTGTTTGATGTCACTAAAAAGTGACTGATAAGCAAGTAACTCCATGGATTAAATCGTCTTGAATTCTATCCCCGCATTTCTCATTTGCAGGACGGTATTGGTTTTCAGCTGATCATTCTCCTTAAAGATCCTATCCAAAGCAATGACCTTGGTGGGCTTTGCATCGATCACTTCTTTGATCGTGTCTTCGGGAACTTTGTCCAAGATCAAAACCAGCTCTTTTCCATTGATCCAGTAGGCATCTGATCTTTTCTCAATTTGGCTATTGAGGTCTTTTCCGCTCTTAAGGAGGAGTTCATAGACCATGCTTTCTTCAGTGGCAGTCTCAGCCACGGGATCAACAAAGAGCTTGATCTGCTCGGCCAAAGCCTGGGCATTGTGACCGGAAAGCTGCTTCCATTGCTTGAAGTTGCTATCATCCAACTTAAGTACCTTGAAACCCAGATCCTGGGTTTGTAGCGATTGGATTTTTTCTTGGAGGCTTGCAATTTCTGTTTTTGCCTCGTCAGTCGGAATCTCTCCTTCCAGCTTTTTAATTTTTTGTCCAAGCGAATTGACTTCCTCATCAATTTCACTTTGGATCTTATTTCCTGCCCTTCTGATTCGCTCTTTAGAAATATCAACAATGGAAAAATAACCTGCCTTAAAAGCCTCACTTTTTTCCTCACAAAGCTCGGGAAGCTGCACGCAGACATATTTTCGGTTGCCTCCATCCTGCCTGTTTAATTCCATAACGGCCTGAGCAGTTGTGCCAGAACCAGCAAAAAAATCCAAAATAAGATCCGATTTACCAGAAGTTTGATTGATAAGGTCACTTATTAATTTGCTTGACTTTGGGAAGTCAAAATATCTTTTGTCAAATAGATCATCTATTTCTTTTGTTCCATCTCTAGTGAATAAATCATTACCAACAATAGAAGAAAAGCCTGGCAAAACTTCACTAATATCAGAGAGGAAAACTTTCCGTCTAGGCCTCCCTTCTTCTGACTCAGGCCATATAATTCTATCTTCAGAAATAAGTTTAGTCATGGTTTTTATATCATATCTCCATCCCATTTTTGGGCGACCGTAGTTAATTGAAGTCTTAGGATTTATCAAATCATAATGAAGATTTGGACGACTGGCTTCATCCTTAAGCCCAACCATATTTGAACTAGCCCAAGAACCTCTTGGGTCATTATCAGGATTTGTATAACTATTAGTCTTGCGAGGTGTACCAATAAAGTGTCTCAAACTATTTGTTTTCGAAAAAACAAGGATATACTCATGATCGATAGAGACACCAGTAACAGTTCTATTGTCCTTATTTTGCCTACTTTTCCAAATAAATTCTGCAACAAAATTTTCCTCCCCAAATACCTCATTCATTAGCAATCGAAGGTTATGGACTTCATTATCATCAATGGAAACACAGATCACTCCATCCTGTCGAAGTAGGTTTTTGGCCAGATAGAGTCTTGGCATCATCATATTAAGCCAGTTACTATGATACTGCCCATTTTCCTTGCTGTTCTTTTTGAACATACCATCCTTCGTCATGTAGCCATCCTCGTCCTTATCGCCTACCCGCTTCTCATATTCAGCTTTAGTTTCTGAAAACTTGTCAGGGTAGATGAAAGAGTCATTACCGGTATTATAGGGAGGGTCGATGTAGATCATTTTGACCTTGCCAAAGTAGCTCTTCTGGAGCACCTTCAGCACTTCCAAGTTCTCACCTTCTATGAATATGTTTTGGGTTTCATCAAAGTTTACGCTTTCATCTTTGGCAGGAACCAGAGTTTTAGTGGAAGGGATTTGCAAAATTTTAAAAGCAGCACTTTTTCCCGCCCAGTTGAGCACATAGCGTTCATTTGAAAAATTGATGTTCTCACCTAAAGTGGCTTTGAGCTTTTCCCAATCGATCTGATTTTCAGTAAAAACCTCAGGAAGCACTTCCCTCAAAGCTTTCAATTTTTCTTCAGTGGGTGAAAGGCTCTTTCCATCCATTTCTTGTGTAGTACGATCTGACATTCGTCTTTTATCTTTTGCTGTTTTTCAATTGGACTGATTTGCAGGATTTTGATCCACCAGGAGATCTTTGGCGCTTACTTGGAGGATTTTGGCTATTTCAAAAAGAATTTCCAAACGGGGCTGTTGACGATTTTGGACGTAGCTATTGACCATATTGTAGCTTTTCCCCAGCTGCTCTGCCAGCCAAGTTTGGGTAATACCCTTTTCCTCAAGCACTTCTTTAATCCTGTTCATCTCTTTAATAAGTCCGAAACTAAAAATAGAGAAAAAAACCAATTATCTCATTTTTTGAGATAGGCCTTTCAATACAAACTTCATATTTAATGAGTACTAAGAATCGGTTCAAGAGAATTGGTGAGCAAAGATCTGATTGACTTATACTCTCTTTAAACTGACAAATTGTGTCATCCTTTCAAAAATATCTGTTAGAGGTAAGTATCTGGGAATCTGAGAAAAGAAGAAATAAGTTAATTTTAGCCGATTTGAAAAATTCACATTTTATTGACCCTCAAACTTCCTCTCAATGACAAGAATTATTTGTGATACCATGATTTGGTATGAATTGAGCAAAAATACAATTCAGGTTCCCGACCCAAATCAATACACTCTAGTATGCACAAAGCTTTCATTAATGGAATTGGCATTTTCGCCAAATAACCTAATAAAACTAGCAGAGGTACAAGCGGCAATACGAGAAATTGTTAAAGTTAAACCACAAATCATTTTGCATTACCCTTGGGATCATGCTACCTCATTAATTGATAAGGATTTTGAATCTGCTTTTAAAATTGAGGAAGATTTGACAATGGGTTTCCTAAGAGTTCTGCTTAATCATCCAAAAGAAGGATTGATCTCGAATAGCTTTAAAGATAAACTTGAAAATATAGCCTCTATTCTAAGAAAGAATTTTGGCGAATGGGCTCATTTCTTGAATGACCTAAATAATCTCGACAATGATGTAAAAAGGGCTCTAAAAAAATATTCAGATGCGAATCGGCATTTACTTGATTTTAAAAAGTGGTTTATACACAAATTGAACGAAAGGGAATTGGGCACATATTCCGTTGACACATTTCCTTGGGAGCAATTTGAATTCTATACCTCAATTGGGGCATCCTATAAGAGAAAAATGATGTTTTCTAGGATGAAGGCGGATGGAAACGATGAAAATGATCTAAGAAATATGATTTACGCCCAGCCTGGAGATAAATATTGGACTCTGGAGAAAAGGTGGAACAACCTTGCTAAAGAAGCAAATATGACGAAATATTTATATCAGCACAATGAATAATATTTTTATATAAAAACATCTTTACTTATTTACATTTTTAAGAACTCTCTGTGAAAATTAATCGTAAACTAGTATTATAGACCATCAAGTAAACCATCTGATTATGTGGCCAATAATAAAATTTTTAGGTACATTATTCATCAGCTTCATTGCAATGATTGGGGCATTGGGAGCAGAAAATCCATTTCCACTTTTTGCAGTTGCCTGGGGAGTGTGGATCCTTTATATCCTGAGCCTACGAGCAAAAAGAAAAAAGGAACTAGACAGAGAAAGGCTAATCAGAGAAATTCTGGATAAACTCTAGAATCCAAAAAGGAATTTCAAAGAAGCGAAAGATCCCAACAGAAAAAAACAAAACGAACCAACGCTAACCAATTTAAAGCCCATTCTGGAAAGAAAGAGCTTTTTTAGGTGCGCATCTTGGATCAGGGAAAGGGCAAATCCAGTTCCAAGAAATAATATCACGATTAGGAGTGGTTCCGAAAAATTGGTTTAAGTGATTTGACCTAAGTAAAGTTAAGTTAGTAAAAACCGAAGCATAAGAAAAAGAGGGGAAATTACTCCTCCCCCTCAGCTTGAATTCCAAGTATGTAATTGGCTGCTTGGTGTGCCTTTTGTGCTGCATAGATCAGCATTTTTGGATCATCTTTTAGAGGCTTGAGCCATCCTTTGAGGTAAGCCAAGGAATTTTTAAAATTGACTTCCTTAATTCCAGCGTAAGCATTTAGAAAGCTTGCTCCCATTTCCGCAACTAATTCTTCTTTAGAATATTCAGCAGATTGGTACCCAACCAAAGCAGGTCTTTCTGAAAATCTGCCTAATCTACTTGCATGACCTGTGCTGTGACAAATTTCATGAAAAAGAACAGAATAAAATTGTCCAACTCCTTTGAAAGATTCCTTTTCAGGCATATTGATATAATCATTGACCGGGCTGTAATATGCTTCATCGCCTTGATAAACGATATTTGGGCAATCACTGTAACCTGAAATAATAGCCTCGCAGCTTTCGATTGGCGAAAAAACTCGCTCCTCCTCGGTGTTTTGTATTATAAAATCGATTCCTTCTATTTGATCGATGTTGAAAACCGTCCAGATGAAAGGAGTAAATTTTCTTCCAAAAACATCCTCGTTTTCACCTTCTTCATTTTTCGTCTTTTCCTTGACAAACTTGGAGATCTTCCAGAATACAACCTTTGTTCCTTTTTCATCCTTTTTTACATTTCCACCCAATTGCTTTGCTTGTTTGAAGGTTAGGAAATAAGGAGTACTAAATTTCTTTGAAGTTGTCACCCAGGCAAGCCACAGTGCATTAAAACCTGTATAAACTCTGTCTGAAGCATAATTTTTAGGTGCATTTCTGGGATTCCAAACTTTTTCCCAAGTGAGGTTTTCATTTTGGATTCCCTCGATGATTTCATTGGTGACAGTTTCCGCTAGTTTATTGAAATTTTCCCAAGCTTTCATTCTCATAAAGTTTAAGTGATAAAAAGGAATTTGTCCTGGCCAAAGCATCCACACTTATATCCAAGGATGTTAGGAAACTTGACCCGACTACTACTGAGCTTTTCCCGATAGTCAGGAGAGCATTGTTTTTCTGGGAGAGCGGGGATATTTGACTGAGAAGTGACATTTTTTTTTCCACTGGTGTTGAGGTTCCGACCGACAAGCGTCTATAGAAAATTGGGTTCTGGGCAAGGCAATAACCTGAATGAAAAAGTCGGAGGCAGTCCGTAGGAAACCGTCTTTTTCACTTCAGGGCGAAGTGAATTTTTGACGATCCCAGGTTCTGGTTTTCACTTTTGCTTGATTGGGCGGACTTAATGCCAGTAAAAACCCGGAACGGATCAGACAACCCGCTTGGAAGAAAAACGCTCCCTGACGTTCGAAAAGAAAAGCGGAAAATGGCTTGCCCCCCCTGAGGAGGCTCTGGATACGGCTTTTCGGAACGGCCTTCCCGATTCCCAGCTTGTCGGGAAATGGGTAAAGGCTAAGTGAAGTAAAGCGGTAGCCGTGGGGAGTGAAAGCTCTCTCCGGAAATGAGAAGGAAGGAGCATTCATTTAAAAAATGGCGCGAATGAATCTCAATAGAGAGAGTGAGCGAAACGGGGAAATGGCTTAGGGATAGTAGCAAAAATCCTTTCTCGCCGAAAGCCTGGGGCTCACAGAGAAAGATTGAGAGCGGATAGCCTGACCGAAAGGAAGCCCCTATAAATCGATAGTATTCTTAAAAATCCCCACCTTTACACTTCAAATTCATAACCATGTCCACTCCTATCCACGTCAGCAAAAAGCTAGAGAAATTGATCCAAAAGGATATCACGCCTTCGGTTGGTGATGAGAATACAGCGATCTTGGGAAAATGGAATGCTACGGTATTTTATGTCAATCGAAGGAAAAACTGGTTGCTATACAACCCCAAAACCCACTATTCTCTGATACTGGAAAACCTCACTGCCAAAGACTCTTCCAAACATTCGTGAGAAAATCAGCCAAGAGCTTCAACTACAGCTAACGGTCGATGGAATCAATGCAACTCAAGAACAAGTCAATTGGCTCTTGGACGAAATTAGATTCCACTCCACAGATGGAGATCGCAGTGCCTTGGGATACATGAACCAGATTATGTTCACTCTTGAATGCCATCTGGACGGAGCATTCTATCGAAGCCTAGCCCAAATTAACGCCTACCTAAACGACAGTATCTTCAGTCTGGACGGTGTCTCCAAATACACCAACATAACCAAACCGAGGAAGGAAATGGAAAAAATTCTAAAAAACTATCTAGCCTCAAGTTTGGAAAAGCCCATTGATCCTGCCTTTTGGATTGATTGGTTATTTCCAGTATCATTCATAGGACGTTCTAACTAAAAATCAGCCCAATTACGAAATAAAAAGAGAGCCCTAAAGCTCTCCCTCATCTGCAAAGGAATAATATCCTTCTGATGTCATGATCAAATGATCCAACACTGGAATATCCAGAATATTTCCAGCTTGCTTGATTCTCTGAGTCAATCTTTTATCCTGTTCTGATGGCAGTAAATTTCCAGAGGGATGATTGTGGGCAAGCACGATTGATTGGGCAGCACTTTTAATAGCAGCTGCATAGACCAGTTTTACATCTACTACTGTTCCGGCTGTTCCTCCAGAGCTAATGGTTACAATTCCCAGCACTCGATTGGCTCTGGATAGCAGCATTACTTTAAAATCCTCAACAAATTCTATCCTATCATCTTCCCAGGCTTGGACAAACACATCATATACTTGTCTTGATGTTCCCACCTTCGGACGAAGTGAGTTTTTAACTTTTGTACTGTAGCTCAACTTTATCTCAGCTACTTCAAACAAATCAATTTTTCTTTCGGAAGTCTCCATAATCTTTTTCGTTTTTGTGGAACAATAAATTATGAAGCATCATCAGGCCGTGGGCGACAAAGACCGAAAGGAAAAGGAATAAAAAGCGCAGCGCAGCAAGCGGCTTTATGCCGGAAGCTTACGGTCGCCCAGAGCCCAAAGGACTAACTTGGCGAGGAATTCAGTGGTAAAAAGAAACATCTAAATGTAACTTTTCAAAATACCTTTCTATATTGAACTAAGGAAGTTCTCTTCCATTGTGATAACAGAATTGAAGCAGCTCAAAAAACAGAAACGAATTTTTGAGGTAATTGGGAGTTGGGGGCGATTTGAGTATCAACAAATTAGATCAATTTGTATACTTCCTAACAAATCAATAATTTTTAGACTCCGATCGGATCATTTTGCAGGCAACAACTTACATTCAATCCCCACTTAATTCGTTTGGACACGTTTATAGGCTTAAAAAAATATAACCTCATGAAACCATTGATACTAAACTTTGCTGAAAATAATGGGAAAGAAGATCTAGATTACTCTATTATAGAGTATTCAAAAAATCAAAATTTATCTGTACTAAAGGGCACGAACATTCCGGCAATTTCTCAAGTAAACCTTGGAACTCAAACTAACACAAGAGTTTCAGGTGAGGGAACAGACTCTGATTTTGATAGACACCATCGTTTAAATTCAATTCTCCATACAAGCACCAAAAGCTTGTCAAATTCAGAAATTACCGACAGCGATTTTGATCTAGGGAAACTTATAAACCTACTTGACACAAACACAAATACTAAAACCATTGAATCCAGCGATTCAGACAGATGATACTTATTTTTACACATAAGGAAGATTATACGGCTGATTTTCTAATTGAAAAGCTAAATAGAAAGAAAATTAGATACTACAGATTAAATTGCGAGGATATTTTTTCAAAAAGCTATTCGATTAATCCAACTTCAGATAACCCTTTAAGTATTGACGGACATTCGAAATTTGACTCGGTATGGTTCAGGAGATTTAAGCTTCCTTTACTAGAAAAAGTTGAATCAAAAGAACGTCTTTTTTTACTCCAGGATTTTGAAACACTATTCAGTAATATTTTTGAAGTTCTATCTCCAAAAGTTTGGATAAGCAAACCAGACAAAATATATCGAGCGGAAAATAAACTCCTTCAATTAACTGAAGCAATAAATCTAGGATTTCATGTTCCTGAAACACTAATCACGAACAATCATCAGGAACTTCAGAATTTTTTCAACGATCAAGATAAAAATGTAATAATAAAGCCAATTAGGCAAGGAAGGGTGGAAATGGTCGATGGATTCAAAAATATTTTTACAAATATTATACACGCTGATACGATTGAAAGTATTCACGACTTTGATCTAACTCCATGTATTTTCCAAAAACATATTCTGAAACAATATGAATTAAGAATTACAGTTGTAAATGATAAGGTTTTTACGGTTAAAATAAACTCCCAGTCTAATCAAAATACTTCTGTTGATTGGAGAAAAGGAAAGTCATTATTAATTCCAATTACTTTACCAGCTGAAATTGAGTTCAAATGTATCGAGCTTGTTAAAAAATTGGGGCTTTCTTTTGGTGCTATTGATATGATTTATGATATCGATGGAAGGTATATATTTTTAGAAATAAACCCGAACGGGCAATGGGCTTGGATTGAACTGGAAACAGGTTTACCCATATCAGATGCCATAATTTCTCTTCTTTTTACTAATGGAGATGATTAAAAACTATTTAAGATATATAGGATTCTGGGAAGAATTCAGTAAAAACCCCTCCAATTAAATATGAGTTCAAAAGGGAGAAAAAGATTTCAATTGCTGAAAGAAAATTGGGTTACCTCAAAGAAATGGAAGCTAATCACATTGAAAGAAGAAATACAATAGAAACAAAAAACTCGCAGCTGATTGGGCAAGCAAGTATTGTCTCTTCTGTTTTCTTCTTGTTCATTTCCTTACTATTAGAGAGTTTTTCTGAAATCCCCTTTTTTTATAGAGTGGTTTTATCTCTAGCATTTCTAATTGTCTTAATTCATTATTTATTCGCAGTTATACATGCCACCAAGACACTAGAAATAAATCGCTACCAGTATCCTAACAGAAGTACTGAGACAATAAAAGGCAGAAAAAAAGAAATTGATTTTATCAATGAAGAGATAAATGATCTAGTTGTTATCGTTGACAGATCAGCTGAACTCGACAATAAAAAAGGAGACAATTTGCTTTATGCAGCTCGTTGCTTTCAGATAGCTAATATTGGATTCGGAATCTTGACGATAGTTATAATTATTATGATATTTTTTATTCCTATTACAAAAAAACAATCCGACTCCGGAACCAAAATAGAAAAACCAGTAGGTACGGTTTGTTGAATAAAAAGCGATAAGTAATGGATTCCACAATAAAACGAATGCAAAATGCCTCTATTGGAGAAGCTAGAACAAAAGCATTCCTAATAGATCGATTTTGGATATTAGAACGATCTGTTGATATTGATGGTGCTGATTTTATTGTTCAATTAAAATTGACTGAAACAGATATTTTAAATACTGATATTCGTTTTGGTAGGGTCCAAGCAAAGTTTGTCCAAGATGGAAACACTCCAATTAGGATAAAGAAAAGCTACTTTTTGGATAATCATGGAAATCCAAGATTGGACTTTTCCTTACTAGTCAACACAGGGAATTCAAACGAACACAAATTATTTCTATTATTTTCCAGTGACATTAAAAGAATTTTTTCAAGGGGTAAAGAAAACTATGTAACCTGCTTAGCAATGAAGGTATTAACTGATGAGTTTGAAGTTTGCAATAAAGAGTTAGCACTTTTGAGAATTGAAAATTCGATAAAATCAGCAGATTTTTATCGGAACAGAGCATATATTTTCACTAATCTAGAATCTGTCAATCCTGATTTTGAAGGCATATTACCCGAATATTCCGAACAAATTGAATATAATGAAGGGAAAATTCCGGAAATATTCAAAGAGCAAAAATTGAAAGCTTTTGAATCAATTATTGAATTGGAAAAAGCCCATGATCTTTTGAAACGGTTTGTAGAAACAATAGATCCAATTGAAGGAGTTTATCTAACTGAAAAATTACACTATACTTTTGGTGGCTCAGTAGGGCTTCCAGAAATTTTCAATAAAGACTTCTATTACCTTTTAAAAAACCATTTGGATATTGTAAGAAAACTAAAAAATGATGGTGCATTAGACAACTACATCGAAGCCCCCACGAAAATTCTTGATTCTGCAAAAAAATTTATAGAGAATGAAAGTCTGGAATTTACTGACCAAGTAAATCATTTAGTAACTGTCAGATATAACCCGAAAAATTTTAAAAATCTTGAAATTCAAAATAAAATAGAAAGGTTAGATCAAAAAAATTTTTGTGAGTTTCGAACCAAAATACCTGGCGAAATATCTATCTCATATAGGATTGGGCTACAATCACTAAAAACGGGAGCACATCAAGTTAATGAGTATTGTATAAATCTATTGTGTAAAAGCATGTACGAATTAATAGATGGGTAGAATAATGAAAACCACCTTGCTTTTGACTATAAAAAAGCCCCTAAGGGCTTTTTAGTCAAGATTCATCCGATTCAGACTCTTTGACAGAAAAATAAACTGTGTGAGTTTTACCGTACTGATCTGGTTCTTTCAGTTTGGCGACATTGAACTTGACGTAAGTTTCGCCTTCGTATTCGAAGCTGTGGTTTTGGAGCTCTGCCATGTTGAGGCTTACTTCGACGATTTCCATGTTTTCGACTTGCTTGCCTTTTCCGATGTACTTTTTTGAGAATGCCATAGTATTTTGGTTTTAGTTAAAATTTATGCAGGTCATTTAGGACGGTCTGGAAAGTGATCAAAAATTAGAATTTAAAAACTGGGAGGTAGTCCGTAGGAAACCCTGTTTTTCGAAAAATTCTGCTAGAAGCTCCAATTTTTTGAAACTGACAGGCGGTTCGACCTTTGTGCATACAATTGGATAAAACCGGAATGGGGCATTAGAATTCATCGACATGAAAGGCAGTTGAATGGAAAATATGACTCGTAGCTAAATCAATCAATATTGATCTCATCTGCCAAAGGAACAGAAGTCTGATCTGAGGGCAATGCCTCATAATCGTATTCTCTATATACTTCTCCATCTGCCAAAACTCGAATACTAGCAGACATCAGATCAAACGTATCATCAGTATTTCTATCCAATGGAACAGCATTAAATACAAATCCCAAGCTGTGGATATCGGAAGTGGATTGAACCTCAAGAGAACTCGCTGAAGGTTCATATGTAACGGTGTAAGAATTCCCTTGTTCAATTATCTGAGTCCACTCTAATGAAGTAGGTTCAACCAACTGTGGAGTGACAAAAGTGGAAGTTCCAGCCAACATGCTATGAACAGTAAAAGTCACTAGATAATCAGAATAGTCCCCTGCCATTTCTACTTCGATAGTGACGTTTTTCTCCACCAATTTGGGTTCTTCATCTTCCGAGGAACAGGCGAACAATAGACTGGCAAAAACAAAAAATAATAGGTAATTCAGATTTCTCATTGTGGAATTGGTTTGGTTTAAAAATTCAGGTTCAAAGATATTGAGTTGATAAATATAGCAAAACCATATTATTTAGCTTCATCCAAAGCCAATTGATTGAGTTGATAAAACGACTCAACCCCCATCTTTTTGGGCTTGAAGGTTCGAACTGTTTGCTTTACTCCTTGTGATATACAATACGTTCGAAGTGAAAATGAAATAATAGATTCCGATGAGATCTTATTGGTGCTTTTGAAGTGAATAAGGTTACTATCCAACTTAAAGGAACATTCTCTTTCCTGGATCAAATTCTGAACCTTACAATCCATGACCCTTCCCAAAATCGAGGAACTGAAAACGGTATTGACCTTTGCTTTTTTTGGAATTTCATCAAGTGTTCTTGCTAACAATGGATGGTCGAAATTTGCTCCCAACACTATAAATCCTGCTTCTTCGAAAGCAATCCTTCCCTTAAACTGATTGACAAAAAAGATTAGCGAAGAATAGGAATCCGAGACAAATACTGATCGAATCGAATCCGAAATATGAAGGCTTGAAATACCAAAGGAAGCTTGCTTGTTTCTGTAAAGACTAAGCACTTCCCTATCCACGAGCTCACCATCTTCATCGAAAAAGTCAAAATGAATCTGACCCTTCTTGTCTTGCCAGGCAAGATTGGAAAAAAGGCGCTGAATATCCTTTTCAACGCCCTTGTAAGTCAAAATATCAAATGTCCCGTTCCTGGTCATTGTCTTGCTCTCCACTTTTCTTTCTTGGATTTCTTCCTTCTTCAGTGTCGATACTGTTTAGCCGCTTGATTTTGTTGATATCAAAATCATCTCGGACTTCTTTTGGGAGATTATCATCAGCGGAAATTTTGGAATATTCCTCCTTGATATTGTTTAAGTCACGGACTGCATCTTTGTCATTAGGATTTCTGGAAATTCTACGTTCTACTTGTTTTTGAACCTGTTTGACAGCTTGCAAATAGCCTTTACTATAAGCCTTTTCTTAGCTGGCTTTCCTTACCCAACATCTTTTGCACACCTGTGATCAGCAAGTAAGATATCCCTCCATCAAGCAATACCGATAGGACTAAACCCCGATTGTTGGACCGAATGCCTTTGGGTGCAGAAGGTGAAAGTTGAAATTTGGTACCGTCTCCTAATGCCACGACTTCTCCTTCCTTGTATTTCTTTTTTTGCTGCGGACTAAGCGCTTCCCCATTGACCTCTTGATGAGCTGTAATATCCCTGGGATTGTAAGACAGAAATTGCTTGGTTCGATGATCGTACTCTATGATTTCTGACTGAATATTCCCATCCTTATCCACGTAGCTTTTCTTCAAGTTTGCCAATTCCTTCTTGACCAATTGATTTCGTTCTGATTCGCTCAAATCTGGATGAGGGTTCGCTTCTCTATAGACAGGATCAATTCGTAAGGAGGGGTTCCCATCTTCTCCTCGAACTATGGAAAGTCTTGCCGGCAGCTTATCTATCTGGATCTCTTTCCCCTTCAAATCTTTCAATTCGACGATATCAGTCATTTTCCCATTTTTCAAGGCATGGACTTCTTTTTCCGGAATTGTAAAATTTCCGTCTTTGACGATTCCGAAAATCTCCAAATCCCTCATTGGTAATGCACTTTGATTTTTCATATTGTTATTGGTTTGATATATAGGTTAATAGCTCTTCTTTACTCAAAATCCTGGAAATCATCTGGATGAAAAGCGTAGGGCTGATGTACTTCTGCCCCTTTTTGATGGTCAAATGAAGATGATCCCCTGTTGACCTTCCTGTACTTCCAGAAATTCCGAGCACAGAACCTGGTAAAAGACTTTCGCCTTTCGATACAGACACATAGGATAGATGACCGTAAACAGCCTCGTACTTTCCGTGCTGTACTTTGACAAAGTTTCCCAAAAGTGGATCTGTTCCTACCGATTCAACTCTACCGTGCAGCATAGAATAGACTTTGGATCTATTGGTTTTAAGATCAATTCCTCGATGAAAGGAGCGATCCTTAGTAATCGGGTCAATCCGATGTCCATACCTCGATGTCACGGAAAAGCTATCCAATGGGAGAGAGGCAAGCAAAACCTTATTCTCTTTTTCAATCGGCTGAATCAGTTGGGAATAATTGCCCAAATTATCCGGGACTGTTTCTAGGGAAACTGCCTGTCGGATCACTTTTACTTTAGGAATTCCCTTTTGGAATTGATGGGTATTGAATTGTGCAAATCCATTCTGAGAGGCAAGAAGAAAAAGAGCCATACCTAGAGTCCAATTCATAGAAGTTTTGATTTAATCTACAGTAGCCATTTCTCGATGCTTTTCGATAATCTCAGTTACTTGCCGGTGTATTTTTTCAAAATGCTTGGTAAGGATCTCTTCCTTTTTCCCTTTGAAATCATAGTATTTCGGAGTAGTTCGATAAGAGCTTTCCTCCTGCTTTATTTCCTTCATGTCAAGATTGACCCGACAATGCACGTTGGAGGTTTTATATTTTCCGTCGAATTCAGTTCCCTCTGTAGCGATTATCCCTGCAATCTCCCCTGTATGCATGGAGGCAATTTTACCCGCAGGAATAAGTGACTCGTACCTTTCGCTATAGGACACCGAAGTTCTTTCTCGATCAATGGAAACGCTCTGCCCTAATTGCTTTCGCTTGCCAAACATCATTTCCAACCAGGAACAAAGTATCCTTGTGTCGGACCGAACCACAAAGGACATTTCCGATCACCGAAGTCATGGTAGAAGCCGTTTCTTTCCCCTGTAACTGGTTTAACTGAGGCAATTCTTGGAGCCCCAGCAAAACAGCTACTTTATTACTTCTGGCAGTTGAAATCAGATTTTCGATTTTATGGATGTAAAAGGTCGGTGCCTCATCCGCAATCAGGGCAGTTGGCAAATTCCCTTTGGTGTTGATCAAACGAGTGAGTCTATTAATTACAACCGAATAGCATGTCCCGGTAATACTTTGTGTTTCGGTACTATTGGCCAGGACCAAAACAGATGGTGAGTTGGGGTCTGAGATTTTGAGGTCAAAATCATCTCCACTGAATACCCAGGCTGTTTCCTTGGTGTTAAGTCTGGATAGGAAAATTTTCAGGGTTCCGACCTGACCTTCCAGTTGCTTGAAAACCTTCTTTTCGTAGGCACTTCGAAAAGGAGAAATCATTGACCTGAGCTCTGGGTACTTGGTTAGGCAGTCGAAAATATCCTCATAGTCTCTATTGAGGAAATCCAGCACATGGGCAAACGTCGAGTACTTTCCTTCCTCATACCTAGACACAAAGAATATACAGGCGGAAAGAAAGTTGATCGCCGATTGTTCAAAGAATTTGTCAGCTCCTCCCGAGGAATCTGATTTTTGAAGGGACTGGAAAATTGCCTCTGCAGTTTCGGATGCATTGGCAACTGTTTTCAGATAACGTCTATTGATTGGATTGATCCGTCTGGAGTATTCAACCTCATCCAGATTGATCACATGGAATTTGAAATCGGGATTTTTCTTTTTGTCCTGTGCCTTCAGATAATGGAAATAAGCTATCTGCGCCAAATCAGGAAACTTAAAATCATACAGACACATCGTAAATCCTTTTCCGATCATCTGTCGGATAAAGGGATTGATCACCCCAAAAGACTTTCCGGAACCAGGTGTTCCGATCACAAAGGTTCCACGAAATGGATTGACTAAATTGATCCAACCGTTACGGACTTTTCCCTTGTAATAGAATTTCATGGGGATATTGACCGAATAGGAATTTTCGATCTTCTTTTTATCCTGCATAAAGGATTCTCCCTCGATATTCCATTCATCCTTGCCCAGTCCGGATTTGATCATTTTGGACACATTGTCCAACGATGTATGAATTAGGACAGCCCCAATGAATGTACTCAAGATGTAACCGACATTTTCAATGGAGGTATAGTCGATTACCAAAAAAGAGTTTTCCAAGGTGTAGATATAGACCGATCCAAAAAAAAGGATCAGCCCAAACGCCAAGGGAATAATGATTTGGCTTTTTGGATTTAGATCCAGGTTCTTTTTGGATTTTGTACCGATGGCAGCAAGGCAAATCGCGATTAGGATGGCGCTTTTCCCAATCAATACATTTTGATAGATTTTCAGATTAAGGAGTTTTTCAAAAAGCGGGAAAAGAAATCTTCCTACCACTTCCAATTCCATCAGTTGCGGAGCATAGACAAACATTAGAATGTCCATGAACACCATCAGATAAACGATGAATTGGAATGTACCATGAAGGCTTTTTAACTCTCTTTTCTCATTCATACCCATCCTTTTTAAAGTGTATCTGCATTCAGAACATCAGAATATTTCACCTGCATCTTGAGTGATCTCCCACTGATTTGGGATTCCGTCAATTCGATAGTAAACACCTTGGAATTGGGGAAAGTCACCTTTTTGAAGACATAGATATTTCGATATTTCTTATCAAAGCTCTCTGTCGAAAACAGTTGGTATTCTGGTTCAATCTCAATGGACTGGACATTGGTTGCTTTGAGAATTCTCTTATCCTCAATCTTAAACCTGAGCTGGTCCAGGTCAAACTTTAGATTTGTTTTGTTTTTGAAGGAGATGTCCAAAAAGATATAATCATCCACCGTATAGATGTTGTTGACTTGGCCTGTGACTCCATACTGACTGATTTGAGTGATTTTATTCTTCTTTTTGTCCTTAAAAGCTTCCGTTGCAAAAAATCGAAGTTCCTGATCACTCATGGGAATCTCCCCTACCTCCAATGGATTCGTATTGATAGGAAGGATTTCAATCTGAGTTTTCAGTTGGCGTTCGTCATGTGAATACCAAAGATCATATTGGGCAATAAACTTCTGGCCTATTATGGTCACCACTCCAAGGGATTTATTATATCCGTTCAAATCAGAAACACTGTCCCGGACTGCCTTCACTCGAAACACATTTTCCAAGGGAATATCCCCGATCATATCGTTTGTGGAAATATCTACATACTGGATCGGTTCCGGAGAAAGGAAATGGAGGGATATTTCCTCGTCAATGTAAACTCTGGGAAGCTGTGTTTTCAACAAGGTTCCAGTTTGCTGAGCATTGACCGAAATAGAAATAGCCCAAAAGAGTAGAAATATAAGTTTTAGTTTCATGGTGGATCAGTTTTGGTTTTGGATCGTTTTTTCGTTTTCCTGCAAATCGTTGGGATCGATCAGATAGACTGAGGTTCCATATTTGATATTGGCCTTGTTCTTTTTGATCGTCTTGGAAACTGCCTGAGAAGTTGAGGTAAACATTTTCTGAAGGGCTGACATATACAGCTGGCTTAAATCATCCGAGTTTTGCTGCATGTTGATGCTCATTCCTCCAGTGGTATTGCTACCGAGTTCTTTGGAAAATTCCCTGAAGGCACTGGCCGGAACATAGAGCCCTTCCATCCCGTCCACATCATAAATCGAAAGCTCAATGGGATAAATCTGGTCGCCAACCATCACCGATGAAATGGTAAGCTTCACCCGTTGGGCTTGATACCCAGAAATAAGTGCATAGAGATAAGTTCCTTTGCTCACGAGGGCGTTACCGATCAGTATATCATCCAAAAGTCGGATTCTCAATCTTGCCCCAAGAGTTCCGTTCTTGATATCCTGGTCAATGATCGCCTCAATAAACCTCCCCTTTTTCTCACGGGTGATGGTATTGAACATTGTTGCCGAACCATTGGTCTTTTGGACTCGGTAAACATCCCTTTCAGTTTCCTGCTTTGGTATTTCTGACTCTTTCTCTTTTTGCTGTTTTTCCTGAAAGGCCGGGTCACTCGCTTTTGAAATGGAATCTATCACGGCCATCTGAGCCCTGAAAAGATCCATTGGGTCTTCGTATTTATTTGCTGGGCTAGTTGTTTTTGCTCCCTCCAATTGGTTGATAGCCTGCAAGAGTTCTTCATCTTCTTCAGAAAAGCTTTTCTGCCCTGGAACTTCCTTGGGAAACTGGTGGAACCGGGTCGCTGGATTTAGATGGGTTTGAATAAAAGCTTGAGTTTTTTAGGGCATTGTCAATGGAATCCAATAGCCTCTTTTCCTCTTCGTTGTATAGGCTCTTGACCTGACTGGATTCCTCGATATCGAGTTCCAATCCTTTGATTGCAGTGTAGCCGTCATTCTTCCTTTTATAAGTTTCCCGCGACGCATCCAGTTTTGTGTCAATCGGTTTGTTTTGGATCTTTTCTGAAACTTTCCCTATCTGAGCCTGAATACCGCTTGTTCCCTGAATGGGTTGGTTTGGGCTGTCCTTGCTGAATGATTTATAGCCGTAAAACAGCAAACACAAAAAGGGAAGCATGATAATCGGCAGAATGTATTTTGGCTGTTTAAAGTCAATGTTCATCTTCTTTCGGTTGATTGTTAAAGTATTGCAATTGTTCAATCGCTTTTTCTAGGTAAATGGAATCTTCCTTTGAAATGGATTCCTGGGATATGATCCGTTCAATCTGAGTCTTCAATTCGTTCATCTGAATTGCTCGAGAAGAGAGTTCTTGCAGGGCTGAAAGTTCACCGCCCAAATCACTGGGAATGGCATTCAGTTCTTTTTTATTGCCTTGGGACTGATCGCCCGAGGCGGGCTTAAGGACAAAAAAGGTCAGAATGAAAGAAGCCACAATAAGAAGGATCATTACGCTAAAAATTACTTTCGCATGCCGGTCCAGAAAGGCCCTGGCCAGCCCATCGAATACTTTTACCTGTGGCGAGAATTCATTTTTGAATTCTTGGAACACGGTCGTGTTTCTTACTTTAGAAGGTATTTTTCGAAACATTGGAGAGGTCTTTATTTTCTATGGTTTTCCAGTTCGTGATCAATACCCCATGGCTGTTGTTTTCGCTTCTGGGTATATCGATCAAATCACCCTCAGTGACAATAGATCTGGTGATCGTTGCGCTTCTTCGGTCGATCTTCTGCTTGCCGTAATAGCGGAACCTATTTTGGTCAATGACAATCGAATCTGTCTGGATAGACAAAACTGAACTTGAAGAAAGGATGGAATTGAAATAGCCTTTCTCTTTCAGGTTGTTATACTGGCCAACTCCGGTTTCATCCACAAAGTACATGGCCTTTTCCATCTGATATTCGATGTGTTTATCATCGGGAGTCAGGTTAAAAAAGAGGCTGTGGAACAAGTCCACTGCTGCTTTGTACTCTGCTGGCCGGTTCATTTGCATATTGGTCTGCTTCGCCAAAATGGGAATGTCGTTATCCAGGAGATAGATGGACTGTCTCGCGTTAGCTACCTGTTGATAGGCATAGGCTGATACAAACCCGCAAATGATGATGGAGGTCAAAAAACTTCCAATAGAAAGTATGGTTGCCAACCTGATTTTTGATTCTATGTTTTTGATGATCATGCTTAGATTACTTTAGCTCTGGAAATGGTTTTTGTAGCGGATGAGCCCATTCTTCCTGCGGTGGTTGCAGCTGATGAAATACCCGAAGTAGATATAATCCAAGTAGATATGGAGGGAACTGTCAGAATTGCAATAGCACTGACAAAAAAGGCGACGATTACAAGCCCGAAGCTCAGCAAGCCATTCCCTGCAAACCAAGCCATCTTTTCAAGCCTATCCACTCCGCCTCCTGTGGAAAGCAAATACTCATACTTATCGATTTCAACTTCCAAAGAATATTGCTGGAGCCTTCCAGTGATATATAGGATCAAAAAAGCGACACCTACATAAAGATTGACCGAGACGAAACGGGCTATCCAGGGAGTAAAAGCATCTCGAAAAGCCGGTAGAATACTGACCACCACCGCAAAAGGACCAAGAATGACCAGCACAGTAGAATAAATGATCTGGATCATGAAAATGATATAGACGCAAATCCTCAGAATCCACATTGCAATCAGTTCAATAATCTGGATAAGTTACCAGCAGTTGAAGACTGGTTTGCATTCTGATCCGCATTTGCATTTGCATAATCGGTGAAAGGATTTGGTCTGAAAAGAACCCTTTTACACCGTCCACGATCACAGTTCCCAAATCCTCATCTGAATCCTCAGCCTGATCCGAAGCCATTTCAGTTACTGCTTGGTATTCTACCAGCTTATCACCCATCTCCACCATATAAGCGGCACGGTCAAGACGAAGAGAATTATTAGTGTCGTTCTGCGTACTGAATAGAACTTCTGTCTTGGCCGCAATTAAATCAGTGGGAAAAGCAATGATCTGACAGAAAATTGGCCACCACATGAGCAGGATCACCAAGGCGAAGGGTCTTCAAAGCGGCATGATTTCCAACCTCTTGTCCCCTGCCATCATTTCGTAGCACTTTAGACTGAAAAAAATCAGCATGAAAATACAGGCCAAGGTCTGCGCATCCCTGATAAAAGGGTCGGAATGAGCAAATCCATAATCTCTCATTTCTTCGAAAAAGGTCATCACACCTCTATCGTAAATACTGTTTCCCTGCAAGTAGCTGATAGTCTCCTTGTACTCGTCATGGTTGACAGACTGGGCAAATCCCGTGATCGAAAAGCCCAGGAACATTAAAATTCCGGTGAAAAGCTTCTTCATTTTCAGGACTTGGGTTTGGTTGGCGATTTTTTTGGCTATGTCCACTTCATCTTGCGAATTAGAAATAGTGATTTCACCATTTTCTTTTCGCTCATGGAGCTTCCGGAAGGCTAGCATATTGGCTGACATATCCAGCTTATATTGCCATTTTTCAAGGATATCCCTCATTTCAAGCATAATCCTGTGATACATCAGGATTCGCTGACCTCGCTCCATATCTAGGGTCTTTGAAAAACCGTACTTCTCTGAAAGAGAAGCCATGTTGTCCAAATACCATTGATAGGCTCCATGGTCAGTGATGTACTCCACCACCTCTGGGGCAATTCCCTGAAAAGCCGAGGAAACTGGATCTTCCAAAGGCTTGAGTTCCTTCTTATAATAGAGTTGATACAGAGGATCCGAGGCCGAAAGAGCACCTGAAATCCGAGCCATTTCTGCATTAGCCAAATTCTTAACGGTATCCGAATGCTGTTTATAGTAGTCGGAAGAGATCTGCATCGCAGCAGCCAACCCAAGCCTCTGGGTCTGCTCTCCTGTGGGTGATAAAGGTCTTCTGTCGTAGGTCAGGATAATTGGGATGCAATGCCCATGTTGAGTACCACAGGTAGTTAATAGGGATCCCTAAAACTTTGATGGGCTTTGGATAAAACTTGTCTTCATCCCATTGCTTGAAAACCATTCTTTCCTGTTGAGCAATAATGGCCTTATCCTTAATTAGAGTTTGTCCATGACTCTTGAGAAAAATGCAAAAAATGATTGAAATTGTAAGTAAGGTTCTCATCGTATAAGAGTTTTCTGCTTGATGATAATTTCATTCATCAGCCCTAAATCCTTATTGACGTAGGATTGATAGGGGTTAAGTGATCGGATTACTCCATTGGCTTTCGCCCAATAGATGCTGTTTTTTGCAGAGAGCAACAGAGCACGGATTACCTGCAATTCCTTCTGAACAGTATCTAAAAGTTCGTCCCGGACATTGTAATTGATCAGAAGATTATCACCTTCTTTTAGAATCAAGCTTGACACCTCGGTAGCAAGATTGAGGCTTCTGGTTTTTGCTTGGGAAGTATATTCTTCTACAAAAAGAAATAGGAGGGGATTATCAGAGACAAGCGCGAATGCCTCAGCTGAAATTGATTTGATATCCAGTACAGTTTCAGCAATCATCTTTACCTGAATTGCATCCTTAAATCCCTCATTGACCTGAGTCAGGGACTTGACTATCATTGTCTGAACCATTGCTAAACTGGATGAATTGACAACGATATCATCCGTATTTTGCTTGATGACATCCAGTGTTTGGTGATACCCTATTTCGCTGACATTCCTCATAGCAGCATTGGCATTGACAATCGCAAAATGGTTTCTGTCAAATACCACTGTCACTGATTGAGAATATGCCTGGGCGACATTGATAAACAGCAAAAAGAAAATGAGCTTTTTCATCTGGAAAGTGTTTTGGCGTTCTGAATGATTTCGTCAACCAGTCCCATTTCTGTTGCCACATATCCCAAATAAGGATTGACCCCTAGTTTTCCCTGCAAATGATGCTTTAGAGATTGGGAAGCGTTGTAAGAAATTCCATTGATCTCTCTCAGCTCCTCAATAATATGCTGAAAAAGAATCCTTCGATCTGAGACTTTCATTTGATTGACTACTCCTATACTGGCCGAAAGACCGAGGAGGTAGTTCATCAATGAATAGGATCTTTGGACAAAGAGCTTTTCCGTCTTGACGGCAAAAAGGAATAGAGCAGGATCTTGCCTGCAGTAATAGAGGATCTGCTGTTGGTTGTCAATGATGGAATTGACCAAGGGCCCAGCCGTTGTACCTATTCCGATTGCATCGATGACGATGGAGAGTTTGGCAAAGCGTTCCTGAACCGTCCTGTATTTTTCTTTGACCGTTTTAACCAGGTTGTTATTGACCTCCTCATTGACTGCATTTTTCCCCTGATTTGCTTTTGCCTCCTTTTGCAAATTGTACTCGGACTTGGATTCCTCTACCAACTGATGAAGTAGGGCTACATTCGTTTGCGCAAGACTTGTCCCGAAATTTGCAAACAGAATTATTAAGCTTAGAATCAAAGTTTTCATGGCTGTAGGGTTTTGGCTTTTCTGGCGATATCCTGGGCGAGTTGGATATCCAAATTGATGTATCCCTGGAAAGGATTCAGGGCCTTGAAAACTCCCTTCATCTGGGCAAAGTACATTGACCGGTACATGCCGTAAGTGTAGGACCTCAGGATTACCAATTCGTTCAAGATTTGGTTGATCAACTTGGATCTTTCTCCGGCATCCATGAGGTTATTTTCTCCACCTTTTAGGACAAAAGAACTGACCTCCAAGGCAAGCGAAGTTGCCCTTTGTTGAAACATGGTAGCGTTTCGCTCGGCAAACAGAAGCAAGGCAGGATTCTCACCCGCCAGCTCCATCACATCATTTAAATCTCCTGAAATAGCGGTTGCCATTCGTGCAATTTCCTTGACATTGGAAAGATTGGTCAAAATGGAACTGACTTCAGAAAGACCTTTGTAGATTTTATCCTGCATCGTATTGACAATAGTCAGGTTTCCAGTGATTGCCAGCTGGCCCCTTTCAATCAAAGTCAACCTTTCATTAGTCGCCTCAAGTTGTGATTCAATTACTAAAGCATGGGCGGCAGTGGCAGCTGAAACAGCCGGGTCCACATAAACAGTCTGACTAAAGGTTGATCTTGAGAAAAGCAGCAATATGAGTAGTTGAAGATGCCTCATCATGCTATGCGGTAATTCGGTGAAAGAAATGTATCAGTGAGCGGACATCCTTCTTTGTTGACTTTCTCGAAAAATCTATGAAGACTCAGATTAGTAGTAGTAAAATCCTCTACAAATGCGTCCAACCCCATTTTATAGCCTCCAAATGCATTGGCATAAATTTCTACTGCTGATTTTTCTGGCTTTTCCGTGGTGTAGGTTAGGTATTGGAAGAGTGACACCTCTACCCCATATACTTCGCCTGTAGCCCCTCTTCTGATGTAAACTTCCTTGAATCTGCCGCGCCCTTCCTGTCTGTCCAGCTGGTTAATGGTAAAAATCTTCCTTCGCTCCTTCTCACTGATGGAAAGCAAAGAAGCAATCTGCGAATAGTTGTCTTTGAACTTGGTTTGGTCCAGGAGACAAATCGTATCCGAATTGTTGATGATACTGTCCTTCACCACTTCATTCCCGATGATATCACCAAGTTCCTGGGTGACTACAATCGCCTCCCCCCAAAACTTCCGCACCGTTTTATACAGATATAGAATATACCCAGCCATCAAAGGAGAAGCGATGGCTTTCCATGCCTCCTCAATGATCAGGGCTTTTCGGTACTTAGTTCGAAATCTCATTTTCTGGATAAATACATCCATGATGATGAGCGTCACAATTGGAAAAAGAACCTTATGCTCCTTGATACTGTCAATTTCAAAAACCACAAATGATTCGGTGAATAAGGATTGGTCAACCTCTTCGTTTAGCAGATTTTCAAACTCTCCACCTTGATAGAACTTTTTGAGCACAAATCGGAATTCATCCAGTTCAAACGTGATTCGCTCACGTTCCATGATTTCCGGGATTGTCTCTAGGGCGAATTCATAAAAGCTATTGAAGCAAAGTCGATCAATCTTGCCCTCATCAGAGAAAAACGAGGAATAATAGGCTGAAATGGTATACGATATCACATCAGCTTCCACCTGTGAAACGCTGCCTTCAGCTGTCTTCCATAGAAGTGAAACAAGCGTCAGGAGATAGTCCTTTTTCTCGATGTTGTACTCCTCTTCGGAGATGGCAAAAGGATTGGTGGTAATTGGCTTTTCTTCAGTATAGGTAATGTATTTGCCATTGTAATATTGACACAATCCTGAATAGGAATGTCCCGTATCCACGATCACCACATCCATTAACCATTTAGGATCAGGCTGCTTGTTCCACATGCAATACTGCTCCACCAGGGCATTCATGAAGAATGATTTGCCCGACCCAGAAGGACCTAGTACAAACTTGTTTCTATTGTTGATCCGGTTAGTCTGCATAGGCAAATCTGACGGATCAATTTTCAAGGGGATTCCCTGCCTATCGGTGAATCGAATTTGAAAACCGCTTTTTTCATCTTGATTCAGGGATTCTTTAAAGAAAAAGCACAGCGCAGCATCTGCGGTGGTCAAAAAATAGTCATACACTTTCAATTCAGCTGTATTACATGGAAGTACAGTCCTGAACAACTCCAATTGGTTGTAAGAATTTTTATTGGCAATAATCCCCTGCTGAAATAAGGATGACTCTACATAGTTGCAAGCGCCCTGAATATGCTCCTTCTGAGCCGAAACTAAGACATTGAAATGACAATTAACTAAAAGCTGATTGTTCCTTGTCACATCCTCCAATAGCCTATTAATGTCCTGGACACACATATCATTGGCAGGATCTGGGATTCCCGAATGCCTCTTTCGCTTGACCTCAAGTTTGTGTTGGGTTGGTCTTTGCTCTACAATCTCAATGACTTGATTATAAACAATGGTCTGGAAGTTTGGGACATCAAATAGAAAACCCATGTTATCAATTGGGAATCCTTTAAGGCTATCCTTATCACTTCTTTCAGAATGGGACGCTATCGTTTCGGGGAGCTCTACCTTATCTGTGTCAACCATTGAAATAGATCGGAATGCCCTATCGCCACTCTCCACTTGTTTTTCCACCGGAACCAAATTGTCCAGTACAATTCTATCTTGGTAAAAATTCATACTGAGAATCCTTTTCACATACCGGTCAATCTCGGTCTTATTCAAAGCATTAGGTTTAATTCCCGATTGCTCAAAAAGGTCTGTTACCTTTCCGATGCATTGAATAAAATCATTCACTGATTTTTCACTATACCTTCCTTTTGACCGCTTGGTGATGACCAAATAGGTATTGTGGGAAACATATTTTCTACCCTGAAAATGTTCATCATATTTCCGCTGCAGATACTCCTTTGAATTATCATCATGATAGCTTTCAGTGGAAAAAACATCCTGCTTTTGGATCAAATGACCTTCTCCTAATATTTTGATGACATTCGTATATAGCTGGTGAAAAAAGTCGTACCTAGAAGGATCGGCAGAATATTGAACTACAGGGTTTTCAAGTTTCAGAATCAATCCGAAATCCCCATTTAGATTAAAAAGTAGATGGAATCCTTTGAATTCAGTTTCAATGCCCGCATAGGGCAACTTAAATTCATTCCTTTTATTCTTCAATATCATTTTTTAGGTTTTAAGGATGTTGCGATTTGGAACACTCCTACATGCCTTGTTTTGCTATGCAGTCCCTTTTTTTGTTGCTGAGAAGTAACCAATAGACCACTTACGATTGCTGAAATTGTGATAACACCACCTGCGATCATGCTGGTCAAACTTCCGATAACTCCACCCAGCACGACTCCGATGATCAATGAGGAAATTCCCCACCCAATAAATTTTCCTTGAAATCCACGATATATAAGGGGTTTTTGAAGCCCCTTATATATTGGAAATTGCTTAGCCATTAGACACCGAAAAATGCCTTGATGACAACACTCACCAGCACTAGGAAAATGCAGGAACCCAGCCATCCCATCAACTCTTTGTTGATATCTTGATCGCCTTGATTCCACTTACTGTATACACGGAAACCTCCTATAATCCCGACCACTGCACCGATCACCAAGCAAAGGCTTGCGACGGGATCCACATAAGTCAATAGAGAGGATTCAGCAGCTGTAATTCCCTGTACTCCTTGGGCATGTGCAGAAATTGAAACAATGGTCATTGCTAAGGCATTTGAGATCTTTTTTGTGGTTCTGTTGAACATGATTTTTATGGTTTTAGTAAGAAAATATTTCATGGACTATTTTGAATTGGCGGTATAGTTTTAGGTAAGTGGAACTCCATAAAGTCCGCTCAGAAAAAAGCCGATAGTTGCGAGAAACAAGCATGCTCCAAACCAGCTGATCACCTGGACATCAATATGATGACGTCCCATCTGCCAATTGTTGTAAACCCGCAGGCCTCCAAGCAATCCTGAGATGGCACCGGAAACAAGAGATAGTCTTGACAATGCGACGTAGAAAGATTCCATATCTGATTCTACTTCTTGAAACTCTTCCACTCCTGGAGGAGTCTGAGCCAACAATTCCATGCTAGTCAAGGAGAGAATTAACAGGGAGCACAGAAGAAAATGTCTTGCCTTCATGAGAACACTACTTTCTTTTTCATTTCGATTGTGTTCTCTTTGGCCAGAGCAAAAAGAGAATCTAAATTGGTCACTCCGCCCGTTGACTTGACTGGATTTGTCTCCTTGAATTCCATTTTCTCCTCTTGTCCCTCTGTGTTAGTTGAAGCGGGTTTTTCAGGTTTTGGAGTTGATTTGTTTACTAAATCTTCCTCCTCAACGACCATTGGCTTTTCGTCAAATTCTGATAGATCTGACTGGAATGCATAAGAAGGCCTTTCCTGAGATTTGGCACGATGCGGTGTCCTTAACACATCAATGACGACGTTGACCGCATAGTACACTACATAGAAAAGGGCTAGGTATAGAAAGAAATCTGTCCAATTCATAGCTTTAGTTGGTTTAGTGATTTTTTGATTTCGTTGACCAGTTCAGGATTGTTTTCTAGAAAATCCCAGCATACATAGTTCACGAGAGAGGTGACCTTGATCCCAAACAGGTAATTCACGTGTTTGAAGACATCCTCTATTTTAGAATCCATCCGGATAAGTCTGCGGTTTTCTCCGTTTACTTTATAGTCCCGAATCCGCTCTAATAGCTCATCCACTTCTGAATTCCTCTCTTCACTACCGAAATTCTCGCTGTAGGTGGACTCTGGCTTTTTTTCTTCGCCAGGAGCAGGGATTTCGCCACGAACTCCTTGTACTAGTTTGTTTATATACTTTCCACTTCCCATGAGGATTCGTCTTATGTAGTCATTGAATATTTTGTTGAAAATTGGGTCGAGAATTGGATCCAATGTTTTTGGAGAGTAGGAAGTCGTTATTCTTTGAAAATCAATCCTATCAGAAACCGGTGAGGTCAATTCCCCAAACTTGCTGAGTGCCTGATTGACACTGTCCAGGGTTTCGTATTTCACGGAAGTTTTCACTCGGTTTGGGATCAAAATAATTTTGCTCTCCGGGTTTATCTTTTTGACCACATAGCAAAATTCAAAAGTGCTTGTCACGCTGTATTCATCGTAACAAAAGGGACATATGATCAACCCTGAATCTTTAAAAACCTGAACCAGATTGTCGTCTGCCATAGTTCCTGCAAGGTCAATTACAGTAAGTAGATTTGGCACTTGGGTTGCTTCCTTGCGGATGTTCCGGAATCCAGAAATCTTAGAAAGTTCTACCTCATATAGCTTCTCATTTTCCAATAGTTCGGAATTAAGGTGCTTGTTATACAGTGACTGCTGAAAATCCATATCGATGACTTTCACCTTCCTATTCTTCTTTTGGACTGAAAAGTTGGAAAAGAGTACCGCCAAAGTACTTTTACCGACGCCTCCTTTCTGATTGGCAAATAGAATGATCATGGTTATTTTTTTATCTGGTGATTTCATTTTCTCCAATGCGTTTTTTCCTCCTTTTCCTTCCATGGGTAGCCTCATCATCTTCATCATTGGCGACATGTAGAATGGGTATCAAGTCGAATTCCTCCTGCTTTGTCCTGAAGAATGCTCCTCGGATAGGTCTAAATATTCTTCCAAAGCTTGCTGTTGTTTTGGCTGAAGAATATCCTTGGTGGAAACAACTCCTTGTGAGATCTTCAGGTAAGTATCTCCTTCTCTTCGCTCAAATCTTAGTGAATGATGTTCTAACCCTTGCTGGATAGTGGAAAAGTCGTTGAATGCTGATCTTAGCTTTACTTTACCTCCAATGAAATCAATGGTCTTGGACTTGCCTGTTTGATATTCTTGCTGCTTCCCTCCCGCTTCAAACAAGCGCTTGATTGGAAACACTTCACTTCCTTTGAACACATTCTTATTGGAGCTGTCTATAAGAGAATAGCCGTAAGGTGTCTTTGCATCCTTTCCATGAAAAATCAATTGAACTCCAAACTTGGCCGAGAGGAAATCCCCTAAATCTGAGCGGTATCCGATATGCTTATTTGATATACTCCCGTATTTCGGTTCAAATAGTGGGGTTGGGTCAGTTTTGTAGATTCTAGAATACTTATCCAGAATTGCTTTTAGCTGATTAGCTCTAGTCTTATCCAGTTCATAGGATTGGAGCTTTTGATTGATCTCAGAAATAGGGATTCGCCCCTGGACTGATCCGTACTTAATCAAAATTAGTTGTTGATCCTTTTCTTTGAGCTTGTATCCAAGATTCTCCAAGAGCAACATTCCCTGAGCCTTAGTACTGAAACTGAATTCCCGAAGCGTATCAGAAGCTTTATTGGCCTCCTGCTTCGGATTCAACCTCATGATCTCATTGATCGCTTCCTGTGCTCTTATTCTTTCAAAAGAATCGTTGATCTTCTTTCCTTCCTTATCAATTCTTGAGGACACTATATGGACATGGTTATTGGCCGTATCCTTATGGAAAACAATCAAAAATGGATTTTTTCCATACCCCATTTTATCTACCCACTCATGTGCAATATCAGTCAGCTCCTCTTTTGTATATTCTCTCTCCTTGCAGCTGATCATCGCATGAAACTGCTTGTCCCTGACTATGGTATTTCGATTGGAATGAGCAATCAGAAAGTTTTTCACCTCATTAGGACCTATTTCTTTGGTGTCCTGGAGATACCCAAAATTGCGCAACCTCATCAGTTCCCCTTTTTCATTTTGGGTTTTGTTGGTGTTGTAGGTCACACCTTTGAAGCTGCTAGTACTTGAAAGAATTTTAGCCCTCATCTGATTACCTTATATATTTGTTTCAAAAGCTTATTCATAAAATCTCGATGCTCGATATGTTTTGACATTAGCATAGTATGATCTTTAAAAACCGAGGGAGAAATTTTGTCCCTATTGGTATTTGCATGTTTAGCCAATTGGTTGATATTATTATTCACCCGAGCCTGTTCAGAGACCAGTTTTTCAATGGAATTCAAAAGCCCACTGAGGTCAATGATTTTGATTTCTTCACTGCTCAGCTTCATCCTGATCAATTGACTCAAAGACATCTTTAGTGACTGACTTTCCTCTTTTAATTGGGTATAGATCTCAGGCTTTAACCTGACAGAAACCCAAGAAAGATTCTCTCTTCTCTTTTCCATGGCTGCGTGTTAGCAGGAGTAAAGAATTGGAATTGTGCGGTGAAAAAAAATACCTAGAAATGCGCAAAAATGACAAATAGGCATATATGCGTATATAGAAATATATATACGCATATATGCCTAGAGAGCGGGTTTACACCCAAAAATTTGAATTATGAATAGGAGTTTAGAGAGTTGATCAGTTCCACCCGATTTTTACTCTCAGATTTTTTGTAAATCGTCTGAAGGTGCTTGTTGACTGTTCTTTCAGAGATACAAAGTACATCAGCGATCTCTTTACTGGTCAGACCTTGCGAGACTTGCTCTGCCACTTCACACTCCCTTTTAGTCAACCCTAATTCAGAACACCTTTGGGAGAAAAAAGTGGTAGAATCTATGTGCTGCTTTAGGTCAATATCATCCAGCTTTTCGAAGACCTTTCTGTTTTCATAAATCATCTTTCGGATGAACAGAAAAGTAATGAATATGAAACCTCCATTGGTACACAATACTTCGACCAACTGGCTAGCATCCACATAGCTGAAAAGTGGTAGCAATACCCATGGAAGAGCTGCCGAATAAGTCAGAATAGCATCTAAAGAATGTTGATACCCTTTGAATTTTTTTCGAATACTCAGGAAAATCCTAATGACCAAATAGATGGCATAGCCCAAAGGAATAGCCAATCCATACCAAAGGATAGTAGGCAGGTCATCTAATAAAGTAAGCCCGACACAAAAGAACAGAAAGAAGGGAGCAAAAAGAAAAAGCCAAATACCGATTCTTGCATCCCATCTTAAATCCTCTAAATCGAAAACCTTGTAGAAATAGAATGGGAAATATGCACCCATTGCAAAACCAGCACCATAGGCCAAATTGATCTGTAGCTTGAGAGAAAGGGCAAGATCCGGATCTGGAAAAAGCCCTCCTGCGATGTTATAAATGATCAACAGGGCTAGGAGTACTAAGTAATATCTTCTATTCTCCTCAGAAGGTTTTTGAAGGTATAAGACCAACTGTGAGACAAAAAAAAGCAACTCGCAAACGACAAAAATAAATGTCACCAAATGCATTTCCGTTCCAAATACTGTCATGGCATATCCTTTCTGTAGAAATAAAATGGGAATCCAAATTCATTGGATGATTCATAGACAGAGAATCCAAAGCTCTCATACCATTTGAAATTACGCGCTGTAGAAGTCTCTAAGCAGACAGGAAGATTTTTCCTCTTTGCAATGTCCAGGACTGAATTCATAAGGCTAGACCCCTCACCTTTTCCCTGACTTTCCGGTTCGACACCAATGAACCAGAGATATAAAAATGGCTCTTTCGGCTGCGCTGCTTCTATGCTTGATTCTCTCTTCAACACTTTTGGAATCTTTGGAATTCCTATGCCATTCAGAGCAAGTTTCAAATCCCAAAGCCATAAACTCAATGGCTTTTGCTTTTGGGTGGAATATTTGATCAGCACACAGGATTTTCCAGAATCCGATATGAAGACTTCTCCATTTCTTAGACAGTTCTCCAAGCTATATTCCATTAATACTTCCCTTCCTTTCGGTGAATTCCCTACCACAAAATCAACAGATTTATTACCCTCAAAAGAATCCACTAACACTTTAATGACTTTTGCCCTATCTGCTTCTAAGAATTTTCTCATGTTTTAGTCTATTAAAATTTAACCGAGTTGCGAGGTGAAATCCCTCCATTTTGAATGATTCTGTTAGGAATCTCTAAAAGGGCAAGTTCGTGTTTGGGAGAAAAATTCGTCAGAATTTGTGTCACAAATACACAACTTGCATGGCACACGCAAAGGATGCCTCACCCCTCATTTTCTACAAAAATCAGGTTACTAATTCAACGGTTCAAAAGCTATCACCGTATCGCAAAACCATAAAAATTTGAAATTGAATTCCAACTCTTAAGATTGATGGGTTGAAGCTTTGCACTTACTTATATGA
Source organism: Algoriphagus sp. 10J20-15 (assembly GCF_055809615.1). Classification (NCBI taxonomy): domain Bacteria; kingdom Pseudomonadati; phylum Bacteroidota; class Cytophagia; order Cytophagales; family Cyclobacteriaceae; genus Algoriphagus; species Algoriphagus sp. 10J20-15. The sequence goes on from NZ_JBVVUG010000035.1 coordinate 82,511, forward strand.
TATATCCAGATATAGGAATATCTGGATATATATCTGGATATACGCATATACCAAATTCCAGAAACACAGTAAAATAGTTTTGAAATACACTTATAAGCATATATTTGTCAAGGATTGCCATTTCGAAAACATTTGGGAAGAAAGAAAACCTATTCATTTCTCCAATTACAAATGGATCCTGACCACGATATATCACAGAAATTGGATAATTTGTAGATGCAGACTTTACTATTCCGTGTGAATATATCTACATATACAAATATATGGTTTTGCGATATTTTTGAAAATTATATAGTTTTAAAAAAAGTGAAAACTGACTACTAGTGACTGAAAATCAGCGATTAAAAATCATTCGGAAATATTTAGGTATGACCCAAGTGGATTTTGGGGCATCCATAGGATTGACACAGGCTGGATATTCAGATATAGAAAGAGGAAAAAACAACGTCTCCGGCAAAATAAAAATCATGCTGAAGAAAGTACACAGGGTGAATTTGACTTGGCTGGAAAGCGGTAAAGGAGAAATGGTAGACACCATCATCCCAAATCAAGAATGGAGTCCAGAAAGGTTTGCAGACGACCAAAAACAGATCGAAAACCTAAAATTAGAAATCGACAGACTCAATGCTGAAAACAAACTTTACCGTGAACTGCTGAATTCCAAACTCAAGATGATTGCGACTTTGGAGGAGAGGTTTGGGAAGGGGTAGATATGCCAAAACTTATAAATAAAAAATCTATTGCCTCATTTAAGAATTGTAGCTTTGAATTGAGCAATTGCCTTAAGCAGGTAAAATTTATATCTTTAATTATAGCATTTTATTTTTCGATTAATTGCATTTGTCCATTCAACTCTTCTAAACGCACGTTTTCAAGAAAGGGCGAGTTCTTTACTTTATCATAAAGATTCAATAGTCGACTGTTCGCTCTTCTGACAACTGTATCGTAGAGCAAGGGCACTATTTTTGTCCCACCTTGGCGGGTTTCTTGCGCTTCCAATGGGTCTATTTCGGATCCAAGCACAAAGCAGGTAATTTTATTCTCTGAAGAAACATAGCCCTTTCGGGTAAGTTCTTTTACATATCCCCAAGCTTGGTTTTTCTGATCTGCTCCGAGAGGAACTCCAGGCTTTTTTAGCTCTACGATAGTAAGACGATCAACCCCTATTTCGCCTCCCTCATCATCATATCTGGGATATGAATATAACCCAACCGTACTATCACTTAGAATAGCAAAATCAGGTCTTTTTCTTGAACCTTTCTTCTTCCCACCATATAAACTCTGAATTACTGAAGTCATTCCCTGGTTCGAAGTGTATTCAATGGTTTCATACTCCGGACCAAAAATCCACAAGCTTTTCTTAAAAAGGGGCTGAAGTTCTTGAACCTCATCTGTATCTTTTAAAAGAACTTTGGTTCTTAATTGTTCCAACAATTTTAACCTAAACTGCAACTCATCCAATACCAATTTAGCCAAATCCACATTCCATTCTTCAAGGATTTCGTTAAGATTATCTAGTTGGTTTGGATCGAGCTCATATAGTGTATTAATCAAACTGAATTGAGACTCTGACTCTTCTAAATTTGCGAGAATAGTTCCAAGTTTAGATAATTCCGATTCATTAATGGATGGACATTCCTCTTGAACCTGTGTAATAAATGCTTTCCATTTGGTCTTCCCAATCAAACCAATACGTTTTAAAGTTTGATTGTTTTGAAGCTTTATGTCATCAAAAGTTTCCTTTCTCTTCTCTTTGGAAATGTCAAGTACAAAATCCTTAACTTTCCTCAGCACAACCTCGTTGACTTCTTGAAAATTCTCACTGCCAGTTTTGAATCCAGACCAGTCTGGGAGTATGTTACTATCAGAATTCAATAGATCAGCCAGCACAATGAAAATGAATCTCTTAGCCTCAATCCGTCTTCCGTCAATAAGATGATCCATTCCAGTTCCCTTCCATGAGCATTCACCTACTAAGCGACCATTTACATGCCAGGCAATACCATGTTGATGTGATGTCTTGTCAGTTGATAAAGTATCAATAGCTATTAGTTTTACCTGTCCAAGGTTATCAACAGGCAGGATGAATTCCTTTATATTTTTTTTTGGTATGTCGAGAAATGTTATCCGCTCCCCATTTATTGCTACAGAAAAATTAGGGTCAGTCAGAAATCTCATGCCAATTTCTCGTTTGATAAGTTCAGCTGAAAGTCCAGGTATTTTTGCACTTTCGGTATAAATAATAGTTCCATGCCCTTTAACACCAGACCTGCCATCGACCTTTTGAAAGAAAATCTCTCCTTCATTACCTCTGAATACCTTTACTGTAATCTCATTATTTGACCTCCATGTTTTGACAAAAAATAAAGAACCAAAACAGAAGCCAGCAAATCTTCCCTTACCGTTTTTCCCGAAAGCTGTACGCTTGGATACAATCGAATTATCTTCAGGAATTTTAGCAAAAACACCTTGATCTCTCTGTCTATTATAAGCCAGTTTCCTGAATCGCTGATCAAATTCAGCTTCGGACATACCATGGCCATTATCTCTAATGAAAAATGTTCGATCTGCCTCGTATGGCCACTTAATTTCAACTTTCGTGGCACCAGCGTCCCATGAATTAGCTATCAGTTCAATAATAGCAATTTTAGGTTCACTTACTATACCAGTTCCTGTAAACGATTCAAGGAATCTTTCATCAAATAATGCGGTTTGCTTTCCTTCCATATATGAGTTGCTCTAATTAGGCATAACAATTAAGTAAAAGTGTAGGAGCGAATTTCAAGGAAATTGTCTCCCTGTCACATTCAAAACTAAATGTTGTACGGATCTGAATTAAAATATCCCCCCTACGATTGCTCATTTACAGTATTTTATCGCATTCTTCCATTTAGTATTTCTTCTAAGTTATTTGCCATCATCTTTTTAAGAATCGCACTTCTAAAACCTTCAGTTAAAGGAGTAATAATCTTATTGTTAATATTGTTATTTAGATAAGATATTCCATCTCTTCCTCTTTCAACTTCTTTGGAATTAAAACTTTGTATGGCTAAATCAGCCAATATATCTGGGGTAATTTCTTTAAGATTACAACCGTAATTCGCAGTTAAATAAATCTGTACATCATTTAAATCAGTATGCTCTTGTATTACTAACTGATTAGGATTAGGCTGATTTCTTATAGTATAAATCCTATTTGTCCCAACATTATTTGTTTCTCTCCTGTAAAGCATATCTTTTACTTCATCTAAAGTTAAACCCTCTTTAAGTATCAATAAGGTTGCTTCCACTTTCTGACCTCCATTTGAGACAGGAATTAAAGTTGGAGCATTTCCTCGTTTACTACTTTTTCTTCCGTATTCAATATTAAATGGAGTAATCACACCGCCCTTTCTTTCAACAATAAAACTTTGTAATTCTTCGCCCGGATCATCAATTAAGGATCCAAAGGCAAGAATGCCAATCTTTTGAGGAGTAGTCGTCATAGGCCTTATTTTTTCATTAAAGTTTGAAGGCTCTCAATTTTCCTCTGTAGTTCATCAAACGTGATAATCTCCACATCTCTACTATTACTTCTAAACAATTCGAATGAGTATATCTGTTTCTCTGTTAAGTCATTAATACTTCCAATTAGGACAACACATTTGGAATTAAAAGTCTCAAAGTTCTCTTTCGATTTACCTCGTGCCACATAAAACTCTTTCTGGAAATTGTCACGTTGGTTTAGTACCTGATTAATACAACCCGAAAGGTCTTTAGTTACACTATACACGTCATCTCCTCGATACGCAGACTTGTCTAGAAGTCTAGTTTTGTGGGTTTTAATTTCCAAAAAAGAAACATTGTCACTTAGACTATTTTTAACAAGGAAATCGCTGAATTTGCCGTTTTTGTTATCCATCGTTTTACCCCCAACATAAGCCTCATCTCTATTCAAAATAATGGGGTGAGCGAAAATTGATGAAAATATCCAGCTATGCAGCTTAAGGAAGCCCTGCCACCTTTTTTCCAATGAATCACCATCAGTTGATAATTTCATTAGTTCACAGTATTCCTTAAGAGTTTCCTGAATGTATTTATTATCAATTATCTCTTTAGTTTTAGCTAGAGATTCTTCTGTCAAGAAGTCGTTTGTCAGAGAAAGGCTTTTAAAAAGCTCAATGATCGCTATTTTATCTCTACTTGAAAATTCGTCTAAAGATTTTCCCCAACTTAACAGAGAGGTTGCAATGGTATTAGGGATATAACTTGCTTCGGGCTTATCAATATCTTTTGGAAACAAATCATGTAAAACATTATTTAAAACAGCCTCTACATCATTGTTATTTTTTTTAAACACACTGTCAAAACTATCATTTAAAGTCTGTAAATTTTTCTGATTTAAATATAGTTTTTGAGCCTTTAAGTCTATTTTAGTTTTACCATCTTTTTCTATAATTACTTCTTTAAATGAATGATCAGAATCTAAGAATTTTGAAAAAGGTTTTAAACGTTTAGTAAATCCATATCCGAAAGTAACTGACTTATTTACACCAATTGGAAGTTTCCCTTTAAACCCAATAAAAGAAAATTTTTCAATGGTTTTGTATTTTTGCCCTCCCTCAAAAGCTCTTGGATAGTGAACTTCTAAATCTTTCTTTTTATATAGAATTTTCGATCTCTGATCTATGCCAAGTTCAGAATCTATATAATTGTACTCAGTGAAAGTTGTGGTGTCTTTAACGATTCTTTCTTCTTTTACATCGGCCATAAAATTCCATTAATCTTCAAAATGAGCACTTATTCACAATTGGTAATTTTCTTTTGACCTCAGCTTTAGAAGAAATCTAACTTTTTCAGGATTTAAGCTCGAATGGGTTGAAAAAGTCGGCTTTTTTTGACTTTCTAAATCTGGATCATTACGTTTTGATGATCATTTCCAACAATAAGACTATCGTAGAGATTCATTTTTTAACTAAATACCAATGTCAAGAAAAGGATAAATTCAAAGAAAAAAAATACCCTGCACTGGGTATTTTTGCATTAAAAACGAGAAAAATTTAATGTATCACTTGTTAACTCCTGTCTGATTTTCTCTTTCAACACAAAACATTAAAAACTCATTCACATCCTCAAATTCCTTATATCGATACCTTTGATCGGTGACTTCTGTCTGGAACCTCCATATTCCTTCAACATCTCTAGAGCTGATTTTGAGAGTTGATATCAGCTTTCCAAATTTATCTCGGCTGCCCTTTAGCATCTTCAAGTCCCAATCAGTGGAAATTGCATTGCTACGGCAATAATGGTATAATTGGGCTGCTTTCATGAAAAAGTTCGTATACTTCTCACCAGTGGCATCATTATCCAAATAAAGATCCACCACCTCACATTCTGCCAAAACATCCAGGATCAGGCTTAATTTCAGATTGGCAGTACTGTTTAAAATAATGGCTTTGAAATCAGTTGCTCCGGAGAGCTTCAGATAGCTCAGAAAGTCAAACCAACCTTCGAAGATTTTGATCCTTTCAGGAGTTCCAAGAACCTGAATAGAAATACCTCCTCCTAGAATATTCCCTTTGAAAATGGAAGATCTTAATACCCATCCACCAGATTCATTGGGAAAACCTACAGCGAAGTACTTCTTCCCTTTATTTTCCCAATGTACTTCCTTAGCGAAATCCGAAATCTCACCAGGGTCTAGTCCTCTGGATCGTATATAATTCAACAAAGCCGGATGAGAAACCTTCTTCACCCTTTCAATCTTAATATTCGGGGCAGCTTTGGGCTGATTCTTTGGAACCACTATTCTCTTTATTGGTAAATCAGAGAGTTGCTCAACTGACTGGGCAAAGGTTTTATTTTCGAAAACCTGAACAGCTTCCAAAACATCCCCTCCTCTTCCTGCAGCATGATCATACCACACATTGGTTCGATGATCCACCGCAATGGAGCCGGTCCTCTGTGAGAGAAAACCAAAGAAATGCTCCTTTCCTTGCATTCCTTCATATTTTAGTGCTCCGGCACTCACTAAGCCCTGGAAGTAATCTATAATTGAATAGTCTCTTTTGATTCTACTTACCTCATGTTTTAAATCAGAATAATTCATGGTTCGATTTGTGTTAAGTGTTTTCACTAGTTGAAAAAGACAGTTGATTTACAGCCACTTGAAATCAGTAGCTTTTTCTCTTTTGCTGATATTTGATAGAAATACATCAAAAAGAAAAAGAAGGGTAGGAGGCATAGGAATTCGTACGGTTCGCACACCTCGTACCCCTCGTACAGTACGATTTGTTCGAATCCATCTATTCCTCTATTTCAGCCTGTTTCAGCCACTTTCGCACTGCACCTTCTGATACACCTAATTTCAGGGCGATTTTCACATTTGAATAGCCACTCTTTTTCAGTTCAAAAGCTTTATTCTTTACCTGGGCCTTGTCAGCTGCATCGAAGTGCCTGAGATGCTCTGACTCTTTTCCATATTCTAAAAATTTAAAGGAGCTGAAATTAGACTCCTTACCGATTTTGCATACCACTACATTCTCAGATGGAAATTGAAATGCTCCGTACCGGACTTTAATCTGTTTCAGATATTTAATCGAAGGATCTTTTTGACTCTCCCCTACTGCGAAGCAGGAATCGATAAGATTGATAAAGCTCTTACTTCCCTGAATGTCATTCCTACTGATGGGAGCAAATAAATTCCTCTTGGGAGTATGGGCAATTAACAAGATCGACCATCCATACATCTTCTTTAGATTATTAAGCCGAATGAGAAATGGAGTAGTATTTTTTGCTTTTTCGTTGTCAGAAATGACACAGGACAGATTATCAATCACCAGGATCTTTGCTCCGGACTCAGTGGTTTGGCTTTCAATCTCACGAAAGAGGAAGGATTCGTAATCCTCTACCGATACATCATAACCATAAGGATTGATTTCAGCTCTTAAAAATTGTTCACTGAATTCGAAATGGTCAAACAAGATGTCTTTATCCTTATCGTGTTGAGCATATCGCATTTCAAATTGCTTGGCTGTCAATTCAAGATCAAAGTAAATCACTTTGGATTCAGGAAGCTCCATTTCCAGGTCTAGCGTCGAAATTCCCTTTGTCACACTATCAATGATTTGAACAGCTAGCAGAGATTTACCCTGATTTGTATCGGCAAAGAGGATACAAAGCTCTTCTTCATACCAAAATGGGCCAAATATCTTTTTGGGGATTGGTTTGCTTTTGGCTTCATCGATCCACTGGTTAGCGGATTTGATGGTTAAAAATTCACCATTTCTGGGTGCATTAGAATTAGATTCTTGATTTAATAAGGTCATACTTTTTGGCATTAATATTCCAGGCAACATTATTTCCCAATGCTGCAATTAATTGTTTAAGAATAAATTGATTGATCAGTTGATCACCAAGGATTGGTGCTGAATGGTGAGAGATGAAAAAGTTGGGAGATCAGTCTTGCCTAAGTTGACTTTGATTGAAAGTTTTACCAATTTAGTACACACTTTTAATTACAGAAGGTTAAAAGACAACTTGGAACTGCCCACTGGCTTTTTCAATAAAAGGAAAGGATGGCCGTCCTTTCCTTTTTAATTTTCAAACTCTCCAGCGTAAAATCTTTCTACCTCTCTCTGGTGGATAAAGCGTCTTTTCCCTCTGAACATAGAGCGGAATTCCTCTCCCCTAGATTCAGAAACGGACTCCATTTTGGAAATGGAGTAATGGGATTTCACACCTGTTGCCTCCATGAATTCCTGAAGTGAGAGCCATTCGTTTTTTATGGACTTATCGGAAGTCCCCGAACTCATATTTGCAATTTTCTCTTCCAGTTTGTTGAACTTCTCTTCAAGCCATTTTTGGCTAACAGCTGAAAACGGAATAAAAGTGTCTTGATTCATCTTGATTTGAGTTTGATTTACTCAAATATAAGCAAAAAATATAAAATCGGACACTAGTGTCCGATTTTTTAACATTTAAATATTTATAGCCTTCAAATGATAGAAATGGTGCATTTCTGCATCAAATTTCTCATCTAGCCATTTTCGTAATTTAGAAGAGACTCTTTCTCCTTCTTCATCTGCCATCCTGACTTGCAGCCTAGTCACCTCAGGCCAATTAAGAGACTTGTACTCCAAATAATAGTCAAAGACCTCCTTAACCTCTGGAATATTCATAATCCTACTAAAAAGCGTCGAATCCAAATAACGTAAAGCCGACAAGAACCGAACGGGACCAGCCACTTCATACAACTCAGCTAAATCCTGATTGATATTCCAAAGGATCTCCTTTACCTCTCTATCCTCAAAAATGGAATCAAAATAGTCAACGACTCTTTCCAAAGTTACCTTTTCATAGGCTTCATTCACTATCATAGATGGCGTAAACTCTACTTCCAAAGAATCCTCAAAGTAATCCCGAAGCATCTCAATATACTTAACTTCCTCCTCAATGATTCTGGATACTTCTCGATTTAAAGCACCAAGATCACCATCATGAACCTTTACAAATTTCATCCCGATTCTAGAAGCAAATTTGGTTTTGACATTCTTGTATCGAACCATGACGTACAGCGGAAATCCAGTGGCAGATTTGCCTATCTTTTCCAGCTCATTGCCATGATAATGTTTGATAGCCAGCTTGCTCTTCTTTTGCATAATCACCTTTGAATGAAAGAAAGAATTCTGTTGTAGGATTCAACCGTCCTTCGTTCAGTATAATACTTTTTTAAAACCGATCCCGGCGAGTGACCAAAAATCATCCTAATATCATTATCATCCATTCCCAATCGATCAGTCCAGGTACCAAAGGTCTTTCTTCCTACTTTATTGGAAAGCACATCTGTAAAGCCAATCATTTCTGCCAGGACTTTTAAATGCTGGTTGAACTTCTGTTCAGATATTGCAACACTCTTTGGGAAAATCATTTCATCATCCTCGACATAATACTTTTTGACGATCTTCTTAGCAGTGTCATTCAAAGGGATCCAGAATTCCTCACCGTTTTTCTTTCGCTCACCCTGAAGCACAAGGTGGTTCGGATTTTCCTTCAGCAAATTACGGTCAAATCCCTTTTCATTACTAATTGCGATCAAATCATTGTAATAGAGAGCGGTATTGCACAGCAAAATGAAAATATCTCTGGTGATTTCAAGCCTTCTTTCTTTTCGGTCGAATTTCAACTCTAACAGCTTCTTATACTGCTCGTCATTCACATAGATGATCTTTTCAGGTCTTTTATTGGAATCTATATCAATTCCTTCAAAAATTCTCTTCCTAAACGGGATTGCATACTGGTCACAGTATTCTCGATAGATAACCTTCAAGCGATCTACATACTTCGCTAACGTGGTATCTGAATTGATTTCTGTCTGATCACTTCTCATGAAATCCACAAACTCCAACACATAGTTTTCGTCAACATCGGCCATGACAGAGGTCTTTTTGTAAGATTCAATAAGTTTTCTCAGAGTTACATATACTTTCTTTGTTCCAGCTACCTTTTTGGAAGTAGCTCCAAAGTTGATCGAATAATCAATGAATTCGGAAACTTTATCACTAGCACCAGGAGCATGAACACCATTCACACCCTTCAACTTTTTCCCTTGATATTTTACCAGATAAATATTCTTCAACTTTTCCGCAGTCAGTACTTCGTTTCGTTTATAAAAATCCTGGATAATCCCTTTGAGTCTATGAATCTCCCGAGCGATTACCCTATTGTGAAACTCAGCATACTGATATTGGCTATTCACCCATTTGGTTGGTTTGCCTGACCAAGCATTTTTAGGAATTTTCTCAAGTTTGAGATTAATGTAATGTCGAACTTTCCAATTTATGCACAAATAAATCCCCTGTCCACCTGAAGAGGGAATCGCTTTAGGATTCAACACAGCAGAAATTTTGATGTCAATCATGCCCCAAAATAGTCACAATAAAGAGCGAAGCAAAAAGATTATAAAAAACTGGGACAAAAACTGGGACAATATCTGGGACAAAAACTGGGACAAAATCATCCGAATTTAACAGAATCAAATAGATTCGAAATAATGCTAAACCCCTGAAAAACAAAAAACTCCGAACAATTTTTACATTGTCCGGAGTTACCAAGTAGCGGGAACAGGACTCGAACCTGTGACCTTCGGGTTATGAGCCCGACGAGCTACCAACTGCTCCATCCCGCGATATATTTTTAAAGCAAAAAGCTTCTTTTTCTTATCTAAATCTGCCCTTTCGGCTAATTGTGATACAAAAGTAGGCCTTTATTTTTGGAAAGCAAACTCTTCACAAGAAAAATATTTCGATAGCCATTCTCTTAGGTATGGATTGAAACACCATTCTTAGCTAGTGTATGCTACCAGCAAACCTCTCAGCTGTTTATCATTCAATCAATTACCTAAGTCATAATCATCGCCATAAAAACACCATTTTAAAGCCAAATTTTATTTTGCCAAACCCCCAAAAAAGTAAGTAGTATCTAAAAATCAAGTACCTTTGTAAAAAATTTCTACAATGGATATACCAAAACATCAAGCAGGCTTCGTCAACATCATAGGAAAACCAAATGTGGGCAAATCTACATTGATGAATATCCTTGTAGGGGAGCGACTATCAATCATCACCTCCAAATCTCAGACGACTCGACACAGAATCATTGGACTGACTAACTCCGATAATTATCAGATCGTGTTTTCTGATACTCCAGGTATGCTGAAACCACAATATGAGCTTCAGAAGAACATGATGAGCTTTGTCAACATCTCCCTGGAAGATGCTGACATCATTCTTTTTGTAACCGATCTTTACGAAACAGATGCTGATATCGAGCATGTGATTGAGAAAATCAACGAATCTGGTGTTCCTGTATTGCTGGTAGTCAACAAAATCGACTTAGCCAAACCCGGTCAGTTGGAAGAGGTTACAGCTTATTGGACTTCAAGAATCAAGTCTGAGCTAGTCATTCCAATTTCTGCCGGAGAAAAATTCAATACGGATAAAATCATGCAAGAGATTCTGGATAGGCTTCCAGAACACCCTGCATTTTATGACAAAGCGGAACTTTCCGATAGATCTGAGCGGTTCTTTGCCTCTGAGATTATCCGCGAGAAAATCTTCGAAAATTATAAAAAGGAAATCCCTTACAGTTCTGAAGTTTCCATCGAAGACTTTAAGGTGAAAAAAAATATTATCAGCGTCCGGGCTATTATTTATGTAGAAAGAGATAGTCAGAAAGGAATCATCATAGGTGATAAAGGCGCTGCGCTGAAAAAAGTGGGAATACAAGCCCGAGAAGAATTAGAAAAGTTCTTCGGCAAGAAAGTCTTCCTTGAAACCTTCGTGAAGGTGGAGCAAGACTGGAGAAAAAATAAATTGAAACTGAAAAAATTTGGGTACGACCCAACCTAATCATGGCAAATATAGTAGCGATAGTAGGACGCCCTAACGTGGGCAAATCCACTCTTTTCAACCGACTAGTAGAAGAACGAAAGGCGATTGAAGATAATATGAGTGGTGTAACACGTGATCGTCATTACGGACATGCGCAATGGGCTGGAAAGTTTTTCTCAGTGATTGACACAGGAGGATATGTGACAGGCTCTGAGGATATGTATGAAGCTGAGATCCGTAAGCAGGTAAAACTTGCTATAGAAGAAGCTGATGTGATTTTATTTATAGTTGACTGTCACACAGGACTAACAGATCTGGATAGCGAGTTTGCAAAAGAACTTCGCTCCAGCAAGAAGCCCATCTATGTCGTAGCAAACAAAGCAGATAATCAAGAAAAAAGCTTTGCCATGCACGAATTCTATGCCTTGGGTGTAAGTGACTTCGAGGTTTATCCAGTTGCTTCTGCAAGTGGTAGTGGTACTGGGGAGCTTTTGGATGCGGTAATCACCCACTTCGAAGACGAAGGAATAGAAGATCCAGATGCTGACACCCCTAAGATTTCAATTCTAGGTAGACCAAATGCTGGAAAATCGTCTTTCTTAAATGCCTTGATCGGCAAAGACCGCTCGATAGTAACGGATGAAGCAGGTACCACAAGAGATTCTATACACACTCGCTATCAGCTTTATGGACAGGATTTCATAATAACAGATACAGCTGGAATCCGAAAGAAATCCAAAGTAACTGAAGATGTAGAATTCTACTCGGTTATGCGTTCATTAAGAACATTGGAAGAATCAGATGTGGTAATTGTCATGGTGGATGCTACCAGAGGGTTGGAAGCACAGGACATGAACCTGATCTCTCTCGCAATTAAGAATAACAAAGGCGTGATGATCATGGTGAATAAATGGGATTTGATCGAAAAAGATCATAAAACCATGGGCAAGATCAAAGATGATATGTTAGAGAAATTAGGTGAAAACAAATGGATCCCGATCATCTTTACTTCAGTAGTTGAAAAACAACGGATTTTTCAGGCAATTGAGTTAGCTGTGAAAGTTTACGAGAATAAAACTCGACGCATCCCAACTTCCAAACTGAACGATGTCATGCTAGCTGAGATCGAAAGATATCCTCCGCCAGCTTGGAAAGGAAAGTATATAAAAATCAAATATTCTACTCAGCTTCCTACCAAAAATCCGGTGTTTGCATTCTTCTGCAACTTACCCCAGTACATCAAATCACCATATACAAGATACCTGGAAAACAGACTTCGCGAAAACTTTGATTTCGAGGGAGTTCCTGTAAAAATAATTTACAAAAACAAATAAAATATATTTAAACGGGCTATTGTTTTATTGATGAAAACTGTAATACATTTGCAGTGTAATTAAGAAAACCACAAAAAATGAAAAAAGTATTTGCAATTTTCGCAATCGCTAGCATGTTCGCTGTAGCTTCATGCGGTAACAAAGAAGTTAAAGAAGAAACTGTTGAGACTATCGAGGTAGTTGAAGAGCCAGTTGTTGAGGAAGAAATCATCATCGAAGCTGATACTACAGTAGTAGTAGAAGAGACTGTTGAAGTTGTTGAGCCTGCTCAATAATTCTTCCCTTCCTAAATGTATTGAGCCCCGCATGTCGGGGCTCTTTTTTTTGTATTTTTCACAATGATTTTAGCAGAATCCCTGAGGCAAATCCTATTAAAAAAAATTCCTTTATCTGCAGTCAATTATGCTGTGGATCTTTGGACAAAAGAACAATTTTCATTTCAAACCACTGCTTCCCGAAAAACGAAATTGGGAGATTTTAGATTTCGCTCCGATAGAACAATCCAAACTATCACCATCAATGCGGATCTTAACCCGTACCAGTTTCTCCTGACTTACATTCATGAAGTTGCCCACCTTCATGCCTATGTACGGTATGGCCAATCTATCACGCCCCATGGTATGGAATGGAAAGCTATTTTTCAGCAATTAATGCTACCTCTACTCTCAACGGCGGTATTCCCTATAGACCTACTCATTCCTTTGCGCAAGCACATGAGTAACCCCAAAGCCAGCTCGTCCCGTGACCTATTTCTCATGAAGGAAATGAGTAAATACGATGAAAAAATCAGCAATTGTGATGTGATTTTCCTTTCAGATTTGAAGCCAGGAAACAGGTTTTTCCTTTCTGGAAGAGAATTTGAAAAAGGCGAAACGCGAAGAACCCGAGTGCTATGCGAGGAGGTAAATTCTGGTAGAAAATATTTGATCGCTCAATTGGCTAAAGTAACGCCAAGCAATTAGTCTCTTTCCTCCCCAATTTGGTTGTCTGGTTGAGAAAAATCTTTTGGTTGAGGCAAATCAGCTAATGAATTAATGCCAAAGTATTCCATAAATTTTCTCGAAGTTCCATATAAAATTGGCTTACCTAGCCCGTCGGATTTGCCTTTTATATCCACTAATTCTTTTTCCAAAAGCTTTTGAACAGAGTAGTCGCTATTTACCCCTCGGATTTGCTCTATATCTCCCTTGGTAACCGGCTGCTTGTAGGCAATGATGGACAAAGTTTCTAGCTGTGCTGTTGACAATCTCTTTTGAGATTGCTGACGAAGAAGAATGCCAATGGAAGTCTGATAGGCAGGCTTAGTCAAAAACTGATATCCACCACCCAAATGCTCCAATTGAAATGAAAAATCTTCTGATTGATATTTCCCTATCAATTCATTAATGGCATCATCAACATGATCAACAGGAATTTCAGCCTCAAACATTTCTGAAAGGCATTTTACTATCTCCTCCTTGGGTAAAGGATCCGGAGCACAAAAAATCAATGCTTCTATATGCCTATGGAGGAAATCCAAAATTTACTTTTTAGCGAGTTTTGCTTCAATGGAATGCATGGTATGAGGCACAGCCATCAATCTTTCCTTTGCAATAAGTTTACCAGTATCTACGCAAATACCGTATGTTCCATTTTTGATACGGATCAATGCGTTTTCAAGATTGTAGATGAATTTCTGTTGTCTTGCCGCCAGTTGGTTCTGACTTTCACGTTCCAGTGTATCCGCACCATCTTCTAGCAATTTCGAGGTGGATGCTGTGAAATCCGTACCACTATCATTTTTCTTACTGAGTGATTCTTTCAAAGAAAGTAATTCTTCCTTCGCGCTATCAAGCTTTTTTAAGATGATCACTTCGAATTCTTTTAATTCTTCCTGAGAATATGCGGTCTTTTCTTCCTTGCTCATAGCCAGCTAAAATTAGGTAATAGTATTGGGACGGATGTTTTTAGAATTAGTTCTCTAAAATACATGTACGTGTTGGATTTACAAGGATTCATTACACAGCTTTTACTTGAAAATTTCAAGCTTAAGCAAAAATCAAGGCTGTTAGCGAGAAGATCCTATCTACATGAAACCATGTACCCATAACTATTTATAAAAGTAAAAGAAAAAGCAATCTCCGAAGGTTCTTTCAAAAATCTGATAATCACAACACTACAAATTCCATCTTTCGACATCTGGCTCAATTCATAGAAATAGTCTTACACAGGAACCCTTGAATGGAAAAACTCACTATCAAATTCCAGATCATAAAAATATTTTTTCCTATAATTTGACCATGAACTCATCAGCTAAAAATAAAAAAGCCATCATGCGACGGCTTTTTCCTCAAGTAGTACCTTCTTGAGACGACTTTGGAGAACCAATAGTCCGACTTCAACTCGATATTTCATTTTAAGGTATTGGGCAACCTCTTTGAGGTCTTTGCCATGTTGCAGATGAAGCGTCTGCAATGCTTCGGTAATGAGATCTTTGACCATGATTTTGGGGTGTTTGCCTCTTAAGATACTATTTTATCCTTTGAATTTTCGCTGTGAATATAAAAATTTAAAGTTTTGTTGCCACAACCATAGTTTTACGAATTGTCCTTATCTGACCGGATAAGTCATATAATTCTACTAAAAGCACATAATATTCGCTGGCCTCACTACCCTTCCTTGACTGTCAGTACCAGACCAAGTAAATAATCCTGAGGTACCTAGCATTTCATTTTGAGCCAATACCTGCATCAACTGACCAGCTGTAGAGTAAACCCTAAAATTCCCTATCCATCCAGCTTGATCAAGTTCATATTTAATAGTCGTAAAGGTATTACCATTACTTCCTTCTGGATCAAAAACTTCAGGCTCAATTTGAATCAATTCTCCTTCGAACTCACCCAAAATCACCTGAGAATTCCTTCGCCCTGGCGTTGCATATTCTTCAATAGCTGAGGCAGAATGCCAATTAGCGGATAAAGAAGCTGGCGAATCTGTAGAAAGTCGCTCCAAGGAAACTCCTTTCGGGTCCCTCAAAAGCGGATGATGCAGATCTTCTGAAATCAGAAAAGAATCAGCAACCTCCCCTGCAGAATCCAATAAAACTACTGTTTGGCCAGCAATCGGATAGCTAGGAAGTGCAGATAGTTGCATAATTTGTCCAAAGGCTGACTTCGGGAAATCCAGCTTCAATTGATCCACATTGGTGGTAATCGCTAGAAAACCTTGGGGTGGAATGATTACTGAAGCTTCGCTGATTTTTTTCGCCTGGTGCTATTTCTCCTGAATCATCGAGATTTGCCAGCATCCATTCCTTGACTTCCATATAATTCTCCGTCACATTAACCAGTTCCACGAATTTTGGTGAGCCTGTTTTGGGATTAAAAAGCAGCTCATTGATAAGCACATCTCCGATCTGCAGCTTGGACTGGCAGTACTAGTAGCAGAGCCTCAGCTTGGATATATTCATTCCCCGAGCAATCTGTAATTCCATTTATACTGAGATAATAAATCTTATTCAAGACGAATTCCTCCGAAACTAGGATCTGAATTTGCCATGGATGATAAATGGAAGACAGAATCAATCCCCAAGCTTGGTTCAAATTTAAAGTTTGATTGATCAAAACCTGCCAAAATCGGATTTGAGAAGGTCAGAAGAAGACTCTTAGAAGAAGTGAATTCAAATAAATTTAGGGCCGGTAAGCTTCCGTCAGGAGATAAATCAAATACTGAATTTTGCCGACCTGGAGTTCCACGGAGTGGATCTATCGAAGCTTTCAGCAAATCACTTTGCTCACAGGCATAGAATGGATTAGCAACTTCCAAACTATACCCACCACCAGCAAATTCGCTACCTCCCCAACTGCCCGTTGCATAAGAAATCATGTCGATTTCACTTCCTCGATCATCTTTCAACCACAATTGATCGCCTGAATTCAAAAGTGTTGGCCAATTCTTAAGTGGAATCACCCTTCCATATTCGTTCAATTCTGAAGCTTGATTTTCCGGAGCAAAAAGAAAAAACTCACTTGGCTGAATCCATGCCTCCAGCAAAACCACAGTAGATCTTGAGTTAGAAAATGACAACCCTTCAAGCCTAATAGGATATTCGCCTGCATGAAAAACTTCCACAAACTCCACATTCGGCAAGTCAAGATCTGCTTTCGGAGCAGGCATAATTTCGTTGATCACAAGCGTTTTGGAAGGAATAAAAGTCGGATCGAAAAACTGAAAAGAAATCACTGTGTCCTTTAAAAAGTTTCCTTCCAGATCTGGAACCTTGGAGACCATCAACTCATACCTTTTCCCATGCTCAAGCTTTTCATCAAAACTTAAATACACCAAAGAATCCAATTTCCTATTCACAAATGATGGTTCTATTTCATTCAGGCTATAATTAAAGGCAAACTCAGAAAACACTGGATCTACCGCTTCATCAAACTGAATTTCAATTTGTTTCTCATCATATCCACGAACCTTTGTAATCTTTGGGGGTATTTTATCCACTACAAATTCCCCAAACTCAAAGTCATCCATCAACCATTTTGCACAAGAGCCAGAACCTGCGCCATACTTTATTTCCAGTTTTAAATAAACTTCTATATCCCCAGAAAAGCGATCAGGCATATCAAGTTCAAAATTCCTGAAATCCTGATCTTCATTTGCGAATTCAGCTTCTACACCCAATAATTCTGCACTTGAATACTCACCCTCTAAACTATTACTCCAACTGAAATAAACCTGAGCAGCTCTATTACCTGTTCCGTTTTTCATAGATCTAGCCCAGAATTGCACTTGAGGATCAGAGAATTCAGATGGAGAAAGTCTGATAATAATTTCCCCATCAAAAGTAGAAATCGGTTGTACAGCCAACGCTCTGCTTCCATTTCTTCCAAAACCATTTGCCTGATAAATTCGGGAAGAAGTCGCCCTGATTTCATTGCCAAACCACCCTAGCAAGAACTCATTTGGATGATTAATAATAATAAATTCTGTTTCGAAACGCTGAATCTGATTAGTCGCAGCAGAGCCAAACACTAGCCCAACGGGGAAAACTGCTGTATAGACCAATTGCCAAATAAAAAATAAGCCAACCATAAACCAGTCAAATAAAAAATGTAGTCTAAATATAAATAGCAAAATGATCTCAAACTATTCTTTTTGTTAGCTTTTATTACTTTTTCACCAAAATATTTAACCCTCATGCCTGAAAATGAATCAGTAGCTCTTACTTTTGTGCTTCAAAAATTTTCAACAACTACTTTTAAAGAGATGAAATTAGCAGTGGTAGGAGCTACCGGCTTGGTAGGCTCAGAAATCCTTGAGGTGCTAGCAGAGCACAACTTCCCTTTTGACGAACTTCTATTAGTCGCCAGCGAGCGATCAGTAGGTAAACAGATCGACTATAAGGGTAAACCTTACACTGTAATCGGGCTTGCAGAAGCCGTTTCATTGAAACCTGAAGTGGCTATATTTTCAGCAGGCGGAAGCACTTCTACAGAGTGGGCTCCAAAATTCGCTGAGGTAGGTACTATTGTCATCGATAATTCTTCAGCTTGGAGAATGGATCCGACCAAAAAACTGATCGTTCCTGAGATCAATGCCAAGGAATTGACCAAAGAAGATAAGATCATCGCAAATCCAAATTGCTCTACCATTCAAATGGTATTAGCTCTGGAACCTTTGCATAGCCGCTACGGCATCAAAAGAATCGTAGTGTCTACTTACCAGTCGGTGACCGGTACGGGCAAAGCAGCGGTAGATCAGATGATGGCAGAGCGTGCAGGAGAAAAGGCAGACATGGTCTATCCTCACAAAATTGACATGAATGTACTTCCTCACATCGATGTGTTCCAAGAAAATGGCTACACGAAGGAAGAAATGAAAATGATCAAGGAAACTAAGAAAATCTTCAGCGACGACACAATCCAAGTAACTGCCACCACAGTGAGAATCCCAACTATGGGTGGACACTCTGAAGCAGTTAACGTGGAATTCAAAGAAGACTTTGACCTGGCGGAAGTCCGTGAATTGCTGGCTGCAGCTCCTGGGGTAATCGTACAGGACGATCCAGCAAACTTCATCTATCCAATGCCGATCACAGCGCATAAAAAAGACGAGGTATTCGTAGGCCGCTTGAGAAGAGATGAGTCTCAGGCTAATACTCTAAATATGTGGATTGTAGCTGACAACCTCCGAAAAGGCGCTGCAACCAACGCCGTGCAAATCGCAGAATACGCGCTCGCAAACGGCCTGATTTAATGGATTTGACCCAATATCATCGGGCCGACTTCCAACAATTTGTGCAGGATCATCTTACGGAAGATCCTGCACTTTTGCTTTTTAGATATCAGGGCAAAACTGATTTCGATTTAAAAGCTGCAGTGCAACAAATCTCTGCACGACAAAAAGCAGCCAAGAAACTTCCTTCTTGGGCATCTAATCCTCAAGTGATTTTTCCTGCTTCCATTTCTTTGGAGCAAAGCTCATCGGAACAAACTGCAGAATTAAAATCCAGAGAAAGGTCAGGTCAACTAATGATTGACCTCACTGGTGGTTTTGGTGTGGATAGTTACTATTTAAGTAAAGCCTTCGAAAAAGCTATTTATTGTGAGCAGCAGGAGGAACTCGCAGAAATAGCCGAGCTAAACCTAGAAGTATTAGCGCCAAAGAAATTTGACGTCATAAAAGGCGACGGTTTAGCATTTTTAGCAAAGACAGATATGCATTTTGATCTGATCTATGCCGATCCAGCACGAAGAGGCAAAGGTAATCAGAAGCTCTACAAGCTCCAGGATTGCGAGCCTGACGTGGTCAGTTCTTGGGAGATGATGAAAAGTAAAGCGGATGCTATCCTACTGAAAGTATCTCCTATGCTTGATATTTCACAAGCAGTCTCTGAGATTCCAGACATTCAAAAGGTTCAGGTAATCTCTGTAAAAAATGAAGTGAAGGAATTGCTTTTACACTGGAATAAAGAAGGCGTAGAATCTACTTTTACAATAGAAGCAATTGATTTAAGTGCTAAAGAAACAAGTTTTACATTTGAGCCAAGCAAAGAAGAAAGGAGCAATTCCGTATTTGGAGACGTTGAGAACTACCTGATTGAGCCATTTTCAGGAATTTTAAAGGCTGGGGCATTTAAAACTTTCGGAGAGCGATTTGGATTGAGCAAACTGGAGCCAAATAGTCATCTGTACACTTCATTTGAAGTTCCTACGGAAATCCCTGCAAGAGTATTCAAAGTAATTCAGGAAGTCCAGACTAAGAAAGCTGAAATCAAAAAGGTGTTTCCATCTGGAAAGGTGAATGTGATAACTCGAAATTACGCCATCGGTTCTGAAGTATTGAAAAAGAAACTTGGTGTAAAAGATGGGGGAGAGGACTTTTTGATTGGAACCAAAACCCAAAGTGGTTTTAAAGTGTTCTGGTGTAGGATGCTTTAATAAAAAAAAGTGAAGGATTACTCCTTCACTTCTTCATAATCGACGTATTCTCCGCCCTTGATATCTTTTTGCCTTTTTTCAGCATATTTTTTCGGAATAACATCCACATGAATCCCGTCCTTAGAAGTCTGAGTACTTTTTCTTTGTTCTCGTTCTGCCTCTTTAGCGACTTCATTCACATGTTGCGCAAATTTCGCTAGTTTACTTCGAAGAAAATATCGGATTAGTTGGCCGAGTAGCCAACCAACTCCGAGTACTATTACAAGAAATTTCCACACAATAGGTTAATATTTTATTCTTTATTCAATTTAATGTTCCCTATTCAGCTTTTAGAATTATGACTTCAGCTCTAATTATCTACTCAAATAGAGATTTCTCTCTGCGTAGATTTTCAAGAAATAATCATCCATCAGGTCGTCGATAAAGTAAATCGCTTCACCGGTTGATTTCATTTCAGGCCCCAATTCTTTATTTACTTTCGGGAATTTATGGAAAGAGAAAACTGGCTCCTTGATAGCATAACCTTTTTTGTAAGGCTTGAATTCAAAGTCAGTCACTTTTTTCTCTCCCAACATCACCTTTACGGCATAGTTTACATAAGGTTCTCTGTAAGCCTTGCAAATAAATGGTACCGTACGGGAAGCTCTTGGATTTGCTTCGATAATATAAACCTTGTCATTTTTGATTGCAAACTGGATGTTGATCAAGCCTACAGTTTTCAGTGCAAGGGCAATTTTCTCAGTATACGTTTCGATCTGACGAATCACCAAATCTCCCAAGTTGTATGGAGGAAGCACAGCGTAGGAATCACCAGAGTGAATTCCAGCAGGCTCGATGTGCTGCATGATACCTATGATGTACACATTTTCACCATCACAAATCGCATCAGCTTCTGCTTCAATAGCTCCTTCTAGGAAGTGATCAAGCAAAATTTCATTGTTAGGAATATGTCTGCGAGACATCCACCACATGCTGCTCAAGTTCTTTTTCGTTGATCACGATCTTCATACCCTGTCCACCTAGCACGTAGCTTGGGCGAACCAAAAGAGGGAAACCAATCGTCTTACAAAGCTCAAGCGCTTCATCTGTATTATGAACAGTTCCAAATTCAGGATAAGGAACGTCTAGATCTTTCAATAAGCTGGAGAATCTTCCTCTATCTTCGGCCAAATCCAACGCTTCAAAGCTAGTACCGATGATTTTGATACCGTATTTCTCCATCTTCTCAGCAAGCTTCAAAGCTGTCTGACCACCCAACTGAACGATCACACCTTCAGGCTGCTCGTGTAGGATGATTTCGTAGATATGCTCCCAGAAAACTGGCTCGAAGTATAGTTTATCTGCAATGTCAAAGTCAGTCGAAACTGTCTCTGGGTTACAGTTGATCATGATGGTCTCGTAGCCACATTCTTTGGCTGCCAAAACTCCGTGTACACAAGAATAATCAAACTCGATTCCTTGACCTACTCGGTTTGGACCAGACCCAAGAACCACTACTTTTTTACGATCGGATTTTACTGACTCATTTTCAGTACCGAATGAAGAATAATAATATGGAGTCTTTGCTTCGAATTCAGCCGAGCAAGTATCAACCAACTTATAAACTCGCTTGATACCCATTTCTGTGTAGCGCTTGTCAAAAACTTCGCTTTCCAAGCAGTCAAGCAAGTGTGCGATTTGACGATCCGCATACCCTTTTCGCTTAGCGAGATCCATCAATTCCATCGGAATAGTATCCAATTTGAATTTTTCAATCTCTCTTTCCAAGTGAATCAATTCTTCGATTTGCTTCAAGAACCACTTATCGATTTTTGTCAAATCATGGATAGTTCTGAACGAGATCCCAAGTTTGAATGCATCGTAGACATGGGAAAAGTCTATTCCAGCTTGGGTTAGCCAAAGAATATAAAATCTCATCCTGATTGCGCAGCTCTTTGCCATCAGCTCCAAGACCATTTCTCTTGATCTCTAGTGACTGACATGCTTTCTGTAGGGCTTCCTGTGTAGTTTCTTCCGATTCCCCATTACCTCACCTACCGACTTCATCGATAGACCTAATCTTCGATCGGCACCTTTGAATTTATCAAAGTTCCAGCGAGGAACTTTTACAATTACGTAATCTATGGAAGGCTCAAAAAATGCTGAAGTTGTTCCGGTAATAGAGTTTTTCAACTCATCCAAATTATATCCTATAGCCAGTTTAGCAGCTACTTTCGCGATTGGGTATCCAGTCGCTTTAGAAGCTAAAGCTGAAGAGCGGGAAACTCGAGGGTTGATCTCGATACCGATAATTTCAGAGTTATCAGGGCTTACAGCGAACTGTACGTTACAGCCACCTGCAAAATTCCCGATGCTATTCATCATCGTGATCGCATAGTTTCTCATGCGCTGAAACGTGGTATCAGGTAAGGTCATCGCAGGCGCCACTGTGATAGAATCACCTGTATGCACACCCATAGGATCAAAGTTCTCAATAGAACAGATCACGATCATGTTACCGATGTTGTCACGCATTACTTCCAGCTCGTATTCTTTCCATCCGAGAATACTCTGCTCGAATCCTCAAATACTTCGTGAACTGGAGATGCCTGCAAACCTGCAGAAAGCGCTTGTTCAAATTCTTCTGCAGTTTCCACAAATGCACCACCTGCTCCACCTAAGGTGTAGGAAGCTCTAATGATCAATGGGAAACCAATTTCTTGTGCGATTTCTTTTCCCTGAAGAAAAGATGTAGCTGTGGAACCTTTACATACGCCCACGCCGATTTTTTCCATCAGCGCTTTGAATTTTTCACGGTTCTCGGCAG
Source organism: Algoriphagus sp. 10J20-15 (assembly GCF_055809615.1). Taxonomy (NCBI): domain Bacteria; kingdom Pseudomonadati; phylum Bacteroidota; class Cytophagia; order Cytophagales; family Cyclobacteriaceae; genus Algoriphagus; species Algoriphagus sp. 10J20-15. The sequence continues at coordinate 105,444 of NZ_JBVVUG010000035.1, forward strand.
TATCAATCGCATCGATATCAACGCCGATCATTTTGACACCATATTTATCCCACACGCCACCTTTGTCGCAATCTATTGCAAGGTTCAACGCGGTCTGTCCACCCATGGTAGGAAGGACGGCATCGATGTCTGGATGATCTTTGAGGATTTGTACGATGGATTTCTTTTCCAAAGGGAGCAAATACACATTATCTGCTGTGACCGGATCGGTCATGATCGTTGCAGGATTGGAATTGATCAGCGTCACAGTGATACCTTCTTCACGGAAGAAGCATCTGGATGCTTGGGAGCCTGCGTAATCAAATTCGCAAGCTTGACCAATAACGATGGGACCTGAACCAATGATGAGAACGTGCTTGATGCTGCTATCTTTAGGCATTAGAGAGGGAGATTGAAGAGAAAGTTTTGCTTAAGTCCAAATTGGGGCAAAATTAAAAAAATATTCTGAAGGGGCACGGTAAAACTCAAAGAAATCACTCTTTATACGAAACATCACTGACCAACCAATCCTTGATGTTATTCTATTCCTTACAAAAAATTGAAGAGAAAAAATTGGTAAACCAATTTTTGACATTTATTATTGTCCTATAATTAATTGGCAATTAGAACATAATTTGCCTCCACAATTTTTCGGAAACTCATCATCCTTTAAACCCAGCTCACAAATGCCTCATAGAATTATCACGCTTGGCGAAATCATGCTCCGCCTTTCTACACCGGGTTACGAGAGATTCATCAATACCAAGATCTTATGACCTCATTTATGGCGGTGCCGAGGCGAATGTAGCCATCTCACTAGGCAAACTGGGGGGAATCTGCAGCTCATGTGACTGTATTCCCCACCAACGAGCTGTCGGCAAGGCTGCTACTAACACGTTGCAATTTGCAGGAGTAGATACCTCCCTCATCCAATTCAATGAAGGTCGGATGGGTATTTATTTTGTGGAAAATGGAGCTATGCAACGTTCTTCCAAAATAATATACGATCGTTTTGATTCCGCCTTTTCCAATTTAAATCCAGATGACTTCACCTGGGAAAAGATATTTGAGGGCGCAGATTGGTTCCATTGGACTGGAATAACTCCTGCCGTATCCCAATCTGCCGCTGATCTTTGCAAAGCTGCCGTAAACGCGGCCTCCAGACTCGGTGTTAAAAATCAGCGCGGACATCAATTACCGAAGAAATCTATGGCAATATGGCAAAGGCCCTATGGATATCATGCCAGAATTGATCAAACCATCGCATCTGATCATCGCGGGTCTGACCGACTTCGAAAACTGCATGGGAATCACAGACACAGACTATTTGCAAGCGTGTGAAAAAGCCAAAACCATGTGCCCATCACTTAAATATGTTTCCACCACACATCGTGATTCCATCAGCGCATCGGCCAATGATCTGAACGGAGTTCTTTGGAATGGTGAAACCATGCTAGAGTCCAAAACCTACGAAATGACACATATCGTGGATAGAATCGGAGGTGGAGATGCATATATGGCTGGATTGATCTATGGACTATTGCATTTCGACGATCAAAATGCACTTGATTTTGCAGTTGCGGCTTCGGTGCTAAAACACTCTATCCCAGGTGATGCCAATTTCGTCTCTGTAGATGAAGTGAGCCAATTGGTGGAAGGAAAAAATGTAGGTAAACTTTTACGATAATTATAAGATGAGATTTTCAAACAGTGAAATGTTAAAAGCTATGAGCGAAACAGGGATGATTCCTGTATTCAATCATGTAGATATAGAAGTAGCAAAAGGCGTTCTTGATGCTTCCTATAAAGCAGGTATTCGGGTTTTTGAATTCACCAATAGGGCAACAAACTCGCTAGAGGTTTTCAGGGAGCTTTATGCATATGCAGGCAAATATCCAGATATGGTCATGGGTATAGGCACCATTTTTACTACCGAAGATGCAAATGCATTTATCGAAGCTGGAGCAGATTTCATCGTTTCTCCTGCTTTAATCCCAGAACTGGCGGTTTTCTGCAATTCTAAGGATGTCTTTTGGGTCCCGGGATGTGCGACCATGTCAGAGATTTTTCAAGCAAAAAAACTTGGAGCAACTTTAGTAAAAGCATTCCCAGGAAATGTGGTGGGATCGGCATTTGTAGCTGCAGCCAAGTCTGTTTACCCTGAGTTGCATATCATGCCAACTGGCGGAGTAGAACCAACACAGGAAAACTTAAAAGAATGGTTTGATGCTGGAGTATACTGCGTGGGAATGGGCTCCCAACTATTCAAAAAAGACTGGATCAAAAATCAGCAATACGATCTCTTGGAGAATAAAATCAAAGAAACTTTACAAGTGATTAAGAGCATTCGGTAAGAATTAAAAGTGGTAAGAAATTTCCGAACTTCTTACCACTTACATTCTTTACTTTTTCGGATGAGTAACTAACTCATAATACTGCTCCAACAGAGGCAAACCAAAATTCCTAGACTTCATCTCGCTTATTTTGCGGAAGCCCATCCTTTCATATAAGATTGCTGCTGCATCTAATCCAGCTGTGGTATACAAATAGGCAGCATCGTAGTTCTTGTCAAGATAGAACTCCATCCATTCTTTCATGAGCTTGCTTCCGATACCAAAACCTCGAAATTCTTTTGCGAGGATAAAATACCGCAACTGAGCTCTATTTGCAGGGCGGTGCATCAGTAATACAAAGCCGACCAGCTTACCTTCACTTTCTACAACCCAGACTTTATCCCTTTTTAGATTGTAGGCGCGATAGAATTCAAGCAAACTCTCCATGACATAAGCTTCGAAACCTAGCCCGAGATCATGCTCTTCTGAATAGACTTTGCCATGTAATGCCGCCACCTGTCCAAGGTCTCCTGGCTTAAGGGTATTCCGTATTAAAAAATCAGGCAACTTTTGCATCCAATTAAAATATGAAATATTGGCGAAATCTCACTCAGTGGAGTTATAAAAAAATAGCCGCCCAAAATTGAACGGCTATAAATGTCTTAATCTTCGGTGTAGTTGAAACTATCAACTTGCTCTTTGATCCAGTCGTAGTACTTTTCCTTTCGGAATTCTATCCATTCGGATTTGTACTTGGAATCATCGATCAAAAACTTGAAAGCGGTATTTGCCTTTGGTTTGGTCAGTGAGCTCACCAAATCATCCGCTAGATTTTTCTCTTTGACTCGACGGTCAATAAAATCCTGCATCATCTGATGCTCCTGAGCTGGCTCCATCTGGGTAAACTCGGCATAATTGTCCGGGTTTTCTTCGATTTCATCCAGTACATCCTCTTCAGCCTCAGTCAGATCATAGTTGTAATAATCCTCATCATCTGGCATCTGATGAATTCTTTTCTTGTCGATCTGATAGAAACAGATCATTCCTTTGAGTAATTGGGTTGAGATAAGGTCTATCTCCTTTTCAGTAAGCGAAAGCATTGATGGTTTACAAAATTTTCAGAAAAATAGTGAAAGTCGAATTGTGATCAAATTATAGTATTAATTAAGCAATTGAAGCGCCAATATAATGGGATTTAATTACTTGAATCAAGAATTTTTGAAAGCATTTCAATATCAATCTCGTGGCCTCCGGCAAAAGACAGCTTTTTCACCTCCTTGCCCAAACTTTTGATCAAACCCTCCTGTTTTTCAATACTTTCCGAAGTAATAAATTCATCCTGATCCCCAAGAACTAGCGGGGCGTCAGTCTAGTCTTGGAAAAATTTCTTACGGGCATCTTCCAAAATCAAATCTTCAGCAAATCCCCCTGCCCACAGCACTAATTGCTCTACTTGACCTGCCCAGCGGCTCGCCCAGCGCGTAGCGGTAGCAGCTCCTTGGGAGAATCCCAGCACATTGATTGTTGGTCTTTCTTTAAACTGCGAAAGCAAATTCTCCATCAAAAGGTCTAGGTAATTATGGTTGTTTTGAATGGCTATTTCCCGCTCATGCTTAGTCATCCAATTGGCTCCAACTCTTCCAGCAAAGCCAGTGAGGTATCCATAATTAGTGGCTTCGGGTGCGATAAACAGTCGATCTGAAGAATCAAAGCCCTGAAATTTTCGAATAAAATACTCTGCTAATTGCCCATAGCCGTGCAGCACCAGCCAGATTTCCTTCTCTTCGAAAGTAGGCTCATGCGTGACCGAGTAATGCGCTTGATACTGAAAATTGATACTTTTCTTCAAAATACTAAGCATTCAAATCGTCAAACTTAAAAGGCAAAAGCGTCTGAATTCCAGGAAGCGAAGTACACTTCCATCAGGATTCTGGATTAGGATGTTGATTGGCCGATTAAATCTCATTTCCATTTCATTGATCGTCTGCCGGCAAAGCCCACAAGGCGAAACTCCAGCCCAAATCTCCTCGCCTTTTCTTCTCGCTACAATGGCGATTTGCTTAACCGCCAGATCAGGGAAATTGGCTCCAGCATACCCAAGCACCAATCGCTCGGCACAAACGCCAACAGGGAAACTCACATTTTCCTGATTGCTGGACTGAAGAATCTCTCCAGACTCAAGTCGCACAGCCGCACCTACATGAAAGTCAGAATAGGGCGCATAAGCCTTTTTTGACACTTTTCTCGCCCGCGTCATCAGCTGTTGCTCTTCGATAGTCAGTTCATCCCAGCCCAGTTCTTCAAACTCAGCTTCTATTTTTATTTTCTTGCTCATCGTTGGGTAAATTGGAGTTTTCCTAACGATTAAGGTAGGGAAATGTTCCTTTTTATATTCTCTCTACAATTTTTTACCCTAAAATATATTCTCCATTTTAGATTCAATAACCCGACATGCAATGCATTCCATTCTGATTTTAGGAGGTGGAAAATCCGCCATTTTTCTGATCGATTTCTTAGCCAAAAGCTGCCAAGCCAAAGACCGCAAGTTGATTTTGGCGGATCTCTACCTAGCTTCTGCTCAGGAAAAGCTTAAAAATCAGCCAAATACTGAGGCCCGTCAGCTAGATATTGAAGATACGCATGCGAGGCAGTCTTTGATCAAAGAGGCAGATCTGGTGATTTCCATGCTTCCCGCATTTATGCATCCTAAAGTGGCAAAAGACTGTCTGGAATTTGGAAAACACTTTTTCTCGGCATCCTATGAGTCGGAGGAAATGCGTGAAATGAAATCAGAAATCGAGGCAAAGGGATTGTTTTTCCTCAACGAATGCGGCCTTGACCCAGGAATTGACCACATGTCAGCCATGCAGATTATTGACTATGTGAAATCAAAAGGCGATGAAATCATCTCTTTCAAATCCTATTGCGGTGGACTTCTCGCGCCGGAGTCAGAAGACAATCCCTGGAAATACAAATTCACATGGAACCCCAGAAACGTGGTGCTGGCAGGTCAGGGCACTTCACGCTACATAGAAAAAGGCGATTTGAAATTTGTTCCCTACCATCAGCTTTTCAACCGGCTGGAAACTATCCAATTTCCGGGATTAGGGGATTTTGATGGCTATCCAAACAGGGATTCACTCAGCTACAGAAAGGTCTATGGATTAGAAAATATAGGAACCATGCTCAGAGGAACATTGCGAAGAGATGGCTACTGCAAAGCCTGGAATGTATTCGTGCAATTGGGAATGTGTGATGATAGTTTTCAGATGAATTTACCGGAAGATACTACGCTGAGACAGTTCCTAAATTCATTTCTGCCTTACGACCCCACGCTTTCGGTGGAAGAAAAGTTAGGCAATCTGATCCCTGATTTTGATTTCCCTACTTGGGAAAAAATTCAGTGGTTGGGCTTTTTCGGAAATGATTTACTACCAAAGTTAAGTGGTTCTCCAGCAGCAATTTTGCAGGCTATTCTCGAAAAGAATTGGAAGCTTTACCCGGAAGACAAGGACATGATTGTGATGCAGCACCTTTTCGAAATCAAAACTGGGGAAGGCATCCAGGAGATCAGATCAAGTCTGGTATGCATTGGGGAAGATGCAACCTACACCGCTATGGCAAAGACAGTAGGCCTACCACTTGCGCTTGCTGTTGATTTATTTTTGGATGGAAAAATCAACCTAACTGGCCTCCACGTCCCTGTACTTCCGGAAATTTATAATCCGATTTTGGCTGAGCTGAAAAGTCATGGAATTCGCTTCCGGGAAGAAGTTCGGGAGGTTAAGCCTTGAAGCCAAGCAGGAATTCTGAAACTAAGCTAGCGTAAGTTTCATGAGGCGTTTCATCTTCATTTTTGATAAAAATGGTTGAAGCATCTACCTCATTCTGACTTCTGCAAAAAGCACAAATTTCCCGTTGTATTCGTTTTCCGGGCTTGTCTTGGAGTGTGAATTTCCTTGCAGGAAACAATCCTTTCCCCTCTGCTTCTTTCATAAAATCCTGCATTTGTCGTGGCGGAAGAATAACCCAGAATCGCCCATCTTCAGCAAGAAGTTCTGCCCCTTTTCCCAATAAGTCATCAAAGGAAAGTTCGTCAGTATGCAAAGCCATATTTCGCTGCGCATTGGATGATTTCAGATGATCAGGAAAATAAGGCGGATTGCTGACGATCAGATCGTATTTCTGCTGAGGTTCGAAGTCCTGAAACCTACCTTCCCAAAGCTGCATGCGATCCGAAAAAGTATTTATCTGAAAATTCTCCAAAGCCTGAGATGCCGCCTGAGAATCTATCTCTACAGCCTGAATTTTTGCCTCTGGAAATCGCTGCGCAAGCATCAAGGCAATCACGCCGGTGCCAGTTCCTACGTCCAATATTTGTACTGGCGATTCGGCTCCTGCCAAAGCTCCAAGCATCACAGCATCGGTGCTGATTTTCATTGCACAGCGATCCTGATTGACCCGAAACTGCTGAAACTGAAACCAGGAATTGGCCATTAAGTACGGGCTTTGCTGAAGAAACTCATATTAAATCGTGGCTTGTCATCCATCACATTTAAATCGTCCTCAGATACCCGCTTCACGCTCTCGATAGTATAGAATGCTTTTTCGTCTATGCTCTGCACTTTGTCCACAAACTCCTTCAAAGAATCACGTTTCATTACAGTAAAAAGTAGATTTACCTTTCCAAAGCGACCTTCGCCACCCACATTAGTAAAGCGGAAATCACGTTCTTTCATGTACTCAATCAAATCCGGAAGTGGTTTCGGCGTAATCACCCGCACAAGCACTCTTCCAAGCGCCAACTTCTCCTCAAAATACATCCCCACGTACGTCCCAGTACCAAAGCCACCCGCATAAGCCAGGTAAGACAGCGGATTATCTATGTTTTGAAAAATCTGACCAATCGCCAAAAGCCAAATCAAGGCCTCAAAAAAACCTAAAAATGGCGCAATATTCTTTTTCCCATTCATCATAAACATGATTCTCAGGGTGTTGATCGACACATCTCCGACTCTTGCACAGAAGATAAGCAAAGGCATAATCAGGTAATCGAACAATTGCTCGGACACGCCTAGAGTTTGAAGGAATTCTTGCATAGCAAACAGGGTCTTGATTTGAGCGCAAAATTACACCCTATTCCATGAAGGACGAAATAATATTTGGAATTAGATTTTGCTATCTCTTCCTGCCGGTACCCCGAAAAAGGTAAAGGCTAAAGCAAAGAATAACAAGAAGAAAATCAGCACATTCCAGTTGTCAAAAAGATCCAGCGACACGCCAAAAAGAAAAGGTCCCAACGCTGCCAAATAATAACCAGAAGACTGCACCATTGCTGAAAGCTTGGCAGTGGTCTGATCCTCAGCGGTACGCAAAGCAATGAGTGTGTAAGCGATACTCAAACTCGATCCCATACAAATCCCTACGATTCCCAGCGAAGCATAAGTCACCCACTCGTTTTCCACAAACAAACCTAAATAACCTAGCACATAGGCTACTCCCACAGCTAATACGACTCCACTTTGCTCCCTGAGTTTGATCAGGAAATTCGGAGCGAAATAAGAGCCAAGTAGAGAAATCACCTGCATCATAGAAGAAACAAAACCCGCTTGTGCTGGAGTCCAACCCCGGGAAATCAACATATCCGGCAGACCAGGTCACCATGGTAAAGTACATTACAGATTGGCAACCCATAAAAATCGTAATCTGCCAAGCCAGCTTAGATCTCCATACATTTTTTGCAGGATCAGTGACTTCGTGAAGACTTGCCTTGGGACGCTGAAGCTGTGGAATCCATAGGATCATTGCGAGTACCATGAATATCGCCCAAAATGCCAAAGATCCCCGCCACCCGAAATTCCAGTCTACCGCAATCGGCACACTCATGCCTACAGCAATTCCCGCAAAAAGCGACATCATCGTGGCCAGCAAAGCTGTCATCAAGCCCAGCTTCTCCGGCAGTCTGACTTTGATCAAAGGAATCAGCAGCACATTGGCAATCACGATCCCTATTCCAGTCAGCGCTGTACCAAAAAGCAGCAATTCTATTCCTCCCAACACACGCAGGATCACTCCGGTAGTAAGAATAGCAACTCCCAAAAACACGGCTCTTCCCATCCCCAGTCGCTTTCCTATCCTAGGAGCAAAAAGAGAAAATGTAGCAAACGTCAACAGAGGAAGTGTGGTGAGAAATCCCGCCAAGCCATTGGACAAGCCTAAGTCCTCCCGGATAAATGGAATCAAAGGTCCAACCGACGCTATCGAGGTGCGCAAATTGATCGAAACCAAAATAATCCCGGTGATAAGGAGTGATTGAGAGGAAAATGGTTTAGTCAAGGCGGATTATAAAAATTAAAGACTACGGACGAATCAGTAGCAACCAATTATGCTCCGTAAAACTAGGGAAATTTGACCTAGTTTTTGCATCAGGTTTTCTTATACAGATTGAAAATGGCAGAAAACCAGTATTGGCATTTCACCTTAAATGCCGAGGAAACATATGCATTGAAATATGATTTAACTGATCGTGCCGTAGGACTCGTGATGGATACGTATTGGGCTAACACCCCGAATTTCGCTTCGCTGTATTCGGGCTATCACTGGTGTAACGTTGGCACAAAAAGCGCACTAGAGTCGATAAAATACTGCTTACACACGTTGACCTATTGCTATTCACATAGCTTCAATCCAACAATCATCACGCGTATTGGGACTTCCAATCCCTTGTCAACGGCAAGGCCTGTAAAAGCCCAGAATGCAATTCTGGGTTTAGGATGATCATCTTAACCAAAGAGTGCCAAAGGCACGATCTGTATTAAAAAATATATCCTCAAAAAACCTGCCTTCGCGCCTCCCGTACAGCTGTCGGGAGCGGGAGATTAATCATCTAGACGAAACCTTCGAGGTCAAAAAAAGACCTCAAAGGTTAACTCATTCGCTGCGTCGTCGCGAGAAATAATCTCTCAAAGCTCTCCTCCCTTCTGCATCAACCCCAACTTCCTATTAATCTCCGAAATTTCAATCCCAACTTGTTGCAACGTCAGCGGCTCCTGCGGAAACTCATCACTCATATAATATTCAAACTTCCATATCTCACGGATTTCCTCTGCAGGAACCCTATAAGGAGTGTAAATTGGATTTAGCGAACGAAGCAAAAAGCTTCTCTCCTCCGCCTGAAAACTTAACATCTTAAAACTGACCCCCTCACTTGCCGTCACCACCACGCAGGGAGTTTCTTTGGCTAGCCTCCACTCGGACAAATACGAACCAATCACATAAGCCCCATCTGCTATCGGCAACATGCTATCCCCTTCGGTTTGGAACATGCGGTATTTTTTATCCTTTGACAGATTTGGCAAATTGAAAACCGGCAGTGTGCTCAAATACTCCGGATCTCCAAAACCGCCCAAATACCCTGCTTTGGCTTTGATCGGAACAAGTTCTATGTTGTCTTCATTACTTGAGCTCACAGTGGTGGCGAGAATCCGAACTTTCGAACCACTCAGAAACACATCATTTCCAGCTTCCAGATCACGGATCTTCAGTTCACTTAGTTTGGACAAATCCACCCGCAATAGCGTATCCACACTCATCCTGAAATAATCCGCACATAGCAGCAAATCCTCGATTGCCGGTGACTTGCTATGTCCATTTTCATGCGCATTCAGTTTGGCGCGAGTCATGCCAAGATTTTCAGCCAGCATATCCTGACTCAATTTGCGTCGCTTTCTGAGAAATTTCAGATTGCCTGCCCAGAAAAAGCTTTGACTTCCCATTTTTATTCGATACAATTAATGACAATAAAATGATACTAATACTATCAAATATAGCAAGTAATCTGAGAAATGGAAAGGCATATCGTGCATTTGGATCTGGACACGTTTTTTGTGTCTGTGGAGCGGTTGAAAAACGAAGCGCTAAAGGGAAAACCCGTCATCATCGGAGGCAGTTCCGATCGTGGTGTGGTAGCTTCTTGTAGTTATGAGGCCAGGAAGTTTGGGGTGCATTCTGCCATGCCAATGAAATTGGCGCGGAGACTTTGCCCTTCGGCATTTTATATCAAAGGCGATCATGACAGCTACAGCCAGCAGTCGCGCTTGGTCACGGAAGTGATTCAGGAGCAGGTTCCGCTGATGGAGAAGGCTTCCATCGATGAATTTTACATCGATATGACAGGAATGGATCGCTTTTTTGGCTGCGAAAAATTCACCAAAGAACTGCGCGAAAAGATCGTCAAGGAGTCTGGCTTACCGATTTCCTGCGCTTTGGCAGTGAACAAACTCGTATCCAAAGTTGCCACCCATGATGCCAAACCCAACGGACAGACGACTATTCCTTTTGGCAAAGAGAAACCTTATCTCGCACCACTTCCAATTCGAAGAATGCCGGGGATAGGTGAAAAAACCTCCACCTTATTGGAGCGAATGGGCGTAGAAAACATCCGCTTACTCAGCGAAATCCCACCCCGAATGATGCAAAATCTCCTGGGAAAATGGGGAATCGACCTTTCCCGAAAAGCCAATGGAATTGACGAATCACCGGTCATTCCATACACCGAGCAAAAGAGCATTGGCACGGAAAACACATTTGAGTCGGACACCATCGACATGGCTTTTCTCAATAGCCAGCTCGTGCGAATGACGGAGAAAGTCGGCTTTGAGCTTCGCCAAAAACGCAAGCTCTGCGGTTGCATCACGGTGAAGCTTCGCTATGCAAATTTCGACACGGTCAGCCGTCAATGCATTATATCGTACACCAGTTCGGATGAAGTACTGCTGGAAAGAGCCAAGGAACTCTTTGCCAAGCTCTATGACCGGAGAATGCTCGTGCGGCTGGTCGGTGTAAAAGTCAGTCATCTCGTACAGGGAAATCAGCAGATCGACCTTTTCCAAGACACCGAAGAAGGTGTAAACCTGTACCAAGCCATCGACTGGATCAAAAACCGCTACGGCGAAAAAAGCCTCACTCGAGCCATCACCCTAACCCGCGCCTAAAATGTTTATTACTTGTAAAACCTGGTTCAGCTACCGCTACGGCACCTTCAGCACCGAGAAGCTCGTGGATGCTGCAGCCGAGCGCGGCCTTTCCTCTCTTGGCCTCACCAATATCAACAGCACGGCAGACAGCTGGGATTTCGTGGATTTCTGTAGGGTAAAAAACATCAAACCCATCGTCGGAACGGAAATCCGAAACGCCGATGTTTTCTGCTATACCTTATTGGCGAAAAATGATGCGGGACTTCTTGAGATCAATCGATTTTTGTCTCAGCATTTACAGCAGGAATTAGCTTTTCCTGAGCGACCTGACTGTTTTTCAGAAGTGCTGATTATTTATCCTTTTGGAAGCTTTGCTGCGCAAAACCTAAAAGAACATGAATTCATCGGCGTATTGGCGAGCGAGCTGAACCGTGTCAAAAAGCAGGAAGTGGAAGCCTTTCCCAAGAAATACATCATCCGACATCCGGTGACTTTCAAGGACAAGACTGCTTTCAATATCCATCGTCTGCTTCGAGCCATCGGCAAAAATACGCTGATCAGTAAACTGGGAGAAAAGGACTTTGCCTCCCCGGATGAAATGTTCGTGTCGGAAGCAGCGCTGATGAGTGCTTTTCGGAATTTTCCCGGCATGATCAGCAACACCCTACAGTTGATTGATCAGTGCGAAATCAAAACAGAGCTGAGCACTGACAAAAACAAAAAGCACTACAGTGCCAGCGGAGAAGACGACCGTATTTTATTGGAAAAGCTCGCCATGGAAGGCTTTCACTATCGCTATGGCAATAATCCCGTAGCCAAAGCCCGTGTAATCAAAGAGCTGAAAATCATCAATGACCTGAATTTCAATGCGTATTTCCTGATCGTCTGGGACGTGATCCGCTATGCGCAAAATCGTGGCTTTTACTACGTAGGACGAGGAAGTGGCGCAAATTCCATTATCGCTTATTGCCTGAAAATCACCGATGTGGACCCGATCAAGCTCGACTTGTATTTCGAGCGATTTCTCAATCCACACCGGACTTCCCCGCCGGATTTTGACATAGATTTCTCCTGGAAAGACCGGGATGAAGTGATCGATTACATTTTCAAGCGCTACGGTAAAGATCATGTTTCCCTCCTGGGAATGTACAGCACCTTTCAGCGCAGAGCCGTGATCCGTGAGTTGGGGAAAGTTTTTGGCCTGCCAAAAGAAGAAATCGACCAACTCGTCCGAGGCAAGGATCAGCCGATGAATGAGGATAAAATCCAGCGTACGATTTTGAAATACGGACAGCTGCTGGAAAATTTCCCGAATCATCTTTCCATTCACCCGGGCGGAATGCTGATTTCCGAGAAGCCTATCTATCAATACACGGTCAACGAACTGCCACCAAAGGGCTTTTGCACGGCACAGATCGATATGTTTTTGGCAGAGAAAATCGGCCTGTTCAAACTTGACATCCTCAGTCAGCGCGGATTGGGACATATCAAGGAAGCCATCCGACTGGTGAAGCAAAACCGGGGAATCGACATCGATATCCATCGGGTAGAAGAGTTTATGAGTGACCCCAAAGTCGCCGAGCAAATCCGGAAAGCCGACACCATCGGCTGCTTTTACATCGAGAGTCCGGCCATGCGCCAGCTCCTCACCAAACTCAAATGTGACGATTACCTCACACTGGTAGCGGCCAGTTCCATCATACGACCAGGCGTGTCGCAGTCGGGGATGATGAAGCAATACATCGAGCGATTTCACGATCCCGAAAAGATCATCTACCTGCATCCTAAAATGAAGGAACTGCTGGAAGAAACCTTCGGCGTGATGGTGTATCAGGAAGATGTGATCAAGGTTGCACATCACTTCGCAGGACTGGATATGGGCGAGGCGGATATTCTGCGTCGGGCCATGTCGGGCAAGTACAGATCGCACAATCGCTTCAATGAGATCAAGGAAAAGTACTTTGCAAACTGCACCAAACTTGGGCATGATGACACCGTCGCAGCGGAAGTTTGGAGGCAAATGGAATCTTTCGGCGGCTATTCCTTTTCCAAGGCGCACTCAGCATCTTTTGCAGTGGAAAGCTACCAGAGTCTTTACCTGAAGACCTATTTCCCCATGGAATTTATGGTGGCGGTGATCAATAACTTTGGAGGATTTTACAGCACTGAATTCTATTTCCATGAACTCAAACGCACCGGAGCAAAGGTCAACCCACCCTGTGTCAATCGTAGTGAGTACCTAACCAACATCATTCGGGAGGAGGTCTTCGTAGGCTTGATCCATGTACAGCAATTGGAAAAGAAGCTCTGCGATTTGATCTTGGAAGAAAGGCAGGCCAATGGAGATTACCTGGGTTTGGAGGATTTTATCGAGCGCACGCATGCCGGTCCGGAGCAACTGAATATTCTGATCAGTGTGGGGGCATTTGAGTTTACAGGTTTGGGAAAGAAAAAACTGCTTTGGAAAGCCAATTTCGCCCAAAAGCATCTCACGTCTATTCCTGATTCTCCGGCACTTTTCAAGGAACCTCCCATGGATTTTACCCTACCGGATTTTCCTGATTACCCGCTGGAAGACGCGCTAGACGAGATCAATGTGCTGGGTTTTGCGCTTACGGACATGTTCCGTCTTTGTGCTCACGATGGCAAAGGAACTGTTCTGGCAGAGCAGCTTCCACAGTTATTAGGGAAAAATGTGGAAGTTCTCGGTCGACTCGTAGTCACGAAAGACGTACGAACGATACACCGGGAGCACATGGCTTTTGGGACTTTTCTGGATCCCAAGGGAGACTGGCTGGACACGGTGCATTTTCCTCCTTCGTTGAAGCGCTTTCCTTTTCAGGGCCAAGGATTTTACAAAATGCGAGGCAAGGTCGTAGAGGAATTCGGCACCTTCGCCGTGGATGTACATGGCATGTGGAAAGTGGGGCTGAAGGGGAAGAAGGAGGTACCGCCGACAAGCAAAGATTTTGCTATATCAACATAAGTCAGAAGCTATTTATGGAGTTAATTACTTCACCTGCTCCTTGATCCAATTCGTGACCACCTCAAGCGCCTTTGGTGAGAAGGTCTGCTCTATCTCAGCATACTCGCTAGGTGAGCCAGTCTCAGCTTCCTGGAATAAGTGATTCAGCCCGGCCAGTTCCACCGTAGTCACGTTCGTATTTCCTCCTTTTGCTAAGGCAGCTTTGATTGCTTCCAAGTTCTCCTTCGGTGGGACTTGGAGGTCTTTTTCTCCATTGATCGCCAACACCGGACAGCTTACCTTTTCCAAAGCTGGAGCTGGATCATACTTGATAAAATATTGCATCCAAGGACTGGTGAGTTGGGTCACTTGAGCTGCAACAAACTCCGCCTCGGTCATACCTCCGGGCACATTTTCTACCGGGATATTGCGAAACACCTGAGTCATGTAGGCTTTGATACCATTTTCAAGTTCCTCATCGCTTTGATCTTTGACCATGATTTCAAAAGCTTTCCTGCTGATCATCTCATTTTCTTCAAGCTGATTGGGGCTCATCCCGGCAGCTTCCCCGATCAGTGTTTGTTGCGCAAGAAGTAGTTTATCTCCACGAATTCCAGTCCCCGCAAGCAACACGATAAAGTCAATGTCATCAGAATCTCCCGCCACCATAGGCGCGATGATCCCGCCCTCACTATGCCCGACAAGACCTATTTTACTTTTGTCTATCTCCGGTCTTGACTGCAAATACTGCACAGCCGAAGCTACATCAGTAGCAAAGTCAACAGAAGTAGCAGCACTGAAGTCACCTGTGGAAGCTGCCGTGCCTCGATCATCAAAGCGCAAAACAGCAATCCCATTTCTAGTCAGATAGTCTGACAAAACCAAAAAAGGCTTATGCCCCATTAATTCTTCATCACGATTTTGCGGACCAGACCCTGAGATCAGCACCACCGCTGGGTATATCCCGTCTTGCTCGGGCATCGTAAGTGTACCAGCCAGTAATATTTCCGCCTGTTTATTATCAAAAATCACATTTTCAGAGCGGTAAGGAAATGGTTTTTGAGGCTCCTGTGGTCTTTTTGCTATTACTTTTTCTATTTCCTCTCTGGACAGATTCATAGGAAAAGCCTGACCCGCCTGAGTAAAAACCCCGACGATAACATTGTCATCACCCAGCGTTCCCTCGTACTTTATATTGGCGTTGGTAATCGAGATTTTCAGTTTACCATCCTCGAAACTGGTCGAGGTCACTGGAATCCCAAATGCACCTTGATCAGGACTGTCCATGGTTGCGCTATAGCCGCTTTCTGATTTTTCAATATTAAAAACCAACCGAAGCTGGACAGTCTGAACTTTCAGTGCTCCATTCCACTGGCCGGTGATATCTTGAGCAAAGCTGCTCAGGGAAGCCAAGAACATCAATATAATTAAGGAAGCAGTTTTCATTATTTTTTTCATTATCGTCAGCTAATTGAATTCACTAAAGTAATGCATCCTGAATTTAAAACTGGAAATCAAAAGAGCTATAAAACCAATCGTCATCAGGTTAGCCCATACTTCCTTTATCCTTTTTAAAAACAAAATTGAATCCCAGCTCATTGATAAAAAGCTTCGTCAATTCGTAGGCTGTACCTCCTATTAAAAACACAAATGCTTCTCTGTAATATGGCCCTTGATAAATAATCCAAACAAATAATAAACTTGAATGCAGCATCCAAAAATTCTTATGACGCTCGGAAAGTTTTTCAACCAAACCTAAAATCAAAATTGCAACAACCGAGTAGGCACTGATAGTTATTAAATCCTGCGTCATTTCATTGTTGCGATATTCATACACGCAGAGGATCAGCAAATACACTACCGTAATATGCTTCCAAAACGGCCTATCTATCTTCCTCCCTAATAGATTCCCTAAAATCAGGATGGCACCATGCAAACGAATATAGAGTTTATCAAAAACATTTTCAGAAAGACTAAATAGGATAAAAACTGCAAAAGCAGCATATAGCAATAGACTGTATTTTAATTTTGGTTCCCGGAAGTCATCTACATAAAAATCCGCTACAGCAATCAAGAAAAAATGGGAAATCTGCCATCCAATGATCCCTCGAGGGATAGCAATTGTAGAAATATTACCAAAGATGAGAATAAGGATTAAAAGAATTTGGAAAACGATATTTACAACCCTTTGAGATTGCTCTATTTTGAGTGTTGCTACCATAGGATAGAAGAAAAAATTGGACTATTTCAGATAAAAGCAGTAATGAAATTCCTTATGACTATAGTTTTTAATCCAAAGAAACCTACTTCAATATCATTAATCCGTCTCATTAAACCAAAAATATCTGTAGGGACCAAAGAATCCTGAATGAGGTAAGTATCATTTTTTAGAATAGACCTAACCTTGTGTTTGACACTTTAACTTCATCAAAAGGGAAATTTGCTATTGACCATTAGATAACACCGGAACTTTTGTCTACCCGTTCTATTTTCCTATTTTTCCAGAATACAATTTCAATAAACCCACACAACCCAAAATAATTGCTTACTCTTTTCAGTTTTCTAGCATTCACAGGCTTCGTAGCTATCTACTCCACGTGGATGCTGCGCAAGCAAAATCTTGCCACCCAAGACGGGTATTTTCTAGGTGGTCGAAGTTTGACCGGCGTAGTCATCGCCGGTTCCATGTTGCTGACCAATATTTCCACCGAGCACCTGGTAGGAATGAATGGATCAGCCTATAAAAACGGAGCGATCATTATCGCTTGGGAAGTCACTTCAGCCATCGCTTTGGTGATCGGTGCACTGTACTTTATCCCAAAATACCTGCGGATGGGATTGACTACCATTCCTGAGTTTTTGGAAAAAAGGTATGATAAGATGACGCAGGCGCTGATTTCGCTTTTACTTATCACATCATTTGTAGTCACCTTACTTCCAATTGTACTCTATACAGGAGCGATAAATATTGAATCAATTTTTGGGATTTCGGAAACACTCGGGATCACACAAAAAGAAGGAATTTGGCTTACAGTAGTCGTGGTGGGAGTAATCGGAGCAGTTTATGCGATTTTTGGAGGATTGAAAATGGTCGCTTACACAGACACCATCAATGGCTTCGGCTTGCTGATCGCTGGTTTGCTTGTTCCTATCTTTGCACTTTGGGATATTGGAGATGGAAATGTAATAGATGGCTTGGTGAAGGTCTTTAACAATGCTCCCGAGAAGTTTAATGTGATCAGCAAAGAACCTTCGATCGGTCCGGGATCCAGAGATTCCATTCTTCCTTTCGAAGTGCTTTTCACCGGACTGATCATCAATCAATTGTATTTCTGGACCATGCATCAATCCATTGTGCAGCGAGCACTAGGAGCGGTGAGTCTGAAAGAAGCGCAAAAGGGATTATTATTTACAGGAATTTTGAAAATCCTGATCCCACTTGTAATTGTCCTTCCTGGGATTATAGGCTTCTATTATTTCGGTGATACGCTTTTTGATTCCCAGGATAGCGTCTATCCAGAGCTGGTCAAGCGTGTGCTTCCGCCGTGGATGACAGGATTCTTTGTAGCGGTGATCATGGGGGCGATTTTGAGCACGTTCAATAGTGCTTTGAATAGCGCAGCGACTATTTTCAGCCTAGATATTTTTAAAGTTTATATCAAGAAATCAGCTAAGGAAGGTCAACTCGTCCGAATAGGAAAGTGGGTTTCAGCAATTTTAGCGATTGTTTCTATTCTAGTTGCACCTTTTGTGGCCAATGCACCGGCAGGACTTTATCAGCTTTTGCAACAGCTAAATGGCATCTTCTTTATCCCGATGGCTACCGTGATTATAGCAGGATTCTTTTTCCCAAAAGTATCTGCTGCTGGCGCCAAAGCAGGATTGGTTTTCGGCTTAGCATTCTACATTTTGATGGATTTGATACTTAAAGTCAACATCCATTTCGTTCATATTTGGGGAATAGAGTTTATACTCAATCTAATTGTGATGCATTTGGTATCTGCTCAATTTCCAGTAAAAAATCCATTTGTAATGGTAGATTCAGGCAAACTCAGCATTGTTCCTTGGAAACATGCCACAATGCTGGGCTGGATTTTGATTGCAATCACAGTAATTATTTATGTAATTTTAGGTACAATTGCTTAAGGCTATGGAAACTACAGAAAAGGAATTCAGAAATTATAACAAGGCAGACATCAAAGCTGCCGTGAAAGAGCATTACAGAAAAATGCGCATGTATCAAACTTACGATTATGTGCAGCGGATGAAGTCAAAATACCTAACGTTTGACAAGCCGATGAATCTTTGGGATGCGATGGAAAAGCTCAATGCACTCATTGACGTCAGCGATCCAGACCTTGATTTGCCTAATGTGCAGCATTTAATTCAATCTGCAGAAGCCTTACGTGCTGACAATCGTCCTGACTGGATGCAGTTGGTCGGTTTGATTCACGATCTCGGCAAAGTGATGTATCTGTTCGGGTCTGATAAGGACGGAACGAGCCAGGACGAGCAATGGGGGCTGGTAGGAGACGTGTTTGTGGTTGGAGCAAAACTACCGGATACCTGCGTTTACCCTGAATTCAATGAGCTAAATCCTGACATGAAAGATCCTCGCTACAATACTGAATTGGGAGTTTATGAAAAAGGCTGTGGCTTGGATAATCTCCAATTAGCTTGGGGACATGATGAGTACTTCTACCAAGTTTTGAAAAATCATCCTGAGAACACGATCCCTGAAGCTGGTATGGTGATGGTTCGCTATCACTCTTTTTACCCTTGGCACAATGGCGGAAGTTACTCCCAATTTGAAGCTCCGCAAGATGCAAAGTACAAGGAATGGATTTTGGATTTCAATCAGTATGACTTATACACCAAGTCACCAAAAATCTATGATCTGGAAGATGTGAAGGAGTACTACCTTCCGATTGCTGAAAAGTACTTAGGAAAAGGGCCGATCTTCTGGTAAGACAAAATCACAAACAGTAAAAAGGCAGGAGCTATGAGTTAGCTCCTGCCTTTTTTGTTAACAGACCTGTTTTTCGTAAATAATTATAGATGAAATTGCCCTAAAAACTCAGTACTGCTTCCAATATTAATTTCATTTAAGCCACCTCCATTTTTCTCTGAAACACCAAATTTAAGATTGAATACGCAGTTGTCTTTGAATACAACTTCAGCAGTACCACTTTGAATTGGGTTACTGATCGTCACACATTTGTCACCGATCTTAGCGTAAAGTTTATTATCAGAATACACTTCAAATTCACCAACTGTGCCATCAGGAAAAGGGCTGTTGGCAGCAGCGTATTGCATGGTCAATGTATATTTTCCCACAATAGAAGGCGCCACTGTTCCTGCAGTCTCTCCACTTGCAATAGTTCCAGTACACACTGTACTACAATCCCCTACTTCCGGATCATCGTCGTCTTTTGAGCAGGAAGTAGCTAGGATGGAAAGTGAGAGAAAAAGGAATAATAATAGTCTGGAGTTTTTCATTTGCTTTTGGTTGATTTTGAATAATCAAAAATCAATCAATACGGACTAGTAAAGAATACGGCAAACGCACTATTAATAAATACATTTTAGCTTGGTTTGCATTCTATCAATTTTCAGAATCCTTCTTTACTGCCTCGACTTGAAGCTTTATTAAATCTAACTGTTCCTGTGTTTTTTCTTTGATTTGGGAGAGCTCTCCTACTTGATTACTTAGTCCTTGGGAGCGTTTTATTTCGTTTTGAACCAAGCCTTCCATTTCCTGAAGTCTTTTATTCTGAATCTTATCCTGCCTCCTATATTCACGGAAAAGCAAGTAATGGAGCAGTACAATACTGCCCAAAACCAAAAGCACTAATAGGCTTAGTAAATGATTTTCAAAAATGGATAAGACCATTAAAAGATGAAAAGATGAAGCTTTTCAAAACTAGCTAATCCAACAGCTCAAGGTAATACGGCAAATGGACTATATAGCCAGCTTCATCCCATCAAATCCTTTCAGGATCGAACCTTACTGTTTCGGAATTAAAAGAGTAACGGATGTGCCTTTGCCGGTTTTTGATTGTATCTCGAGTTTTCCTCCAAGCTCTTCGGCACGCTTTCGCATATTGTACAACCCATTTCCAGCCTTGACCTGTGACTCTTCAAACCCTCTCCCATCATCCTTTACCACCAGTTGGAAACCCTTACCAATCTGTGCTACAGCCACAGTAATTTGGCTTGGATAAGCATATTTGAGAGCATTTTGTATCGCCTCCTGTACTATTCTGTAAATCTGAATTCCTTCCGATGAAACCATGCTAAAATTGGGATCCAGACTTTTTTCTATATCAAAATCAAAGGTGATTCCGCGTGTAGAAACTCCAGCTCTCTCTAGGTAATCTGAAATTCTAGCGGAAAGCTGACCCAAGGTAATTTGTCCTGAGTTCATCGCCCAGATCGTGTCCCGCAGCTCGGTAATAGTTTGCTTGGTGAAATCTGCAATGGAGTCATATCTATGAGAAAGCGTATCCTTGATCGGGTCAAAGTACTTGAGATTTTCGATTGCAGAAATGATAAAAGTAAGTTGCGCACCTATATTGTCATGAAGATCTCTCGAAATCAACATCCGCTGTTCCTGAAGTTTATTCTGCGTTTCTATTTGTGCCAAAGCAATTTTCAACTCCCCTTCCTGAGCTAGCTGACGATTCTTAAGTTTTTGCTGGCTGTAAAGCAAGTATCCTACTACACCTAAGACTACTGCTAAAACCAAAGATCCGTAAAGCTGAAAATTCTTATTTCGAAGTTCGAGTCGCTGTCGGGAAATAGCAGCATCTTTTTGCTCAGACTGGTAGCGAGCTTCCAGATCAGACGTGAGCTGCTGTATTTCCTGCTCGGTAAGCTTCTTGTTCAGATCAGAATAGGCTTGAGTGTAATACGCCGAGCTGTCAGGCATACCCAGCGCTGCATACACCGGGGACATCAAAAGATACATGGTAGCTATATCATCTTCCGCATTTTGGGCTTTGAAGTGGGACAAAGCACGTAGGTAAAACTCCCGGGATTGAGGGTAATCTTTGAGGTCATGGTAAGACTGCGCAAGATTTGATTCCAATAAAGCATAGTCGTAATCTGCCCCTACCTGAGCTGCGAGTTCCAATCCCTTTTCTGCAAAGGAAATGGCAAGCTTGCTATATTTTTGGGCATTGTAGAGGGTTGCAAGATTATTATAAGTAGTCGCGGTGTAGTAGTCATCACCCTCTTCTATGAAAATCTGCAATGCTTCTAAATAAGTTTTTTCTGAGTTCTGATAGTCCTTTAGGTTTTTATAAATACTGGCAATGTTGGTAAGTGTAGAAGCATATAAGTAGTCTACATTCTGAGCCTTCCTATATTCTGCGACCTTCTGCAGTATCTCCAAAGCCTTGGGATAATTCCTCATTTCCAGATAAATCACACCAATGTTATTTCGCACAAAGTCAGCATTACGCTCATTCCCAGTCCGTTCAAAAAAACTTAGAGCTTTAAGGTAATTCACCATGGCAGAGTCTGATTGGAAATCCCGCTGATACACTGATCCGAGATTTGTAATCGTGCCGTAAATTTTTGTAGAATCACCCGTTTGATAGCGTAATTTCAAGGCCTCTTGATAATTCTTCTTTGCTTCTATCAACTCACCTTTTTCCATATTTGCATAAGCCAAATCGCTGTAAGCCTGGCTAAGCACGGCGGCATCATCGAGTGACTTTGCTACTTTAATGTTTTCCTCTCCAAATAGAATTGCCGTATCCTGAGAAACTGGCACATAATACCAAGTCAGTTCTGAGAGTATTAAAGAACGATCATTGGCGGTTTTAGCTTTAGAAAGTTCCGTTTTGAGGCTGTCTAACAACTCTGAAGTTGTCTGTGCAGAGAGAAACTGCGTATATAGAAGAATAGAAAAAACTCCAAGGAACCGGTAAAATGAATTCATAAACAATTGGTTTGGTGGGAAATAAGTCAAAAAAAATTTCTCTAGCAAGGTTCTATTATAAGTGGAGTTTAATTTAAATGAAGATAGAATACTAAGATTATTTCTCTCTAAGCTTATTTATCTGATTGAGAAAGAGTTAAAAATAAAATTTAGTATGGAATCCTTCAATTTGCTGATTCCAAACTATTTCTGAATCTTAGGGTTCTTAATAAGAGACGATAAACCCAAATAGCTAAACATGTTAGATTTTAATCAAAATGAAAATCAGCGGATGATCGCAGAGATGATTCGTGATTTTGGAGCCAAAGAAATCACCCCTTTTCGCAAGGATTGGGATGATAGGTCGCATTTCCCCATAGATCTTTTTAAAAAATTAGGCGAACTCGGACTCATGGGAGTTTTGATTCCTACTGAATATGGAGGCTCTGGTTTTGGATACTTAGAATATGTCACCGCTATCGTGGAGCTTTCCAAGCTTGACCCATCTATAGGCCTCTCAATGGCAGCTCATAATTCGCTTTGTTCTGGGCATATTATGATGTTTGGAAATGAAGAGCAAAAGAAAAAATACTTGCCCAAACTTGCCACATGCGAATGGCTAGGCGCTTGGGGCTTGACAGAGCCCAATACCGGTTCTGATGCCGGTAATATGAGAACTGTCGCCAAGAAAGAAGGTGATTCTTGGATTATCAACGGTGCTAAAAACTTCATTACACATGGTGTCTCTGGCGACGTAGCTGTAGTGATCGCACGAACTGGTGAAATCGGTGATTCCCATGGAATGACTGCCTTTATCGTAGAGCGAGGCACTCCAGGATTCAAAGGCGGAAGAAAAGAAGATAAGCTGGGTATGCGCGCTTCGGAAACTGCTGAGATGCTTTTCGATGATTGCATTGTTCACGAAAGTCAGGTATTAGGCGAAGTTGGAGATGGCTTTATTCAATCCATGAAGATTCTGGATGGTGGGAGAATTTCCATTGCCGCATTAGGCCAAGGTATTGCCGAAGGAGCATTGGAAGCATCTATTCAATATTCAAAAGAAAGACATCAATTCAATAAGCCTATCAGCTCCTTTCAAGGCATTTCCTTTAAGCTTGCTGATATGGCAACTCAGGTTGAGGCTTCCAGCCTGTTAATCTTTAAAGCCGCTGATCTCAAAAACCGAGGAGAAAAAGTGACTTTGGCTGGAGCTCAAGCAAAATATTTTTCTTCTGAAGTGGCTGTGTCCGTTTCCAATGATGCGGTCCAAATCTTTGGTGGATATGGTTTTACCAAAGACTATCCAGTGGAGAAATTCTACCGTGACTCCAAGCTTTGTACGATTGGCGAAGGAACTTCTGAAATACAAAAGATGGTAATTGCCCGGGAGATATTGAAATAATCTTTATTTAATCAAAATGAGAAAAGCCTGAAATCTTACCAGATTTCAGGCTTTTCTCATTAGAAACGGATATTCGGTGATCGTAATCACCAAATAGACGTATTTCTGGTGATTACGATCACTGAAATTACATTTTTGGCGATAAAATGGGATTTAGTATTCGAAGATAATTTCCAGAATTAATCAAGATCCCGCCACCAAATATAGTCCTGCAGCCAAAGCCGCACCTACAATTGGTCCTAAAACAGGGACCCAGGAATAACCCCAATCAGAACTTCCTTTGTCTTTTATCGGCAAAATGGAGTGCATGAGTCTTGGACCAAAATCACGGGCAGGGTTGATGGCATAACCAGTAGTTCCTCCTAAAGCCAAGCCAATTACCCAAACCAAAAATGCAACGGGAATTGCTCCCAGAGAACCCATGCCTATCGGAGTTTTATTGCTGTCTCCTATTTCGACTCCATCGTTATAGAGGATCACTAAAATCAGGACAAAAGTCCCAACTACCTCCGAAAAGAAATTTAAAGGCAGGTTTCTTATCGCAGGAGAAGTGCCAAATGGCGCAGCCTTCAATCCTGCATCATCCGAAGCATCGTAATGATCCTTATAGAACAGCCAAGCTATTCCAACTCCAATCATTGCCCCCAAAACCTGAGCAATAATATATCCCGGCGCCATCGCCCATTCAAATTGCCCTGTCAAAGCGAGGCCGATAGTTACCGCTGGATTCAAGTGCGCGCCACTGTATGGCCCTGCTACCACTACCCCAACATAAACTGCCAAAGCCCAAGCCGTACTAATCTCCATGATTCCTCCACCATGACCTTTGGTTTTTGGTAAAAGCATGTTCGCAACAACTCCTGAACCCAATAATAGTAACAGACCTGTTCCTATTAATTCTGCTAGATATACATTCATTATTCAACCCAGTTTTTTGAGCGCTCCACCGCTTTGTGCCAAAAATGTATCAATTTATCTCGATCTGTTTTTTCCATACTTGGAGTAAAGCTTTTATCAGCATTCCATAGCTCTTGGATTTCATCTCGATCCTCCCAAAACCCAATTGCTAAGCCCGCCAAAAATGCTGCTCCAATAGCTGTGGTCTCGATAATCTCTGGTCGTTTGATTTCGCAATCCAGCAAGTTTGCCTGAAACTGCATCAGAAAATTATTGGCTGTAGCCCCACCGTCTACACGAAGTTCTTTGGTTGGCTTGCCGGCATCCTTTTCCATAGCTTTTAGCACATCATAAACTTGGTAAGCAATTGCTTCCAAAGCCGCCCTAGCCATATGCGCTTTCTCTGTACCTCTGGTGATTCCAAAAAAAGCTCCTCTGGCATTTTGATCCCAATGCGGTGCCCCCAAACCTGAAAGTGCAGGAACGAAGTAAACCCCATCATTTCCATCTATACTTTCTGCCAAACGCTCACTTTCTCTCGCATGACCCAAAAGTCCTATTCCATCTCTAAGCCATTGAATAGCTGCTCCGCCAATAAATACTGAACCTTCCAAGGCATAATTGATCTCGTCTCCGATTTTCCATGCAACAGTAGTAAGCAATTGATTCTTTGATCTGACCGCTTCAGAGCCGGTATTCATGACCAAAAAGCATCCCGTACCATAGGTGGTTTTTGCCATGCCCGGCTCGGTGCAAAGTTGCCCGAAAAGGGCAGCCTGCTGATCCCCGGCAATTCCAGCGATGGGGATTTTTACGCTTAAGACATCTCCAGCAGTTTCGCAATAGACTTCGCTGCAGGATTTTACGTCTGGTAAAAGCGATGCAGGAATCTCAAACAAATCCATCAACTCTTGATCCCATTCCTGCGAATGAATATTGAAAAGCATGGTACGGCTGGCATTTGTGATATCTGTGATATGCGTCTTGCCGGAAGTGAGGTTCCAAATCAGCCAGGAATCTACCGTTCCAAAAGCAAGTTCACCTGCTTCAGCTTTTTGTCTTGCTCCATCTACATTATCTAGAATCCATTTGATTTTGGTGGCAGAAAAATACGCGTCAATGATCAAACCTGTCTTGGAAACTACCATTTCAGAATGTCCCTTATCCTTCAGCTCGTTACAGTAATTGGCAGTTCGGCGATCTTGCCAGACAATGGCGTTATAAATCGCTTTGCCTGTTTTTCTATCCCAAACTATAGTCGTTTCCCGCTGATTGGTGATACCAATGGCAGCCACCTGATTTGCTTTGATTTTTTTATTGACCAGGGATTCTATCATCACAGATGACTGGGAAGTCCAGATTTCATCAGGATCATGTTCTACCCAGCCTGCTTTTGGGAAATGTTGCTTAAAATCCTTTTGGGCGACTGAGATAATCTTGCCTTTTTTATCAAAAAGAATGGCTCTAGAACTTGTAGTACCTTGGTCTAGAGCCATTATATAGGTATTATTTTGGCTCATTTTGGGTTATTTGTGGGTTATTTTTTAATCAAATATTTCGAAGCTGTCCTATTAAAGTCAGCCAATTCAGATTCTATCCATGCTTCGTCTTTCTCCAATTCAGCAGCCATCAACCTAGCTACTGTAGGAGCCGAATCTATGGAAGCCTGTGCATCTAAGAATAGCATTCGTATTCTCCTGGCCAATACATCCTCCACCTTCACCGCCATCTCTTCACGCACAGCCCAGATCACTTCTGCCTCTATATTGGGGAAATCAGGATGCAGCTTTGCTTCCCAAGTTTTGTTTTCCTTTATAAGGTCTTGGATAGGCTTGGCATCAAACCCATAAATTCCCCAGTGACCTTCAGGAACACGGTTGGTTGCCCCATGGATTTTCATATCCAGAGACTTACTGTCTCTCAGTTTTTCACCAGTGACTTTTGTGAAATACTCCACTGTATCTTCACCCATTTTCCGGAATGTAGTCCACTTCCCTCCGGTCAAAGTAACCAATCCGCTTTCTGATAAAATCACTTTATGAGAGCGTGAAATCTCTTTGGTTTTCGTACTTCCTTCTTTTGGTCTAGCAAGTGGTCTAAGACCTGCGAAAACCGACTTTACATCTGCTCTTGTAGGTTTTTTAGCCAAATATCCTGCAGCTGTTTCCAGCACAAAATCTATTTCTTTCTGAAGTGCCTCAGGTTCTAATTTTGGCTTTTCACGAAGCGTGTCGGTAGTTCCTACCACGAGCTTTCCATGCCATGGAACAGCAAAAAGTACTCTTCCATCTTTCGTTTCAGGGATCATCAGGGCGTCTTTTCCACCTAGAAAATCAAGATCTAAAACCAAATGAATTCCTTGACTAGGCTGAATCATTCTTGCAGCCTCAGGATTATCCATCTGTAAAATTTTATCCGCAAAAACTCCGGTGGCGTTCACTACCATTTTTGCATTGACTAAATATTTTTCCTTGGTCAGTTTATCCGAAACATTCAATCCGGTAATCTTTCCAGCTTCATTTTTCACCAAACTGTTCACACTGACATAATTCAACACGCAGGTGCCAGCTTCATCTGCCGACTGGGCAATATTCAGCGCGAGTCTTGCGTCATCAAACTGCCCGTCGTGATAGATTACTCCACCATAAAGACCATCTGGTTTCAATCCCGGAAGACGTCTGAGAGTTTCTTCAACAGAAATAAATTCTGACTTGCCAAGACTCAATCTGCCAGACATCCAATCGTAAACCTTCAGGCCGACACTATACATCATGCGGTCCTTCCAGGTATAAATCGGGATAATAAAAGGTTGGTCATGGGCTAAGTGAGGGGCATTTTGCAATAGCTTACCACGCTCTTTGAGTGCTTCGAACACTAACCCCACATCGCCCTGAGCAAGATACCTCACTCCTCCATGTACGAGTTTGGTACTTCGACTTGAGGTGCCTTTGGCAAAATCAGCTTTTTCAAAAAGAACCACCGATAGCCCTCTTGAGATGGCATCCAAAGCCACTCCTAATCCCGAAGAGCCTCCGCCTATGACGGCAATGTCCCAAATTTTAGTTGTGTCTTGTAGCTGGCTGAGGTTTTCTGGGCGATTCATAGAATTTAAAATATAGATTTTAAGGTAGGGAAAAAATCGGAAAAGAGAGGATTGAATGAATTTTACAAGCTACTGACTTACCAAAATCAATAATCTTTATAAGTCTTCCTTACCACAACGGAATTGCCATCTTTTTCTAAAGTTACCTCATAGATAAAATTGTACTCTGAATCCTCTAAATCCTGGAATTTCTCACCGTCTCCTACAAAATAGTTGGCAACCTGTCCGACTGTATTACTATGGCCAACTACCAAGATGTTTCCTTCTAGGCTTCTAAGTTGTTCGACTAGTGCATCATGATTCTTTGGATCGTAAATTTCTATTTCAATTCCTGCCTCACTTGCAGTGGGGGCCGCTGTCAATCGGGTTCGATTATAGTCGGTACTGAATATATGAGTGATCTTTTGATCCGCTAGAATCTGTGCAAGCTTTCTTGCTCGTACATCTCCAGCAAGCAATAGTTCAGGATCATTCCCGGTTAACTGCTTTTCAGCATGGCGGACGATATAGATGGTTTTTGGCTGTTGCTTACTGGAGCAAGCGGCGGCTAAGGATACAATTAAAAACAGGAGTATGTATTTCATAGCGAAAAGTTAAAGAATTCTTTAAATGAATTTTAGTCATGTATGAAAAATGAAAAGTCAGAAGAAAAAAATAGCGAGAATAGAAAAAGAAGAACTAAAGGCTACTAAACTCAGCGCTTCTCTGCGTAAAACTCCGCGTTCACTGCGGTAAATAAAAAACCTCCGAGATTAATGAAATCCCGAAGGTTATGTAGTTATCCGCTAAAGGAATTATCTAAATGCTGGTCTTTCGTCTTGATGGTTTCGAATTCCAAGAATTGCTCCCAGAACTCCTCCTCTGGCACAGCAGCTCTTAGGTAAAGCTTCTCCTTTTTGATTGGATGAACAAATACCAGATTGAATGCATGTAGGTTGATACTCGCATCTGGATTAGGCTTCGCAAAGCCATATTTAATATCCCCTCGAATCGGGCAACCCATAGAAGCAAGCTGCACGCGAATCTGATGTGGGCGACCGGAAACAGGGCGCACTTCGATCAACCAGTGGTCATTCATAAAACCAAGTGTCTTGTAATTCAACTCAGCTTTTTGGGAACCTGGGACTTCTCGATCATGAGCTGTCACCACATTTTTCTGCTCGTCTTTAACGAGGTAATGTGTCAGCTTACCGCTTTCCTCTCTCGGTCTTCTTTTCACCAAAGCCCAATAAACTTTATGAATTTCTCGCTTGCGGAAAATCTCCATCATGCGCTCCAGGCCTTTGGAAGTTCGGGCAAAAGCCACCAATCCACTTACCGGACGATCCAGTCTGTGAATAGGATGAAGAAAAACTGCGCCTGGTTTATCGTATTTCTTAGCAATGTATTCTTTGAGGTAATCCGTCAAGGTCTTATCCCCAGTTTTATCTCCCTGCACGAGTATGCCGGCAGCTTTATTTACTATCAAAAGGTGGTTGTCTTCATAGACAACCGTGAATGGCTTCTTTTTCATCTGTTTAATAATTGTTTTTCAATTGTCAGATGGAATCTCGCAGGGCATTTAAGCATTTCTCTTTGTCACTTTAAGAATATTGCTCGATTTCATAATCAGGTACAAAGGTAAGAATTTCGCAGGAGTTGAATAATTGATTTTTCAAAGCTCCTCAAAGGATATCCAAAACCCTTCAAGGGTTCGCCATTGCAAGTTCCTAAATCAAATGCGACTGTTCAATTTTCTAAAGATTAACCCGTTAAGGGTTTAGCTAGATGTACTTTCTTATCTTTCAATTTTTCGTAGCTCCACCCAGTTTTTCACTAATTCCAAACCATATTGAGTCAGGTGCGCTTCAGGGTGATATTGAATCCCAAGAATCGGTAAACTTTTATGCGCCATGCCCATTATTTCTCCTGATTCAGTTTCCAATAGCACTTCGAGTTCCTCTGGCAAATTGGCTAATTGTAAGGAATGGTAACGGGTTACTTTAAAAGATTCAGGTATGCTTGTCGTGAATGGATGAGCTTTCGTCTTTCTGACTTGATGGACTTTCCCATGAGTGGGAACAGTATTCTTTTTCAGGTTTGCTCCAAAAAATTCCCCGATTGCCTGATGCCCCAGGCAAACACCCAGCACAGGAACTTTATCGTAATATTCAGCAAAGATTTTAGTTAGATTTCCAGCATTCTGTGGAATCCCTGGGCCAGGAGATAAAATTAATCCGTCAAAGTTCAGCTTTTTGATTTCCTCAAGTGTGACATCATTGCGAAGTACAAGTAATTGCTCCCCGGTCTGCCTCAGCAAATCAGCCAACATGTGGCTAAAGGAATCAAAATTATCAATCAGTAGTAGCATCTTTGATTTCCTCCACTACCTCATCCAGCTTCTTCAAACTTTCTTCTATACTTGGGAAAAACGGCTCAACTGCAGCAACAATTCCTGGCGCGATGGGCTCTATAAAATACAGCATTTCGGAATCCTTCGTCCATTTCTTAGGCATCTCCAATTTGAAAAGACTGGCTTGCCAGAAGAATAAACTGATAAAAAACGCTGCTTTCACCACTCCAAAAACAGCCCCAACTATAGCGTCTAAGGGTCCAAGAAGGACCATATCCATCACTTGCTTCAATATCCAGCCAGCAACTTTTATAAATAAGAGTGTAAGAACAAAAACGATTATAAATCCAAAAATTGGAAAACCAAGATTGAACTCAGTGACATTTTCTGCCAACCAGTCATTCATGGGATCCATAAAATAAAGACCCAGAATAATCGCGATCACAAAGCCAAAAAGGCCTAAGACCCCAAGAAGAAAACCTCTTCGGTATCCTTCATAGGCTCCTAGACCAAGAATGACTACTATGATGATATCTATGATGCTCAACTTAGCTGTTCAGTATAGCTTTCACTTTCTCAGAAATAACTTTGCCATCAGCTTTTCCAGCCAATTGCTTGCTCGCAACTCCCATCACTTTACCCATATCTTTTGGACTTGTAGCTCCGGTTTGGGCGATAATCTCCTGAATAGCAGCAGTGATTTCTTCGTCCGTAAGTGCTTTTGGCAGAAATTCCTGCAGAACTTCCAGCTCAGCCATTTCCACCTCATACAAATCAGCTCTGTTTTGTTGCTGGTAGATATCTGCCGAATCCTTACGCTGTTTTGCAGCTTTGGTCAATAACTTCAACTCGTCCTCTTCAGTGATTTCAGCTTTTGCTCCACTTTTAGTTTCCTCCAAAAGAATCAGCGACTTGATAGATCTCAGAGCTCCCAATCGGGTTTTGTCTTTTGCGATCATTGCTGATTTAATTTCACTTTCTATTTTCTGCTTTAAACTCATTAGTCCTAAGTTTGTGTTACACTTCTAATACTACTGACAAAAATACCTTTTTCGACTCGGATATGACCAAGCTAAGCGTAAATATTAACAAGATCGCCACTCTTCGCAACGCCCGCGGAGCTGACAATCCCAATGTAGTGAAAGTAGCACTGGATGCAGAGCGCTTTGGCGCACAAGGGATTACCGTCCATCCACGGCCGGATGAGCGCCACATTCGCTATCAGGATGTACTCGATCTGGCGAAAGTAGTAACAACAGAATTCAACATTGAAGGGTACCCAGACAAGCGTTTTATGGAGCTGGTTCGCCTGGTAAAACCTGCTCAAGCAACGCTTGTACCTGACCCACCAACGGCGATTACCTCAAATAACGGTTGGGATACGATTTCAAATCAGGGAATGTTGAAGGATATCGTCGCCGAACTTCACGAGTCTGGCGTTCGTGTTTCGATTTTCATTAATCCTGAAGTCAAATATTTTGAACCAGCTAAACTCACAGGCACGGATCGTGTAGAGCTATACACCGAGCCTTATGCTTCCAACTATCACAAAGATCGGGATGCAGCTGTCAAACCTTATGTGGAAGTAGCTGAAATCGCTCAAGCACTTGGGCTTGGACTGAATGCCGGGCACGATCTTGATTTGCATAATCTGGCATTTCTGAAACAAAGCATTCCTTATCTCGATGAAGTTTCCATCGGCCACGCGCTAGTTTGTGATGCGCTTTATTATGGCTTGGAAAATACAATTCAGATGTATAGAAGGAAGTTGGAGTAAATATTGTCCGGTGTTTGTTGCCCGATGCCAGATGTTATGTCACATATAAAAGAGGCTTGAGTAGAAAAATAGAGGTTGGAGGTTCAAAAGATCTCCTAATTCAAAAATCGTAATTCTAAAATGCAGTTAAATTTCAAAAAACTAGGTGCTGGAAAGCCGCTAATCATACTTCACGGACTATTCGGTTCGGCAGACAACTGGTTTAGCATTTCTAAGGAGCTAAAAGACAGCTTTACCCTTTACCTGATAGATCAACGCAATCACGGAGATTCTCCTCAGTCAGATGATTGGAATTACGATGTGATGGTGGAAGACCTGAAAGAACTGATGGAAAAGGAAGGTCTGGAAAAAGCCTTTTTGATGGGACATTCCATGGGAGGAAAAACAGTGATGAATTTTGCCCTCAAATACCCTGAGAAAGTGGAGAAATTGATTGTTGCAGATATAGCCCCTCGATATTACGCCGTGCATCATCAGAGCATTTTGGAGGGATTAAATTCACTTGATCTTAGTGAAATTCAATCTAGAAAAGAAGCGGATGAGGAATTGGCTAAATACATTCCTGAGATTGGAGTAAGGCAATTTCTACTAAAAAGCTTAGGCAGAGATTCGGATGGATTTATGTGGAAAATCAATCTTCCGGTAATCACTGAGAATATCAACGAAGTAGGAAAGGCTTTGCCAGAAGGTAAAACCTACTCTGGACCAACTCTTTTTCTCGCTGGATCCAATTCTAGTTATGTGCAACAATCCGACTTGGATGATATTGATGCTTTTTTTCCAAACAATGAGGTGGAATTTATCGCAGATGCGGGACATTGGCTACATGCCGAACAGCCTGATGCTGTAGTAGAGGAAATCAGAAGGTTTTTGAAATAGGCTTGATTTTAGAGCAGTTTTAAGAATAAGAAAAGTTTCTAACCCTACACAACTCGATTTCATCAAAATTTCCGTTCTTTTTTAAACAACAAATCTAAAATGCCCAAAGGAAAACTCTTCCTCATACCCAATGTTCTCGCGGACAATACCCAAGATGCAGTTATCACTCCACAGGTGAGAGAAGTGATCGCAAACACCAAAGTATATCTGGTGGAAAACATGCGGACAGCACGCCGCTACATTTCCAGTTTGAAACTAGGGGTAAACTTGGATCATGTCCACATGGAAATTTTGGACAAGGGAACCTCTCCAGAGTTTATCAATCGACTCATGCAACCACTCATTAATGGTGCTGATATAGGAATTATTTCTGAAGCTGGATGTCCTGTAATCGCAGATCCGGGTGCTTTGGCTGTGGAACATGCGCATAAAAAAGGGATTCAAGTCGTTCCTCTTTCTGGCCCTAGCTCCATGTTTATGGCCCTGATGGGATCCGGTTTTTCCGGTCAGTCCTTCGCTTTTCACGGCTATTTGCCCATTGATAAAAAAGAAAAAGCAGCTGCTATTAAGAAGCTAGAAGCTGAATCACTTCGGGAAAGAAGAGCGCAAATCTTCATGGAAACGCCTTTCCGCAACAATCAATTGCTGGAAGATTTACTGAAGACCCTGGCTCCTCAAACCAAGCTTTGCATCGCAAAAAATATCACAGGATCGGACGAAATGATCTTGACCAAAACCGTTGAAGAGTGGAGGCAAATTCCGCTTGACCTACATAAAATCCCCACAGTTTTCGTGCTCCAAAGCTTCTGATCAATGTTTACAATCGACGCCCACCTCGACCTGAGTATGAATGCACTGGAATGGAATCGTGACCTCACGCTGCCAGTTTCAGAGATCAATGCAAGGGAAAAGGGCCTAAAGGATAAGCCAGATCGTGGAAATGCGGTGGTTTCTCTTCCAGCACTTCGAGAAGGAAATATCGGGTTGGTCGTCGCTACACAAATTGCACGCTATGTCGCACCGGGAAATCCGTTACCTGGATGGCATTCCGCAGAGCAAGCTTGGGCTCAGACCCAAGGTCAATTAGCTTGGTATCAGGCGATGGTGGAAAAAGGTGAGATGGTGCAGATCAGAAATCTCGTTGATTTAGATGTACATTTAGCCCTCTGGGAAAATGATGAAGACAGCTCCAGCAAACCTGTGGGATTCATTCTTTCCCTTGAAGGAGCTGACTCTATTGTGAATCTGGATTATTTGGAAAAAGCATTTGAATATGGGCTTCGCGCTCTGGGACCAGCACATTACGGCCCTGGTAGATATGCTCACGGCACAGATGCCTCCGCCCCTCTCAATTCAAAAGGAAAAGAATTGTTGCGCAAAATGGATGAACTGGGAATTATCCTGGATGCAACTCATTTGTGCGATTTGGCTTTTTGGCGAAGCACTGGAAATCTACAAAGGTCCTGTGTGGGCAAGCCATAATAACTGCCGAGCCTTGGTCGATCACAATCGCCAGTTTTCTGATGAAATGATTAAGGCATTGATAGATCGTGGCGCTGTGATCGGAGCGGTCATGGATGCATGGATGCTGAGCCCGGGATGGGAAAGAGGAAAATCCACTCCACAAGAAAGAAATGTGACCTTAAATACTGTTCTAGATCACATGGATCATATTTGTCAGATCGCAGGTAATGCTAATCATATTGGAATTGGCTCAGATTTGGATGGCGCTTTTGGGACTGAGCAATGCCCCGCAGATATTACCACCATAAAAGACCTTAATCAACTCACTGATTCACTGTCAATTAGAGGATATTCCAATCAGGATATCAAAAAAATAATGAACGGAAACTGGTTAAATTTCCTCAGAAAAAACTGGGGATAAGTGTGGATAAATTGGACAATTCCTTGATGTTTTAATTGCTTTAATACTTCATTTTGAATTATTTAGCGCAAGCTAAACGCAAACCACCAATTTATGAAGTATAAAAATTTACTCACACTCAGCCTACTTTTCCTTTTTTCTGCTTCCCTTTCCTTTTCTCAAAAACTTCAAATCACAGCCAATCATTCAGATGCAAAATTCATTTTGCTCAATGACTATGATGATTCTGATAAGCAAGAGTTAGGAACTGGAGCTATTGAATACAAACTTGAAAAAGATAGTAGAAACAGAATCAAAATCACCAAGCCAGGCTATGAGCCTGTGATTAAGGAATACAACCGAGACTTGAAATGGGATAAAGACCAATACGTGTCTTTGGATGCCCGAAGAGTTGAAATCACCGCTGAACCATATGATGCCGAAATCCTCGTGGATGGTAGAGTAATCGGTAGTAAGGCTATTTATCTTATCATACAAAAAGATCGTTTCCATACTGTTGAGATAAGAAAAGCTGGTTTTGCTCCAATCTCAAAAAGTTATTACAACTCACCGGATCGTGAGACCCCTCCCCTCCAAGGATTATTTTGAACTGAAAGACAGACAAGTTCGCTTGGAAGTGATACCTGCAGATGGGGTGGTCACAGCCAATGGGGTCAGCGTAGGCCGAGGAAATCAAGACATAAAAATCCCTTTAAACGACTGTGTGACTGTCACTGTTAATAAGGACGGCTTTGTAGAGTACACTAAAGTTTTTTGTAACAAGCCTGACACAGACCCGGAACCTCCAGTTAGAGAAAAAGCACAATTAGAAGATGGATTGGTTAAAATCACCACGAACCCTAATGATGCAATCATTGAGATTGGAGGAAAAACAGTGGGCACCGGCAGTTACGATTTGAAGGTTCCTAAAAATGGAAATGTAGAAATCCGGGTAAAAAAGGATGGCTACGTCCGCTATGTGAAGAACTATTACAATCAGGCAAACATGCAGGAGCCACCAGTTACTGACTTTATAGAAATGAATGTAGATGAAGCCTATACTTCTTCAGTTTCATCAGATTTGGCCAATGTAAGAATCACAGTTCCAGTCAACACAGTTCATACTTCTGAAGAAGCTTGGAGAATTCTGAGCTCTATCATTACGAGATATTTTGACATCCCTGGAAACAGTTGATTTCAACACGGGGTATTTGACTACTTCTTGGCAGGTACAGAACTTTCAGTCCAGTTGTTCTCCGTACCAGAGTAATCGTTAGTAGCGGCGGAATTCCGATCAATTAGCCTATGCAATCAAATTGATCAGTCAGGAAGCATACCTAGATGGTCAAAATCAAGTGACTGTGAAAGACGATGAGAAATTCGAGGACTGGGCGAGAATTCTTAAGAAATATGAAGGACTGATCGAAGAAGTTCAAGCGAGACTTCAGCAATAAGTCTCTTTTCCATTGGCTTAAAAGCTCCATCTGATATTCGGGTGGAGCTTTTTTTTGTCCATTATGCATGATAGAAACCCCCAATCAAATATTATGCATTTCTTCAAAATATAATCTTCCTTTTACCCCAAATCAGGAAAGTATCTTTCCCGATTTTCCTTATCTTAAAAATCTAAGCACATCCTAATTTATAGAGGACCCTTTTTTTAGAGAAATACTTGTAACCCAACCCAAAATGAAACCTATAGTACAAATCTCTTTAGATCTGACGGACATTGATGAAGCGCTGGAAACGGCCGCTTTGGCTATGCGAGCTGGGGTAGATTGGCTTGAAGCCGGCACTCCCTTGATCCTTGCCGAAGGACTACATGGAGTGAGAAAATTGCGGGAAGCCTTCCCCGGTGTTCCAATCGTCGCTGACCTAAAAACCATGGACGGAGGCTACCTGGAAGCAGAGATGATGGCAAAAGCGGGAGCAACCCATGTAGTGGTGATGGCAAGAGCACATAAGGAAACCATCAAATGTGTGGTGCAAGCAGGAAAAGATTATGGAGTGAAAGTGATGGGTGATAACTTGGGTTGCCCTGATATGGTGGAAGGAGCAAGATTTTTAGAGGATTTGGGATGTGACTTTGTGATCCATCATATTGGATACGATGAGCGAAGAGGAATTGCAGCAGCGGGCCACAGAATGCCAAGTCCATTGGATCAATTACGTGAAGTGGTGAAAGCTGTAAAAGTGCCAGTGCAGGCAGTGGGCGGACTTTCGCTTGAACAAGCCATTCAATGTCCACAATATGGAGCGCCACTTGTAGTCCTAGGTGCACCACTGACAATAGATGCTGACGCATTCAAAACTGCTGATGGTGATCTTGAAGCCTCAGGAAAATCTGCGCAGCTATACATTCTCAAAAGATCAGTAACTTTTAAACCTACCATTTCATGTCAATACTAGGTAAATCAGCCGCCGTAGTTAATTTTTCAGAAAAAAAAGGCTCAGTAGAAATCAGAGAAATTCCTGTCCCGGAAATTGGAGATGAGGACATTTTATTGGAAGTAGAAAATGTGGGTGTTTGCGGAAGCGATCTGCATCAGTGGACTTCAGATCATAGCTGGCCCGTTAATTATCCGGTTGTTTTAGGTCATGAATTTGGAGGAAAAATAGCAGCGGTTGGAGATCGGGTGACTGGCTGGAAGATCGGGGATCGGGTAGTCAGTGAAACGGCAGCGGTCATCGACCCACAGAATCCAATGAGCAAAACTGGCTTATATAATCTTGATCCAACCAGAAAAGGATTTGGCTACGGAGTAAATGGAGCCATGACACGATTCGTGCGAGTTCCCGCCCGTTGCCTCCACCGTGTTCCAGAAGATCTTTCTTTTGAGGAAGCATGCCTCACCGAACCATGCTCGGTGGCCTACAACGCTGTCGCGGTCAACTCACATATCAAACCAGGAGATCGAGTACTCGTTATCGGCCCCGGAACTATCGGGATTCTTTGCGCTGCTGTGGCAAAAATTTGCGGTGGAGATGTGGCCATTTTAGGTTTGGAAAAGGACCGAGGTAGACTGGAAATAGCAAAAAGCTATGGGGTCACTCCCATCATCAGCGATGCAACCGAATGGGCTAGGAAAACCGATGGTCTTGGAGCTGATCTGATTATTGATGCAGCAGGAATCAGCGCCACTTTGAAAATCGCCATGGATCTTGTTCGCCCAAATGGGCAAATCACCAAAGTAGGCTGGGGGCCAAGCCCTTTCAATTTTTCTTTAGATCCATTAGTACAGAAAAATGTGCGCCTGCAAGGAAGCTTCAGCCATAATTGGCCGATTTGGGAAAAAGTTATTGGCTTACTTTCCAGTGGAACATTAGATGTAAAACCAATCATAGGAGGAGTTTGGCCGATAACAGAATGGCATGAAGCCTTTGAGAAAATGCATA
Organism: Algoriphagus sp. 10J20-15; assembly: GCF_055809615.1. Taxonomy (NCBI): domain Bacteria; kingdom Pseudomonadati; phylum Bacteroidota; class Cytophagia; order Cytophagales; family Cyclobacteriaceae; genus Algoriphagus; species Algoriphagus sp. 10J20-15. Next base: position 143,273 of record NZ_JBVVUG010000035.1, read on the forward strand.
GTGGAGAAGTAGTAAAAAGTGTATTAAAACCTGTTTAAGATGAGATTAAAAGACAAAGTGATCATCGTCACTGGGAGCACGATGGGAATTGGCAAAGCCATTGCCAAAAAGGTAGTATCAGAAGGGGCAAAAGTGATCATTCATGGCTTGGAAGAGGATCTGGCCATTCAGGCAGTATCTGAACTCGGAGCTGAAAACGCAAAACTGCATATAGAAGATCTGTCTAATGAAGGAGCTACGCAAAGACTGGTTGACTTGGCGATTAGCACTTGGGGAAGAATTGACAGCATAGTTAATAATGCTGCAATCGTGGCAGCATCAGATATTCACACTACTGATAAAGCATTTTTGAATAAACTAATGGAGGTAAATACTTATGCCCCATTATTCCTTATCAAATCAGCCCTTCCTCATTTGATTGAAAGTCATGGAGCAGTTTTGAATATTGGGTCGATCAATGCCTGGAGTGGTGAGCACAATCTATTGGCATACAGCATTACTAAGGGCGCAATAATGACCATGACCAGGAATTTGGGAGATTCTCTCTTCAGGGAAAATGGTGTGCGGGTCAATCAAATTAATCCAGGCTGGGTGCTTACCGAAAAGGAAATTGAGCGAAAAAAGGAACATGGACTTTCGGATACTTGGTACAAGGAATTATCTAAAATGTACGCTCCTGCAGGAAGAATCATTTGGCCGGAAGAAATCGCAGCGGCATGTATTTATTGGCTTTCGGATGAAAGCGGACCGATCAGCGGTCAAGTTGTTGATTTGGAGCAATTCCCGATGATTGGAAGAAACATTCCAAAGGACGCGACGACCATTCCACACAAATAATGGAGGTAGTTATCAGAAGAGATTGCTGTTGCCTTAAAACCTTTGCTTATCAGGCTGGAAGACCGAAGACGGATGACCGAAGCCCCTAAACTCAGCCTCAAGAGTTTAACAGCAACTTCTTTGCTTTAGGTTTTTAATAAATACCAATAAAAACAAACTTCAAAAACAGTACACAATGCCCAAAATAGCAGCCTTTCCCAAAGCTTTCATGCAAGCACTTTGCAAGGATGGAAGCATGAAAGTGTCGGAATGGATAGAACTTTCCGCAGCACTAGAAATTGATGGATTGGAGTGGTATGCAGGTTTTCTGGAAATGGAAAAAGAAAGACAACTGGCGCGTATTTCGAAGAATGGTGGAAGACAAGGGAATGGTGATTCCCATGATGTGCTGTTCCCCGGATTTCACTCATCCTGACAAAGCTTTTCGGGACAAAGAAATTCAAAAACAGAAGCGTTGGATAGAGATGACGGATGAACTCGGAGGGAAATACTGCCGCGTACTATCTGGGCAATATAGGCCTGAGCTCACGGAAGATGAGGGAATAAAATATGCTTCTGGAGTCAATTCGAGCCTGTTTACCTTATGCCAAGTCCCTTGGAATCACGCTGATATTGGACGAATCACTATAAAGATGACTTTTGGGATTATCCAGAGTTTGCGCAGAAAAGAGCCCTTTTCACCAAGTTGGTCAATAGCATCAAGCATACGAACTTCGGGGTGAACTACGATCCAAGCAATGCTTTCTTAGCAGGTGAAGATCCCCTCGATTTACTGTATGAGGTTTCGGAGCGAGTAGTCACTATGCATGCCAGTGATCGATTTTTGAAGTATGGCACCATTGAAGATTTGAACAATGAAGAAAGTGGCGTGACTGGCTATGCAGCGAGACTGAGTCATGGGGAAGTTGGCAAAGGCTTAAATGATTACGATGCCATTTTCACCGAGTTGAAACGGGTAGGTTTTGACAATTGGATCAGCATAGAAGATGGGGTCGATGGCATGGATCAACTACAGCGATCTGTGGCATTTTTGAAAAAGAAAATTGCTCAGTATTGGCACAATTGATTTAAGATTTATGATATCGGATTTACGATTTACGGCCCTCTTTTTAACCTTTGAGGTGTCACTTCGAAGGAGGAAGGACTGAGAAATCTCCTCGAAGATTTATAAAACATTTAATCGAAACAACCTTGAATACCTACAACTACACCTCCATCCCCTCTCAATGCTTCCTAGGCGAAAGGACCTTATTGGCATGCAGGAAGACAAAGTTTTTTCTGGGTGGATATTGAAAACGGAAAGCTATTCGAACATCATCTCAAGACTGGGGAGAACGAAAACGCGAAGTTTCCCGCATTATTTGGCAGTGGTTTTAGAGTCAGAAGACGGAAGTTTGATCTTTAGGTTTAGATCGAAAGATTGCAAAGTTTGATTTGGAAACGGAAGAACGTCACCTGGCTATGCGAAGTGGAATCAGATTATACCTTGCATCGCTTCAATGATGGAAAAGTGGATCCTAAAGGAAGAATTTGGATAGGAACTTTGAGCACCAAATTCACAGTGGGAGCAGGCTCGCTTTATTGTATCAATCGGGATTTAGAACCAAAAAGAAACTGTCAAATCTGACTATTTCCAACGGAATGGCTTGGACAGAAGACGATCAAACTTTTTACTTTATCGATACACCTACTCGGGAAATCAAAGCCTTTCAATTTGATCTTGAAACTGGCGAAATAGAATTTGAAAAGATTGCTGTCGATATTCCAGAGGAATTGGGATTTCCTGATGGCATGTGCATCGACCGGGAAGGAATGCTTTGGGTGGCACATTATGGAGGATCGGGGGTTTATCGCTGGAATCCAAAAAACGGTGAATTGCTGGATAAAATCGAGCTACCAGTTCCCCAGATCACTTCCTGTTGCTTTGGTGGAGAAAACCTTGATACCCTATTGATCACAACTGCCCAGGAGAGTATGAGCTCAGAGCAATTGAAGAAATATCCACTTAGTGGTGATTCCTTTTTGGTGAAGACTAACGCCAAGGGCTTTTTAGCAAACAAGGCAAGTATTTTAAGAAATGGAAAAATCACCTCTTAAGATTGATTATTAAAACCCAGAATACCATGCATGCAAAACTCAGATTGATTCTCTTACTTATTTTTATTCTGGCTCTTTTTCCAGCTTTGGCACAAAAGGAAGTCCGCGAAATTGTTAATGATATTAAGAGATAATTCCAGCTAATACGACCTAAATTTTATTTTTAGTTTAAAACAGGATTTTTTATTTAATACATTAGTTTAAATAACTTACATTTTCGAATTGATATTTGGAAATAGTAGTAAGATGGCGAAATACGGTTTTCTGTTAATGTAATTGGATAAAACGACAGGCTTTTAAGTGAGAATTTTAAAAAAAGGTTCTGCTTAGATCGCTTGTGCTACTAAAATAAAAATCTAACAGAAATAATGACCAAAAAACTATTCTCTCTGGGGATATTGTTATTCTCCTATTATCAAAGCTCTTTCAGCCAAAGCTACCTAGAAGCCAGTTATGGCCTGCCTAATATCCAATGGAATAATACAGGGGATTTTGATGTGCTTAGGACAGAATATAGAACTGGATGGGATATTAGCCTTAAAGCCTTCAAAAAAACTCCCCAAAACATAGTCTATGGTGTAGAGGTAGGAGTGAAACGGTTTGGCAATAGATTTCAATTTGATAGGATGAGTTACGGCCTTGAACCAATTTATTATTTTAATGTCGCGCCTACTATTGGTTATAATTTAGGTTTCCCTAACACTAGAATATCCTTCGTGCCGGAATTAGGATTAAGCTTAGGTTACATTCCATTAAATGATATAGTATACAATCAGGATAAGACTTTTCAGGTTTTTACAAAAAAAATTAAAGATGCGGATGGAAATATAGTTACAGTTCCTTTATATGAATTGACTTTCAGTGGAATGCAAACATTTAAAAATAGTTTTTTCATGCAGATTCATCCTAAAATTGGCTTTCAATATATGCTAAATGAAATTTCAACCCTTACTTTAAATTTTAAAGCTTATATCTCTATAAATAACAATTTAATCCAAAGAGATTTTTCGGATATTGAATTTGAAGGAGAGCACTATCAAGCAGTTCATTCATCGCCCCTGACTTCAACTGTCATTTCTTTTGGATATGTAATGAGAATTGGTAGATAAAATCTTTTTTTGAATATAATTTCAACATAGTTTTTTTCTTTTGATAGTTTGCTATCACAACAGTTCAGTAAAATCTCAGTGATGCGCAACTCAAGGAATTTCCAATGTCTAGGGATGTGTTTTTGGTAAAGATGAGAAGCAGGGGGTATTTACCTTATCAATGTAGACTGTAACTCACACATTTATAGTTTTTTAGCACATGAAACAACATACCGGATATCCATCCAGAATAATAATCAGCCTTCTTTTTTTGGTCACAATTTTCCCCCTTGCAGGTAAATCACAACACCTTCCTACAAAATTAAAGACTAGCCTGAATGCCTATTCATTTAATCGGCCATTGATGAAAGGGGAAATGAACCTAGATGAATTGTTGGAATATTGTGCCGCCAATCAATTTGACGCTGTTGATATTACAGCCTACTATTTCCCTGGTTATCCCGAGGTTCCTTCAGATGAGTATTTGTATCATATCAAACAGAAAGCTTTTCTTCTCGGACTTGAAATAAGCGGAACAGGAGTTCGCAACGATTTTACCGATCCAGATGCAGCCAAGCGAAGAGAAAGTGTGGAGTTGGTTAAAAATTGGATTTTGGCAGCAGAAAAAATTGGCGCTCCGGTTATTCGAGTTTTCTCTGGAACTGCTGATGTAAGTAATCTGCAACGCGAAGAAGTGATAAAATATATGGTTGCCGACCTCAAAGAATGCGCGGAATTTGGCAAAGCTCACGGGGTGGTAGTCGCAATACAAAACCACCATGATTTTCTTAAAACAGCCGATGAGACTATTGACATCATCAACCGTGTAAATTCAGATTGGTTTGGATTGATTCTGGATATTGGCAGTTTTCGTGCTGATGCATATCAGGAAATAGAAAAAGCAATTCCATACGCGGTGAGTTGGCAATTGAAAGAAAATTTATATCTGAATGGCGTGGAGCAAAAAACTGATGTCACCAAAATCATGGCCTTAATTAAGAAATCCGGTTACCGTGGATATATCCCAATTGAGACATTGGGCGAAGGCGATCCTAAAGTGAAAGTTTCTGTTTTTCTTCAGGAAATACGAGAGGCAATGAAGTAAGAAAAAGAGTTTGAAAACTTTTTTTCACTCCTAATCCTAATTTTTTGAGCTGGTATATAAAAAAAAATAAAAAATTTTAACCTCAGTTTTCTTTTGATTTCAACCGATTGAAATAGTAAATAAACACACAATTTCTCTTCTAAATAAGAGCAAACAGCGCCCTCACTGTACCTTACTATCATTTGTCTGAAGAGTTTAATGTGTATTTTAAACCTGATTTAAAGGATTCGAAGTACCTATTCCTTTAATCTCAGCCCAAAACGACTAACCCAAAAGAAACCAATGAGAAAACCTCAGCTCTCTCTTTCCCAGATTATCAATATGAACGTTGGCTTTTTTGGGATACAATATAGCTTTGGGTTGCAGCAGAGTGCAGTAAATCCAATTTATGATATGCTTGGTGCTGCTCCTGACGAAATCCCGATTTTGAATTTGGCAGGACCAATGACAGGGCTACTCATCCAGCCGATAATTGGAGCGTTAAGTGATAGTACTTGGAGTCCTAAATTTGGAAGAAGGAAACCCTTCTTTTTCATTGGTGCATTGATATGTAGTATTTGTCTGTTCTTTTATCCGTTTAGTAGTTCGCTATGGATGGCAGCAGGACTATTGTGGGTTTTAGATGCTGCAAATAATACTGCGATGGAGCCGTATCGCGCTTTGATTGCAGATGTGCTTCCTGAGTCCCAATACAGCAAAGGCTTTCTTACACAAAGCTTCTTCACTGGCTTAGGAATTACCTTGGCAAACGTTTCCCTTTTTGTCTTTCAAAAATATATTCCAGGTATTGTGGGCTCTTTACCGGTCTGGGTTTATGCTTCTTTCTTTTTAGGTACGGTCTGTTCTATTGGCTCGGTCCTGTGGAGTATGTCCAAAACACCGGAATACCCACCATCAGAAGAGGAGTTAAAGATCTTGGAGGAAAAGAATAAGGGCATGCCTCATCCCGTCATTCAATTTTTCTTATCGATACTAACGACCTTGATCGGGTATTTAGCGCTATTTATTCTGCTTATTCCATCCATTTTTGATAGGACCATTATTAGAAAAACTATCAAATGGGCCGAAAATCATCCTACGGTAAAGGTTGTGTTTGCGCAAAACTTAGAGATAATTGAGTCTATAATTCAAATGCCTACTGTGATGTGGAAACTTGCTTTGGTGTATCTATTTCAGTGGTATGCCTTGTTTTGCTATTGGCAAAATGCAGCCAAAAGCATAGCCCAGTCTGTATGGAATACTAGCCCATTGGAGAATAAACAACTGTATGAGCAGGCAGTAGGATGGACAGGACTTGTAAATGGCTGGTATAATATTGTCACTTTTCTTTCAGCCTTTTTCCTAGCCAGAATGGCCACCAGATTTGGTCCTAAAAAAGTACATTTCATCTGTTTGATAATGGCAGGAGTTGGCCTTTTGGCATTTCCATTAATTGAAAATAAATACTTGCTATTTGCACCTATGACAGGCTTTGGAATTGCGTGGGCAAGCATGATGGGAGTCCCTTATTTACTGGTAGTCAACGAAATACCAAAGGAACGATATGGAGTGTATATGGGAATCATTAACATGATGATAGTAATCCCTATGATTTTCCAAACCCTGAGCTTTGGCTATATCTCCAAGACTTTCCTAGACAATAATCCTGGATCAGCAATCACATTCGCTGGCATTTTATTGCTTATGGGAGCCATTGCAGTATTGAGAATAAAAGAAACCACCAACATCGACAGTTCTGTAATGGGAGCTGGCGGACATTAAATTTTATCAAGATGTTTACATTGAATCAGTCTGCTCAATCTTTTGCAGTTGATATTTTATCAAAAAATGGATTTTCCCAGAAAGATGACCCCTCATTTTATCTGCGGCTCACTCAATCTATCGACACTATAGCTTTCCTTTTTGGAGAAATATATGGTCACTCTTATCAGGCAAACCAATTTTTCGAAGAGCTAGTACTCACCATAGCGAAAGCAAATCAGGAAAGGGGAAATGACCTAAAGCAAAGAGACAAGTCCAAAGAAGAATCTGGAAAATGGTTTCTCAGCAATGATCTGGTAGGAATGAGTCTATACGTAGATAGGTTTTCGGGTAATCTAAAAAGCATGCAAACCAAACTGGACTATTTTGAAGAACTGGGGGTTAATTTTCTTCATTTAATGCCTTTGTTTGAAAGTCCGGCAGGTGAAAGTGATGGAGGATATGCCGTATCAAATTTCAGGAAAATAGACGAGCGATATGGGACGTTGGCTGAATTAATTGACCTAAGAAAGTCCATGCAAAAGAAGGATATGTATTTAATGCTGGACATCGTATTAAATCATACTTCCCATCGTCATGAATGGGCAGAGAAGGCAAAGCAGGGAGATAAGGAATTTCAGGACTATTTCTACATGTATGATGATCGCTGGATTCCAAATCAGTTTGATGCATCCATGCCAGAAATTTTCCCAGAGAGCTCACCAGGTAATTTCACTTTTGTACCTGAGTGTAATAAATGGGTAATGACTGTTTTTCATGATTACCAGTGGGATTTGAATTACATGAATCCTGCAGTTTTCAGGGCGATGCTAGACAATATTCTGTTCTATGGAAATCTTGGAGTGGATGTACTCAGAATTGACGCTCCTGCATTTATTTGGAAGCAGACAGGTACAAGCTCTCAAAACCTCCCACAGGCACACACTTTATTACGGTTAATCAAACAATGTGTAGAAGTGGCCACTCAGGAATGGCTATTTTGGGTGAAGCCATCGTAGCTCCTAAGGAGATTATTAAATATTTCGGATCCGGTGAGTTTTTGGCAAAAGAATGTGATTTTGCCTACAACGCCACGCATATGGCGCTACAATGGGATATGCTTGCCTCTGGAGAAACCAAGGTAATGCTTGCCGCCCAACATGAAATCCTCAAAAAACCCTATGGCACAAGCTGGATCACCTACACCCGTTGCCATGATGATATAGGTCTGGGATACGATGATTATATGATAGCTCAAACAGGAAAAAATCCATATGAGCATCGAAAGTTTCTCAAGGATTACTTCACCGGAAATCAAGCACACAGCCCTGCAAAAGGTGCTTTGTTCTCTTCCAACCCAAAAACCGGAGATGCGCGGATTAGTGGGTCATTAGCTTCTCTTTGTGGTTTGGAAAAGGCTTTGGAAGATCAAAATGAATTTAGCATTACTCTTTCAATTCAAAAAATAGTGTTGATGCAGGCGCATTCATTCTTTATCGGCGGATTACCAATTATTTTCTATGGCGATGAACTTGGGTACACAAATGATTATTCCTACCTGAATGATTCTGGTAAGAATTATGATAATCGTTGGATGCATAGGCCAGTAATGGATTGGGATAAAAACCAAAAGAGACAAAACTCCGGAAGTATTGAGAGTCAGATCTTTGAAAGCACTAAGAAATTAATTTCGATTAGAAAAAAATTGAATGTAGTGGCTGATCATAATAATCTGACATGGCTACCACCTCACAACATTCATGTGGCTGGATACTTGCGCAAATTTGGAAACCAAAAGCTTTACGGCGTTTTTAATTTCAGTGCAGAAACAGCATTCTTGACGTGGTATGCTTTTAAAGAACACACGCCAATTCCGGAAAAGCTACTTGATCATTGGACAGGACAGGAATTTAAGGTTGGGTTAGATCACGAATATTTGATTATGGAGCCATATACATTCCATTTATTTGAGCCGATTAATTAATCGATTCCTGATCTTTGTGACTTTTAACCGAGGTAGATTCTCTAATAATGAGCTCAGTTTTCACTATGTGCGTTTGATCCGTACATAGTGCTTTTCCCCCTTAGAATATTGATTAGAATTTCAGTGGATTTCACTCCCATCTCATATGCATGCTGGTCAACGGAACTTAAACCTGGGGACACCATTCCTGCGAGTTGCCAATTACTGAACCCCATAACCCCAACTTGTTCTGGAATTTGAAAATTCTTCTCTTTCAAATACTTTATTGCACCAATAGCAACCAGATCTGTTATGCAAAAAATCGCATCGGGAGGATTGTGTGATTCCATAAGTTTTTTAGTGAATTCATACCCCTCCTGCTCACTTATGTCTGTGCACTCTAATAAAAAATCTCCATGGATTTCAAATCCATTTGTCCTTAAAGCTTCCATATATCCTCTTTTCCTTTCTACTGAATTTTTGACATCAGCCCATCCCCCTATGTGCGCAATTTTCTTATATCCTTTTTTTAGGAGATGCTCAACTGCATTAAAGGCACCCTGGAAATCATCAACAATTACTTTGGGAGTTTCCAGATAATCGGAGACTTTATCAAATTGAACAACTGGTTTTCCCTCTTCCAAAAATTCTTGTATATGCTTACCCTCAATTGTTTCATTGGAGATAGATATGAGTAATCCATCTATTCCTGAAGATAGTAGAGTTCTACAAGCAACAATTTCATTAGCTACTTTTTCATCTGTTTGACTTACAAACACACTATACCCATGTTTCTTGGCTGTTTGAATAGCTCCACTGATTACTGAAGAAAAAAAGTAGTGAATGAGCTCAGGTACCACTATCCCTAAGGTCATGGTTTTGTTTTTCCGGAAATTGACAGCCATGGTATTTGGCACATAATTATGCTTTTCGGCATATTCCTTGACCAGTTTAATTGTTTCGTCTGCTATTCCAGGATAGGCATTTAATGCTCTTGAAGCAGTAGAAATAGATATTCCAAGTTCTTTGGCAATATCTTTCAAGCCAATTCTTCTCTTTTCTGACATGTAGTTTCAGCGTTTCTCAATACGTCATTTAATCTTCGGTAATTGATTCCAAAAAACAGCCTGAGTGAAAAAGTAGCCCCGCTAGGAATCGAACCTAGATCTAGCGTTTAGGAAACGCTTGTTCTATCCATTGAACTACGGGGCCATATCAAATCATCCTTTTATTTAAAGAAATAAATTCACTTAGCGTTTAGCAAATGCTTGGTATATCACCAACCAGCTGAAATAATTTGGACGCTCATTGATCTATCAGGTCTTGTTAATTCATGAACTTATTGCTCATCAAAACCATTGATTAACCAGCCTTTGGACATTCTCCTGCAAGATAAAAGAAAAGCCCGCTTTCAGGCAAATATTCTTTAGCCAACTTATGGCTTTACAAGTATTTACACTATCTTTGCACTCCAAAATTAGGATGGACGGGTTCCATCCACTCACTAAATACATTATAATTTATGTCAGTAAAAATCAGATTAGCACGAAGAGGTAGAAGAAAAATGGCTATCTACGACGTGGTTGTAGCTGATGCAAGAGCTCCACGTGATGGACGCTTCATCGAAAAAATCGGATCTTACAATCCAAACACGAATCCTGCTTCTATTAACATCAACAATGAGCGCGCTCTTAAATGGTTGTTGAATGGAGCTCAGCCAACAGACACTGTGAAAGCTATGCTTTCTTACAGAGGTGTAATGCTGAAAAAACACCTTCAGATTGGTGTATTGAAAGGTGCAATCACCCAAGAACAAGCAGACGCGAAATTCGAAGCATGGTTGACCGATAAAGAGACTAAAATTGCTGGAAAAACTGAGGGTATCACTGCTGCGAAAGCTGATGCTAAGAAGAAAGCATTCGATGCTGAAGCTGCTAAGAACCAAGCAAGACTTGATGCTATCAAAGCAAGAGAAGACGAGCAAAAAGCTCTTCTAGCTGCTGCTGAAGCTGCTAACAATCCTGCCCCGGTAGAAGAAGTTGCAACTGAAGAGGCTCCTGCTGCTGAGGCTGAAGCTCCTGCAGAAGAAAAAGCTCCTGAGTCTGGCGAAGACGAAGCAAAAGCATAATATAAATCCCCATGAATAAGGACCAAAGCTTTCAGTTAGGCTACGTGTCTAAAGTTCATGGACTTCGTGGAGAAGTAATGATAGTGTTGGATGTCGATTATCCTGAGGATTATGAGACATTAGAGCATTTATTCTTAGAGCAAAAATCCCGGCTGGTGCCGTTTTTCCTGGAGCACTTTGTACTCCAACCTGGAAATAAAGCATTGGCGAAATTTGAGGATTTGAACTCGTTGGATCAGGTAGAAAATTTGGTTGGATTGGGAGTTTATCTTCCTTTGACAGCTTTACCTGAACTGAAAGACGACCAATACTTCTTTCATGAGTTGATCGGATTCGAAGTCTTTGACGAGACAGAAGGCCTGATCGGACCTATTCAGATCGTTTATGATCTGGAGACACAGAATCTCCTCGGAGTAACACACAAGGAAAAAGAAGTACTGATACCTATTCAGGACGGAATTATCCTAAAGGTGGACAAGGCAGCTAAAAAAGTTTACTGCCGATTACCCGAAGGTTTACTTGAAATTTATCTGGAAGACTAACCCATGCACATTGATATCATCACTGTAGTACCGGGATTATTGGAAGGGCCTTTTGCTCACTCCATTCTGAAAAGAGCGGAGGACAAAGGACTAGCCAGTATTCGCGTGATCAACCTACGGGATTATTCAACAAGCAAGCAAAAGCAAGTCGATGACTACGCTTTTGGAGGGGGAGCAGGGATGGTAATGTCAATCGAGCCCATCGCTCGTTGCATAGAAGCACTTCAGAAGGAACGCACGTACGATGAGATCATCTACATGACACCTGACGGAGCTCGTTTCGATCAGCCCATGGCAAATGCCCTTTCGCTCAACCAAAACCTGCTGATCCTTTGTGGTCATTATAAGGGAGTAGATGAGCGAGTGAGAGAGCGATTCATCACCAAGGAAATTAGCATTGGTGATTACGTACTTTCCGGAGGAGAATTAGCAGCAGCTGTAGTAGCTGACGCATTGATTCGCCTGATACCGGGAGTGCTGAATGATGAAACCTCAGCTTTGACAGACTCCTTCCAGGATGGTCTACTGGCACCGCCGGTGTACACTCGCCCCGCCGAATACGACGGGATGAAAGTACCTGAGGTATTGCTATCAGGACATGAAGCCAAGATAAATGAATGGAGATTTGAAGCATCGGTTCGCCGAACCCAAGAGAGAAGACCTGACTTGCTCAGTGACAACCAACCTGGGAAAAGCGATGCAGAATCGTATAAGAAATAATTAATAAGCCACGCGTTGGCAAACAGCGAAAGCATAAAAATATAAAGCTATGAGCGATCTAATGAAAATAGTAGAAGCGGAATACAGCGAGGTTAGAGCTAAATTCCCTTCATTCAAAGCTGGCGATACCATCAACGTACACGTACGTATCAAAGAAGGTAGCAAGGAGCGTATCCAGCAGTTCCAAGGAACTGTGATCCAGCGTAGAAACCCGAACTCTAACGGTGAGACATTCACTGTAAGAAAAATATCCAATGGTATCGGTGTAGAAAGAATCTTCCCTATCATCTCTCCTGCAATCGAACAAATCGATCTATTGAGACAAGGTAAAGTAAGAAGAGCTCGTCTATTCTACCTACGAGGACGTCAGGGTAAAGCTGCACGTATCAAGGAAAAAATCAGAGTGAGAAAGTAAGATTTCTCCCGTTTTGAAATCGAAAAGGAACTCAGCAATGAGTTCCTTTTTTTATTTAGGATAAAAGCAAGTTTTACCAACTCCCTAAAGTCTATACCATAAATAAAAACCTGACCCTATAGATAATTTTAAAGGGATTTAACGTTAAATAATTGGTTAGCAGCAATTTGAAATGCATTTTTAATAAACTTTTCCACCATGACAACTACCTTTCTCTCGACCCAAGTTATAAACTAGCAAGAGTTTTCATTCGTTTAGGGATGATATTTTCGGCAGTGATGGTGGCTCTATTTATCTACATGATTTATCTCGCATCACTGGGAATTATGACAGATTGGGATCTATCTATTCAGACTGAGTTATATGATTATTACCCTCCTGCTAACTCTGAGTTTTGGCACATGGTATTCTTTTCTGTTCCTGCAATCGGTTTTTTAATTAGCTTCTTTCTTTTGGACTATTTGGGTAAAAAAATAAAGCAAGAAAGCCAAACATAACAGGTAACAGTTTAAGCTAAAGGCTTTCAAAAGCTATTATTCGAAAGTCATACGTTAACAAGTACCTTGGTATCAAGACAGAAATGGCTCTGCCTCAGTTTTATATAAAAGTATGATCAAAAAAAAGGAGGGCTGCTGAAGCCCTCCTTTATATTTTAGTCCATTCCTTTGAAATCCACATCAAATATCAATATCGAGTTAGGTGGTATCCTGTCGTTATTTTCCGAATCACGATACCCATAAGGAGATGGAATGATAAGTTTTGCTTTAGTCCCTGACCTTAATCGCCTAAAAGCAATGTCCCATCCTTGAATTACATTACCAGCACCTAGCTGAAAGCTGAAAATATCGTAATCACGACCCTCAACGAAAATATCATTATCTATTGCAACATTTTCAATGTTTGTATCAAAAACAGACCCATCACTCATTAAAGACCCTACGTAATTAGTGTATACTACATTTCCACTATTTGGGCGAGACGCGACACCTTCTTCTTGAACGATAATAACTATACCACTTGGATCATGAATACGATAAAGGCTATCTATATCAGCCGTCTCTAGATATTCCACAATTAATAAGCTATCTCTCTCAAGGTTCCCTGCCGTATCATAGACGGGGCCCGTATCGAAAGGATTCTGAGCATCGCAGCTTACAAATGCAATTGATATCAGCAGAAAGAAGAAAATACTAACTCGTTGTAAAATCATATTAATTAGTTTCTCGGCCCAGGATTCACTTTTACTAGCTCTAGCTCGAATATTAAAGGTGTATTTGCTCCTATATTACCTTGACCATTTCTTCCATATGCATATCTTGAAGGGATAAATACAGTTGCTTTTTCACCTGTTTCCATTTGAGAAATTCCAAACTGAAACCCTGCAATAACTCCTCCTAAAATAAACTGAACTGGCTCGTAATTTTTGTTTTGATTATATATCCCATTAGCCTTGGCTACAGATTCAACAGTTGTTTCAAAGACCTGATCAGTTAGAAATTTCCCTGTGTAATTGACAGTAACCGTATCTGTTGAATAAAACTCACTAATCGTATCAGGCTGAGCTTCAAGTTGCCAAATTATTCTTATACCTGAAGCCTCATCGTGAAATTCCTTCACATTGACTATCGTAGTGGTATCGACGTATGCAAGTATGGCAGCTTTATCGTTTGCAAGGATTGTGGCATCAGTAGCCTCCTCATCAATGCAAGATACAAATGCTAAACTTCCAGCAATCAAGCTTAAAATGGAAAATAATCTAAATTTCATTGTAGTTGGTTTTGTTTAAACGGGCTGACTATAGCTTCAATACGTATGTTACTTTACATCCGCTACATCTACGTCGAAAATAAGGATTGAATTTGCAGGAATTCTGTCTCCCATAGCGTTTTCACCATATCCAAGTGGAGAAGGGATAAGGAATTTACCCTTTGAACCTTTTTTCAATAAAAGTAGCCCTTCATCCCAACCTGGAATTACCTGACCCATGCCGACAGCTACGGGAAGAGGCTCATAAGGTCTTCCTTCATTGAAGATTCCATTTTCTTTAGCAATTGCCTCGATAGAAGTGTCAAACAAACTACCGTCAATCAAATATCCAGCATAATGCACAGACATAGAGGTACCCGGAGTCACCGGATCGCCAGTTCCTTCTTCTTCGATGATATAATACAGACCACTCTCAGTTTTCTGTGCTTCAAGACCTTTTTCTTTTAGGTAATCTTGAATGATTTTATCTTCTTCAATGATTCTTTCAGCCGCTCTTTCAGTTCTTTTTACTTCTTCCGCAGCCATTACTTTCTCATAGTATGCCTGAATTCCCTCTTGATTCATGATTTCAAACGCCCCTAGTCTTACTTTAACCAAATCGTCTTCTTTCATGAACGGAGGATAATTACCACCAAAAATTGTTTTCGCAGTTGATTCAAAAGCGATACTATCGCCCTTTTTAAGATTTAGGAATATCTCATCCATTCCATTTGTAACCTCCATAGAATCATTTGCTTGCACATACCCTGGAAAAGGTTGTTCTAGCGTAGATATAATCACGGAATCAGTTGCAGTCAGAACTTCAAGATTATATAGTAAATACTCTCCATTTGGAGCTTTTTCATTCCCTTCTTTAACGTAGGTGTATTCGATACCATCTTTTTCAGTGACTTTGGTCTTATTGCATGAAGTCAAGCTGATTGCTCCTATCATAAGAGCTAGAATTGCCAAAAGGCTTTTTGAATTTTTCATTTGATTATACTTGTTTTTCAAAGGTCATATGGAATCTCGCTTATATTATAATCATCCCATTGTTTGACTTCTGGGTTTCGCTCGATTTCATAAAGGATGGATGAGTGATTTTTACTATTTATTTGGGAGGGCTGTAAGCTATTTATCCGACTGTAGCTGGAACAACTCGGAATAACTCTTCCTGATGTTCTTCTACTAACGACTCAAATCGCTCAACTGTATCTTTTAGGCTTAACATTGACTTGCCTCCAGAGGCATTTTTATGTCCACCCCCATCGAAATATTCTGCTGCAAATTTATTAACAGCTACCTCACTGGACGACCTAAAGGAAATTTTGATACCATCTTCGCGTTCCGAAAATAGGGCAGCCAGCTTTATCCCGTCCAAAGATAATGCATAATTGACTAAACCTTCGGTATCGCCAGTACGGCTTTGATATTTTTTAAGATCTTTTTTGCTGATCGCAAAATAGGCCATATGAAGTTCCTCGTGAACTACTAGACGGCGGCTGATCGCAAAGCCGATAAATTTCAACCTGTTAACAGAATTGGAATCGTAAATCCAATTGGCAATCTGAGAACTATCCGCTCCCAAATCCAACAATTCTGCAACAACTAAATGAACATTCTTGGTGGTATTAGGATGTCTAAATCCACCTGTATCAGTCATAATACCAGCGTATAGGCATTCTGCTATGTCCTTTATCAGGAGATTTTCATCGCCGAGCTGTACCACCATTTCATACACCAATTCACAGGTAGCTGCGGCTTCCGTACTCCATATACGATAGTCAGCAAAGTCTTCAGGATCTTGATGATGGTCAATGTTGACGGTATATGCATCCGAGTTCCGGATCATTTCGCCTAATTCATTTACCCTATTTAAGACAGAGAAATCCAAACAGAAGATTATATCAGCTTCATTTAACTTTTTGGTAGCAAGTTCAGTGTGTAGGGGATTACTAAAATCCAACACAGAATCATTGCCTTTCATCCAATTAAGAAACGAAGGATAATCCGATGGAGTCACTACAGTCACTTCATGTCCTTTCTTGAGCAGGTAATTAGCCAATCCCAAGGAAGATCCCAATGCGTCGGCATCAGGCTTGACGTGAGTTGTAATGAATATTTTTTTGGGTGAAGATATCTCTCTCTTAAACGAGGCTAAAGCTTCCATTTTATACATTTAGCTGCTTTTTGGCTCTTGTAGCTCGCAAAGGTCAGGAATTTTTTGACAATTCCCAATTATAGTAGCCTGCTGATAATGAAGCAGGTAAGCGATAAATACAAAAGTTATTATGGAGATTGTAACGAAAAAGTCTATTTTTGCGCCCGATTTAAACCAATGAAATACCAATAACATGGCAACTAACAGAACATTCACCATGATCAAGCCTGACGCTTTCTCTGCAGGCAACTCAGGAGCAATCCTAAAAATGATCGAAGAAGCAGGCTTCAAAATCGTAGCCATGAAAGCTACCCAATTGACTCCAGCTATCGCAGGTAAATTCTACGAAGTTCACTCAGAAAGACCATTCTACGCTGATCTATGCGCATATATGTCTTCTGGACCTATCATCGCTGCAATCTTGGAAAAAGACAATGCAGTGGAAGATTTTAGAAAATTGATCGGTGCTACCAATCCTGCTGATGCAGCAGAAGGTACTATCCGCAAGATCTTTGCTAAGTCGATCGAAGCAAATGCAGTGCACGGTTCTGACTCAGACGAAAACGCAGCTATCGAAGGAGCATTCTACTTCTCTCAAATCGAAAGAGTAGGTTAATTCTTACCGAAAATAAAATTGAAAGCACCTCATCTTGGGGTGCTTTTTTTGATTAAAGTCAATCTTTTTTAACCGCAGTGAGCGCAGAGGTTTCGCAGAGGAAACGATGCAGTAATTTAATATGATTATCCAATCAGGTTCTATCAGATTATCGGAATAATTAATTAATACGCATAGGGCTGAAAGCCTCAAATATTATAGCCCAGCCTGGAGGGCTGGGAATTTTTAATTAATATAAATCAAAAAGCTCTGAAAGAGCGAGATAAAAGAAATAATTGGAACGCCCTTTATTCAATACTGCCTGAATTTACATCACACCCCACTTTTCTAAAGAAACCACTTACGTATTTATCGCCTCTTTGTAAGAGAAAAAAATACGTATCGGGATAATTCTGAACAAATAAAACATGATCTAAACTTAAATAGAGGCAGATATATGCTTTTCAAGGCCTTATTTAAATACTTATTATAAGTAAGTATTTATTTTATATTTTCTTTTGAATTACGTATTTATACTTATATTTGAGCTCTAAATTACGTAGCCATGAAGAAAGTTATTGTCATAGGAAATGGAATGGTAGGGTATGAGTTTGCGAAAAACTAGCTACTCACCCACTTCGCGATGAGTTTGAGATTACCGTGTTCGGCGAGGAATCCAGACCGGCATACGATCGTGTCCATCTGAGTGAATACTTCTCTCTAGACTCTGCGGATAAGCTGCTTTTGGCTACTCGCGAATGGTATGCTGAAAACGGTATCACACTTCGAACAGGTGAAATGATCACTGATATCAAAAATGAATCTAAGCGTGTGTTTACCCATAAGCATGATTATTTCGAATATGACTACCTGGTTTTAGCACAACCGGTTCTTCCTGCTTCGTTCCAAACATCAAAGGAGTAGACAAGCCAGGCGTATTTATCTACAGAACCATCGAAGATCTTGACGCGATCAAGGATTACGCGCAGAAAATGAAGAATGATGGTAAGTTCAAGGCTTCCGTCCTTGGCGGCGGTTTGCTAGGTCTCGAAGCTGCAAATGCAGCAAAAGAACTAGGCATGCAGACAGACGTAGTCGAATTTGCTCCCCGCTTGATGCCTCGTCAACTGGACAAAGCTGCCAGTGATATGCTTCAGAGAAAGATTGAGAGCCTTGGGATGAAAATTCATCTTGGCAAAAACTCCCAGGAAATCATTGGGGAGGAAGGTATCGAAAAAATCAATTTTACGGACGAAACCTCACTTCAAACAGACATGCTGATTATTTCCGCTGGAATTCGCCCGCGAGATGAATTGGCGGTGAAATGTGGCTTGAAAACTGGCGAGCGGGGCGGAGTAGATGTAAACAATAAAATGGAAACCTCAGATCCGGCTATCTATGCTATCGGAGAAGTGGCACTTTATAATAATGGCATCTACGGATTAGTTGCTCCAGGCTATGAAATGGCTGGAGTGGCGGTGGAGCAAATCACCGGAGGAGATAAACTCATGAGTCCTTCCATAGATATGTCCACCCAGCTGAAACTGGTAGGTACAGAAGTGGCTTCTTTTGGTGATCCTTTTATCGAAAATGATGAAGTCACTGCGATTGTCTATGAAAACAAGCAACGAGGAGTTTACAAAAGAATCAATATAGCCAAAGATGGTTCGAAGCTCCTTGGAGGCATCATGGTTGGAGATTCCTCCGATTACAACACCCTGTTTCAGCTTTACATCAATGCCATGAAGCTTCCTGAGAATCCGGAAGATTTGATCTTGGGTTCCAGAGATGGAGAGAGCAAAAGTGCTTTGGGTTCAGTACTCGATCTACCGGATACAGCACAAATCTGCTCGTGTGAAGCAGTAAGTAAAGGAACCATCTGTGATTCCATCACGAGCGGCTCCTGCTGTTCATTCTCAGATGTGGTAAAGAGCACCAAAGCCTCGAGCTCTTGCGGCGGCTGCAAACCAATGGTGACCGACTTGGTGAAAGAGACTTTAAAGTCCATGGGGCAGGAAGTGAAGGAAACCATTTGTGAGCACTTCGAATACAGCCGTCAGGAAATGTACGATTTAGTGAAGCTTCAAAGCATTATGGATTTTGACGAAGCACTGGATCGACATGGCAAAGGCCATGGTTGTGAGACCTGCAAACCTGTTTTGGCTTCCATTTTCGCCAGTATCTACATGGAAACAGCCAATCGCCAGGCACCTATTCAGGATTCGAACGACAGATTTTTGGCAAATATTCAGAGAAACGGCACATACTCAGTAGTGCCTCGAGTACCGGGCGGAGAGATTACTCCAGAGAAACTGATGGTTTTGGGGCAAGTCGCAAAGAAATACGATCTCTACACCAAAATCAACAGGAGGTCAGCGTATTGATCTTTTTGGTGCCCAGCTTCACGAGTTGCCGATGATTTGGAAAAAACTCATCGATGCTGGCTTCGAAAGCGGTCACGCCTACGGCAAATCACTTAGGACAGTCAAAAGCTGTGTTGGCTCGACTTGGTGCAGATACGGTTTGCATGACAGCGTAAGCTTTGCGATCCGAATCGAAGAGCGCTACAAAGGTCTTCGTTCCCCGCATAAGCTTAAAGGTGGCGTATCCGGATGTATCCGTGAATGCGCCGAGGCAAGAGGAAAGGACTTTGGCGTAATCGCAGTGGAAGGCGGATGGAACCTCTTCGTCTGTGGAAACGGCGGAGCTACACCGAAGCACGCAATCCTTTTGGCAGAAAAACTGGATGACGAAACATGCATCAAATACTTAGATAGATTCCTAGTCTATTACATCAGAACTGCTGCTCCCCTTCAGCGGACAGCTCCTTGGCTGGAAAAACTGGAAGGTGGAATTGACTATTTGAAAAAAGTAGTGGTAGAAGATAGCCTCGGAATCGGCGAGGAACTGGAAGCAGAAATGGAGGAACTGGTGCAGCGATATGCCTGCGAATGGAAAGAAGCCATCGAAGATCCACAAATGATGAAGCGATTTAAGCCTTTTGTCAACTCTGATGAGACCGACGACAGTTTGGTATTCGTTCCGATGAGAGATCAAAAAATGCCTAGACCTTGGTAATCCTATACGAATAAGATCATGGAAGAATTATTAAAAAATTATCAATCCGTAGCAGAGGAACATGCTATTCATTGGATCAAAGTAGGTCAGACAGATGACTTCCCAGCAAATGCCGGTGCCTGTGTGAAATACAAATCCAAACAGGTTGCCGTTTACCATTTTACGAGAACCAACTCTTGGTATGCCTGCCAAAACCTTTGCCCCCACAAGATGGAAATGGTCTTAAGCCGAGGCATGACGGGCGATTCACAAGGAATCCCCAAAGTGGCCTGTCCGCTTCACAAGAAGACCTTTTCGCTGGAAAATGGGAGCAATCTCAACGGAGAAGAATATAGTATTGCAACTTATCCGGTCAGGATTCAGGAGGGAAATGTATATATTGGATTCGCAGATTAATCCAATTGACACATGAACAAATTCCAGAAAGCAATCACATTGATCGATCAGGTCAATGCGGAAGACCCAATCAAAGAAGTAGTAGCGGGAAAAGAGATTGCAAAAGAGCTGTTATACTCCATCCGTATGACCGAAAAATTGGATCAGTTTGATCCTGAATCATCAGAAGCTATGCAGCTAGCCGTCAGGGCACAGCACATCGGAAGATGGAAGATTCCAAGATCAGACTATCCAATGGATAGAGTAGGATATCTCAAGTGGAGGGAAGAGCTGAAAAAGATGCATGCTGACATGGCTGCGAAGATCCTTCAGGAAGCTGGTTATGATGAAGAAACCATAGAACGAGTAAAGTTCCTCATCAGAAAGAAGCAACTGAAAACAGATCCTGACACCCAGACTATGGAAGATGTCATCTGCCTAGTCTTTCTGGAATATTATTTTGAAGAATTTGCTGCAAAACATGAAAACGAAAAGGTCATCGACATACTTCAGAAAACCTGGGCAAAAATGTCTGAAAAAGGGCACCGGGCAGCATTACAATTACCTCTTCCACCCTCAAGTTTAGAATTAGTCAAAGAAGCCATTACCTAATCAAATGACTGGTACACCGCGATCCCTGGATCAAGATACTTTTAATCGTCTACGGAGACTTTACATCATTGCCTTGGGAGCTATAGCCATCTCCCTGATCGCGAGCCAGATTCTCATCAGAAAACATCTGAATGATCAGGAAAATGACAGCCGACTGGTCAATGTGGCTGGTCGGCAGCGTATGCTCAGCCAAAAGCTGAACAAGGAAGTGCTTTTGCTTTCTACAGCCACGTCTCCTGAAGCTATTGGGCCACTCGCCGATTCGATCCAACACACCATGACTCGCTGGGAAATCGCCCATCAAATCCTGCAACTCGGGGATGAATCCCAGGATTTCAGCGTGGAAAATAGTCCTGAGGTCACGAAAATGTTTGAGGAGATTAATCCTTATTTCAAACAAGTCACTGAGGCTACACAAAATTTCATTTTTCTCAAATCTGCTGATGCACCAGACTCAATAGCCATGGAAGAGCAGCTGAAAAGCATAGAGAGTAATGCAACAAGCTTTTTGGTGAAAATGGATGAGATCGTGAATCAATACGACCACGAAGCAAAGGAGAAAGTCTCCAACCTTCAGCAAGTAGAATTGCTCATCACACTTTTCACCTTACTGGTCTTAGTTGGTGAGTTTTTAATCATTTTTTGGCCTTCGGCAAAAGCCATGAAAGCCAGTATTCACGAGCTGATGGATGCCGAGGAAAAAGCTATTCAAATGGCCAAAAACGCGGATATTCTCAGTCAATCCAAGGAAAAATCTGTACGGGAATTACAGGCTTTGAGCAAAGCTATGGATCAGATTCTGCTTTTCGCAAGGATTACTCCTGAAGGTTACATCACCCATATAGGTGAGCGCTTCAGCAGATTGTACAAAGCACAAAAATTCAACATCAATGCGAAGATTTCAGACTTGCTTTCCCCTCTCGAAAATGAGCAGCTCACGATAGATCGCATCATCGCCGAAAACAAAAAAGCAGGTTGGGAAGGAGAGTTAAAAACCACTTCACAAACTGGCGAAGATATCTGGCTTGACGTCTCCATGATTCCTTTCAATTCTGCTGAGGACAAATCCGAACTGATTTTGATTTGCCTGGATATCACCAAACGAAAGGAGTTTATGCATCAGGTAGAGCAACTCACAAAGGAGAGTTTCGAGGAAAAAATGCATCAACAAAAGGTGATTTCCCGACAAATCATCGAGAATCAGGAAAATGAGCAAAATCGTATTGCAAAAGATATTCACGATGGTATCGGTCAGATGCTCACTGGACTGAAATACTTACTGGAAAGTGTGGACCCCACCGATCCTGAGAAAGCCGAGGCGAAAATCATTAAGCTCAAAGAGCTGACTTCGAATATCATCAAAGGGGTAAGAACTGCTACTTTCAATCTTACCCCTCCTGAATTAAAGGATTACGGAATTGTCCCTGCCCTGACGGAATTGACTCAGGAGCTCTCAAAGCTCACCGGAAAAGAGATTGTACTTTTCAACAAATCTGAATTCTCCCAGCGGTTAGATTCCTTGATAGAAATTAATTTGTATCGAATTACGCAAGAGGCAATTAACAACGCTATTAAATATGCAGAGTCCTCTCACATCATCGTGACCGTTTCGCATAGTCAAAATATCCTGAGCATCATCGTGGATGATAATGGAAAAGGCTTCGACAAGTCAAAGCTGAAATCCAAACCTGACGAAGAAGGCGGAATGGGACTGACTTTTATGCGGGAGCGGGTGAAATACATCAACGGAAGATTATTCATCAATTCTTCTCCAAACGAAGGAACCAAAGTGACGCTCAACCTTCCTTTGACTTAGATTTTCTAGATTATTATACGTAAATTCTGTTACTTTACTACGTATTTACTTAAGCGCATATGAACCCAATAAAGATAGTTTTAGCGGATGACCACGAATTGGTACGGGATGGAATCAAGTCACTCCTTGAAAGTGAACAAGAATTCCAAGTTATTGACGAGGCTTCCGACGGTGTCGAAGCGCTGAAAGTGATCGCGGGGCAACATCCTGATTTACTTATTGTGGACATTCGCATGCCAAAAATGAATGGACTCGAAGTAGTAAAGGAAATGACCAAATCCTTTCCGAATATCAAAAAGCTTGTCCTATCTATGCACGATTCGGAAGAGTATGTAGTAGAGGCTATTCAGGCTGGAGCAGATGGGTACTTGCTGAAAGGATCCTCCAAAAGTGAGTTCTTAAAGGCTTTACACACGATTTCCAATGGCGGGAAATTTTTTGCTGGAGATGTGTCGGCATATATTATCAACAATTTCGTCAATGGAAAACCCAAAGCATCTTCCAAGTCCGATGAGCTTCCGGAAGAATTGGCTAATCTGACAAACAGAGAAAAGCAGATCTTAGAACTCATTCTGGAAGGAAAAGGAAATAATGAAATCGCCGATGCGCTGGAGATCAGCAAGAGAACTGCTGAAGTTCACCGCTTTAACCTGATGAAGAAAATGAACGTGAAGAATCTGGTAGAGCTCACTACCAAATCCAGAGAATTGAATTTGATCTAGCAGTACTTATTAAGTCGGGATGGAAACTATAGAGATTAGTGATCAGTCGCAGTCTCAGAACTATAAAGCCTTTGTTTGGTGGGATAAGAAAAATAAATTAATACTGCGCTCTCTGCGAAAAACTCCGTGTCCTTCGCGGTTAAAAAAGGAATCCAGAAAAAAATATTCAATTTTATACTTAGTCAGCAATCCACTCAGAGCAATTCTAAGTGGATTTTTTATTTTTATTCTAAATTAATTACGTATTATTTTTATTAATTACGTATTTATACTTACTTTTAACATAGTTAAATATAAGTATTATGGAACATCTACTTACACACAAAGCGACACGTTTAAATCTTCTTGATTTCAAAACCGTGCCTATCCGTACATTCTGGATTACATCAATCGCGTTTTTCATCTGCTTTTTCGCATGGTTCGGTATAGTGCCTTTCATGCCTGACGTGGTCAAGGATCTTGGCCTTACTCCTGCCCAAAAATGGAACGCGACAGTATTAGCAGTAGCGGGAACAGTTTTCGCCAGACTTCTCATCGGGAAACTTTGTGACAAATACGGTCCAAGACTTTGCTACACTTGGCTTTTGATTTTGGGATCCATTCCTGTTGTTTTGAGCGGACTGGTAACGACACCGATGCAGTTTATGATTTGTAGACTTTTGACTGGATTCATCGGCGCATCATTCGTAATAACACAAGTCCACACATCTCTAATGTTTGCTTCCAATGTGGTGGGAACCGCCAATGCAACTTCTGCAGGCTGGGGAAATCTTGGAGGCGGAGCAAATAGACTTGGAATGCCAATTATCGCAGCTATAGTGATAGGCGCCGGAGTCGCTCAGGAAGATGCTTGGAGATATGCCATGGTGATTGCAGGAATTGTTTGCTTTTCCATGGGCTTAGTTTACTATTTCTTCACAAAAGACACTCCTGAAGGTAATTTCAAAGAATTGGAAGCACGAGGAATGAAAGTTCCTACCACCAAAAAGGACAAAGTAGGATTTGGCGAAGCCATTAAAGACTACCGTGTATGGTTGCTATTCGTTGTATACGCAGCATGTTTTGGTATAGAACTAACCGTATATGGAACCATGGACGATTACCTGCAGAACACCTTCCAACTGGAGCGAATCACTGCGGGTAATATCGTACTTTCCTTCGCGCTGATGAACATTTTTGCACGTACGCTTGGAGGATACTTTGGCGACAAATTTGGAAAATTGAGAGGATTGAAAGGAAGAGTTTGGTTTTTGGCAGCAATTTTAATTGTAGAGGGATTAATGCTTAGTTTGTTCTCTCTGGCCACAGGACTTTTCATAGGATTTGCTTTGTTAATTGCATTTAGCCTAGCTGTACAAATGGCGGAGGGGGCCACATTCTCAGTTGTCCCATTTGTGAATAGGAAAGCAATCGGTTCTATCTCTGGAATCGTAGGAGCAGGCGGGAATTTTGGAGCTTTTGTAGCGGCACTTTTCCTGAGCTCTAAATCTGCAGTCGCTGAGAAAACTGCTCTAATTGCAAGCGAGGCATTAGGAGCTGAGGCAGCCGCAGCCGCTCAATCTGCCGCAGCAGCAAGTGCTGTATCAGCAGGATACTTGGTAATAGGAGGATTGATCGTGGTATCAGGAATGGTTGCTTTAGCCATTCGATTCAGCACAGAGGATGAAAAAGTAGCAGAGGTAGAATTAAGCAAATTGCAACCTGAATTAGTGAGAATTGATAATTAACTTGTAGCATCACTCCCAAAATAGCTCTTCTGCAGTTGACCATTTGTCTTGCGGATGAGCTATTTTGTTGATAAAGGCCAGACCGATGACCGATGACCGAAGCAACTTCAATGTTAATGTTTGCCTCCCTCACTGGTGTTTAAGTTCTTTACTAGCAGGCTACCATAGACGCTTATAATTATAATAAATCATATGTATATCGCATTTCAATTATCAACGAGATTAAATCATACTAAAATAAGCTAACCGCCAGATTTAAGGCCACTTCGATCTTCCGTCCTTTAAGCTAAGAAAATGAAATACCTGACATCATTACAGATATCCATATTTTCCAAATTCAAATTCTAACACCTGAGTAGTGATCCCAGATAAAAAAATCAAAACCACTTGTTCTTACTGCGGCGTTGGCTGCGGAATAGTTGCTGAGGTGGACTCTCAAAACAAAGTTCAGGTCGAAGGTGATCAGAATCATCCTGTGAACCAGGGCATGCTTTGCTCCAAGGGCCGTAATCTGCACTACGTGGTAAACGATACTTCGGATAGAATTCTCTATCCTGAGATGCGTTGGAGTAGATCTCATCCTCGGGAGCGGGTGAGCTGGGACCAAGGACTCGACAGAGCTGCTGGTGTATTCAAATCTTTGATTCAGAAATACGGACCGAACAGTGTAGGCTTTTACATTTCAGGACAATGCCTTACTGAAGAGTATTACATCGCAAATAAGCTTACAAAAGGCTTTCTGGGCACAAATAACATCGATACCAACAGTCGCTTGTGCATGAGCTCGGCGGTAGTTGCTTACAAGAAAACATTTGGAGAAGACTCAGTTCCTATTTCGTATGAAGACATAGAGTTGGCAGATGCATTTTTGATCACTGGCGCAAATCCTGCCTGGTGTCATCCCATCCTCTTTCGCAGATTGGAAAAGCATAAGGAGAAAAATCCGAATGTGAAGATTATCGTGGTAGATCCACGCAAGACTGATTCTGCTACTTTCGCAGATATTCACCTACAGATCATTCCCGGTACGGACATTATTTTATACAATGCCATCGGCCGTAGAATCATCGACATCGGACTGGCAGATAAAGAATTCATAGAAAAACATACAGAAAACTACCTGAAGTACCGCAAGCAAGTGATGTCAACTTCCTTGAAAGAAGCTTCAAAACTCTGCGGAATTTCTGTTGACGACATTAAAAAAGTAGCTGAGATCATCGGAGAATCAAAGGGATTTATCAGCATGTGGGCAATGGGCCTGAACCAAAGCGCCATCGGTACAGATAAGAACTTTTCCCTGCTCAATCTTTCGCTGGTAACTGGCAGAATTGGGAAGCCTGGAAATGGGCCCTTTTCTCTCACAGGTCAGCCAAATGCCATGGGAGGGCGTGAAGTGGGTGGAATGGCGAGTTTACTGGCTGTTCACAAGGACTTGAATAATCCTGTACACCGACAGGAAGTCGCGAATTTTTGGGGCGTAAATGAGATTTCTCCAGAACCTGGATTATCTGCCACTGAGATGTTTGATGCTTTGGAAAGTGGGGAAATGAAAGCCGTATGGATCATCTGTACCAATCCTATGGTGAGTTTGCCAAACTCTAAGAAGATCGAAAAGGCGATGAAAAAAGCAAAGTTCGTAGTCGTACAGGATATTTCACACAAAGCAGACACGGTTGAATACGCAGATTTGGTTCTGCCTGCAGCAGGATGGCTGGAGAAAGAAGGCACGATGACGAATTCCGAGCGAAGGATTTCTTACCTGAACAAAGGAATCAATCCTCCGGGAGAAGCTAGACCTGACATAGAGATACTTTGCGATTTTGCCCGTAGAATGGGTTTCCGAGGCTTTAATTACAACAATACGGAGGAGATCTACGAGGAATATTGTGCCATGACCAAAGGTACGAACATCGATATTTCCTTTCTGAATTACGATAGACTGAAAAGTGAAGGCTCCTTCCAATGGCCTGTTCCAGAATACAGACACACAGGAACCGCGCGACTATTTTCAGACAATAAATTCTATACACCGACTCAAAAAGCGATCTTCAATATCCCTGCTCAGATCGCCAATACTTCAGAAAAAACCAGCAAGGAATTTCCATTGATTCTTACGACTGGACGTGTTCGTGATCAGTGGCACACCATGACCAAGACGGGAAAAGTATCCCGACTTCGCACACATTACCCAAGTCCAGTACTGGAAATCAATCCAATCGATGCCTATTTGGACAAGGTGAAAGACGGAGATGTGGTAGAGGTGAAAAGCAAGAATGGCGTAGTGAGAGTAAAGGCAAAGCTTTCCAAAAGCATTCGAGAAGGCGTGGTCTTCTTACCGATGCACTGGGGGAAGCAATTGCAATCGGATCTAAACCGTGCGAATAACCTGACCAAAACTGTAGTCGATCCTCAATCCAAGGAACCGGATTTTAAATTTACGACGGTATCAGTATCCAAATACAAAAAAGAAAAAGAGAAAATAGTGGTTGTGGGTGCTGGAGCCGCCGCTTTCCGCTTTATCCAAAATTACCGAGAGCATAATGATTCCGATCAGATTCATGTATTTTCTAAGGAGCCCCATCCCTTTTACAACCGGGTGCTTTTGCCGGAATATGTGACAGAAGAATTGACTTGGGAGCAACTTCAGAAGATAAAGGAATATGAGCTTCAGAAGCTTAAAATCTCTCTTCATACTGGCCTTTCCATAGAAAAGATCGATCCAGAAAAGCAGGTGGTGGTTGACGATAATGGGCAAGAATATCCTTTCGACAAGTTGATCCTAGCTACAGGAAGTAGAGCTTTTATACCGAAAGATGCTCAGCTAGACCTGCCTGGTAGATTCACTATGCGAAGTAAAATTGATGCGGATCGATTCAAAGATTACTTAGACTCGACCAAGTTGCCTCCTGAAAATCAGCATGTGGTCATCATAGGCGGTGGCTTGTTGGGACTAGAACTTGCTGCGGCCTTACAGCACAACCGTGTGAAAGTGACCATCGTGCAGCGCGCTTCCAGACTCATGGAACGACAACTGGATGAGGTTTCCAGCAAGCTGCTTTCATTGGATGTGCAGGAGCGTGGAATTCACGTGTATTTCGACAACGAAGTGAGCACAGTTTTCGATGATGAAGAACACAAGTCGCTTTCCATCACGCTGAAAAGCGGAAAAATCATTTACGCCAATGCAGTAGTTTACGCCATTGGCACTCAGCCGAATATCAAAATTGCCCGGGATAACGGGATTTTATGTGGTCGTGGCATCAAGGTCAATCAGCACTTACAGACCAATTATCCTAACATTTTTGCCATAGGCGAGATCGCAGAATTCCAAAATCAACTCTTCGGAATCACTTCTGCTGCTGAGGAGCAAGCTATGGTTTTGGCAAATTATATCGCTGGTGATGTGAGTAGCATTTACAGCGGATCTGTGCTGATGAACATTCTAAAATTTAAGGATCTGGAACTGTGCAGTATTGGGGATATCATCATACCTGAAAATGATGATAGCTACGAGGAAATCATTTTCACCGATATCAGTCGTCGCTATTACAAGAAGTGTATCGTCAAAGATGACTTGCTAATTGGCGCTGTGCTGATGGGGGATAAAAATGAATTTGCTGAGTTCAAATCCCTTATCGAAAACAAAATTGAGCTTTCTGAAAAAAGGAAATCACTGCTCATGGGATCATCGGAGACCAGACCTGTGATCGGCAAATTAGTATGTAGCTGTAGCCGTGTTGGCGAAGGAAATATCCAGGAAGCTATAGCAGGTGGATGCATAGACTTCACTACACTTTGTCAGCAAACAGGAGCTGGTTTGGGTTGCGGAAGTTGTAAAACAGAAGTTAGAGAGATTCTCCATCAATCAAAAGTACTGGCGTGAAATCAACCATCACCCTAAGTAAATCCTTTGAAAGTAACTTGTAAGCAGATGACACAAAATTATTCTAGAGTAGTCGTAAGAGGCGGAGTACTTTCACCCGCAGAATTAAAGCAGATTTTGGAACTGGCAGAAAGTGCCGGTTTGGACACTATTTCATTGGGCTCTCGTCAAGATATTCTCTTTATCAAAGATGATGATACGCTGGAAATTGATTCTCAGGATAAATTTCAATTGGTGTCTCCGGAGGAATTGGGGGTGGAAAATATTGTTTCTTCTTACGTTTCATCAGACATTTTTCCTAACACCCCTTGGCTGACTGGGGATCGCTATCTGTATATTTTGGAACAATTCAGAGTACAGCCAAACCTAAAAATCAACATTACAGACCCCAAACAGCGCCTTGTACCACTTTTCACGGGGCATTTGAATTTCATAGCTTCTGCACACGAGGATTACTGGTATCTGTACGTCCGTCTGCCAGAATGGGAAGAGACAATGATGTATCCAGCGCTTATTTACAGTTGGGATATTGCAAAAGTAGCTGCGGCAATTGAAGAGATTTTGAAGGAGGAACCAGCCGATGTGGGGTTTCTATTTGAGTTGGTGAATGACGCTGTGGATTCCAATAACCGTACAGTGGACACTCCACTTGAAGTTCCCTTTTACCCGTTTCCCTACTACGAAGGCATCAATCGTGTGGGAGACGATCGCTATTGGCTGGGATTGTATTGGAGAAATAATAAGTACTACATAGACTTTTTGAAGGTGCTCTGTGACCTCTGTGCGGACAGCCGAATCGGAAAAATCTCCATCACGCCCTGGAAATCCATTATCATTAAGGGAATTCCTGAAAACACAAAAATCGAATGGGAAAGACTGCTGGGCCGTTACGGAATCAATGTGCGTCACTCCATGCTGGAACTGAATTGGCATCTCCCAGTCAATAATAAATCTGCGCTGAAACTCAAAGAATATCTTGTTGACAACTTTGACAAGCGCGACATCAGTACTTACGGACTTACTTTTGGAATCACTGATTACACCAGAAAGGCATATTATTTCACGTCCATCATCATAGAGAAAACTCAGCTCCGGCAGGATTGGAAGGCATCAAAATCCGAAATACGTACAATCTTCTTTATGCAAAAAACTTTGACCCAAACTCACAGCAATACATCGTCTACGTACAAGAAGTGGATAAGGTAGAATTGCCGGGACTTTTGATCGAGCTAAGTAAGATGTACTTCGAGCAGTTGGGAAAAAAGCCAGAGGGTTCCAAAAAATTGGCTACTCCAAAGGAGACTATAAAAACTGAAGCTTATCAATGCTCGGATTGCCTCACAGTTTATGATCCAGCATACGGAGATTTGGTTCAGAATATAGCTCCATTGACTGCATTTGAGGATTTACCTGAAACCTACCTTTGCTCTCTTTGCGAAGCTCCTAAATCTAAGTTTGTGAAAAAGACTTTTGAAAAGCAGGTTGAATAGTGGGCAGGGATCAGTTTTCAGTCGTATAATGAATACTGATTCGAGAAGAAATAAAAGAAAATAAAATACTTAGTATTTATACGTATTTTATTTAGAATTTAATAAGTATTTATACTTATATTTGGTTCGAGATTTAACCACTAACACTCGAACCATGAAAAAGATTTTTACGCTAATACTTGCCTTCTTCGCATACCATCAAATTGTATTTGCTCAGGAATTCACATTAGACGCGGACATACGTCCTCGGTTTGAATATAGACACGGCTTTGGCAGCCTATTCCCAGATAATGGAAAACCTGCAGCATTTGTAACGCAGCGGTCAAGGCTGAATTTGGGCTTTAATGACGATAAGTTAAGCCTCTACTTCAGTTTGCAGGATGTCAGTACTTGGGGAGACACGCAACAATTAAGTGCTTCAGATGGTAATGACTCTTTTGGCCTTTTTCAGGCTTGGCTTAGCTATTCTTTTACTACAAACTGGGCACTCAAATTAGGCCGTCAAGTCATATCGTATGATGATCAGCGGATTCTTGGTGAAGTGGATTGGGCGATGCAGGGAAGATTTCACGATGCGGCAATGATTCAGTATTCTAGAAGATTCAGGTTCAGAAGCTGGATTTAGCTTTTGCCTACGAATCCCGGAGAATCAAAAAACTATAGGTAGTGACTACACCATTACTGGGTTTTTCTCCTACAAAACCATGCAAATGGCTCACCTAACTAAGTCGTGGGACAAGGGATCGATTAGCTTTCTCTTTATGAATAATGGTTTTCAGAAGTACAGCAGCGATCCTATTTCGCAGACAGACGGACTTTATTACCGCCAGACTACAGGCACTTACTTTACCTTCCCGCTTTCTGCTCTCACTATTACGGGTTCAGCTCATTTGCAGACCGGAATGGCAAATGCCTCCACAGATCTGAGTGCCTACCAGTACATGGTTGAAGCAAAATATAAAGCTGGAAAAGTGACTTTAATTGGGGGCTTTGAGTCATTGAGTGGAACAGATCAAGCTGGCGAAGAAAAGAATAAATCCTTTTTCCCATTATATGGTACCAACCATAAATTCAATGGTTACATGGATTATTTCTACGTGGGAAATCATGCCAATAACGTAGGACTAAACGATTTCTATGGCAAAGTAGCCTTACCAACCGGCGAGAAATCCACTTTGGGTCTGAATGCCCACGTGTTTTTTGCCAACGGTGAAATGGCAGACGATTTATCACAAAACCTGGGAACAGAGCTTGACTTAGTCTATGGCAACAGCCTTGGAAAATATGTGAAAATGAATGTGGGTTACTCTCAGCTATTTGCCACGGAAAGTATGAGTGCTGTGAAAGGCGGAACTAGTTCAGAAAACACCAATAACTGGGGTTGGGTACAGCTGATTGTGAATCCTAGATTGCTGACTTATAAAATGAAGCAAGATTAATTCGCTTGCTTAAATCTCTCTTTCGCCCCATCTAAAAACTCAACAAATTCCTGAATATCGGTTTCATACCCCTTAGGCTGAGCGAGGAGATTTTCACTATGATCTAGGATGACATAGTAAGGCTGCGCATTGTTTTGAAAGCGGGTAATCTGGAAATCTGCGTTTTGCTTGCCCAAAGTTTTTTTGACTTTTCCGTCATATTCTGAAGTGTACCAATCACTTTCAGGAAGCTCCAATCGTTCATCGATATAAAGTGCCACCATGACGAAATCCTCTTTCAGCCTCTTCAAAACCTGCGGATCTACCCAGACGTTTTCCTCCATTTTTCGGCAGTTCACACATCCATGCCCAGTGAAGTCAATGAGAAGTGGCTTATTTGCCTTTTTTGCAGCTCTCATTGCTTGCTCATAGTCAAAATACCCCTGAATGCCGAGAGGTATTTCCAGTGGGATATCTGCATATTTTACTGGTTCACCCAGGATATTCTCTCCATCCTCAACCATACTTTGCCCACCGGTCAATTTAAACTGCTGGGTGGACATAGGAGGAAGGTAACCGCTTAGGTATTTCAGCGGCGCTCCAAAAAGACCTGGAATCATGTAGAGCACAAACATAAAGGTGAACAAAGCCAAAAGTAGTCTTGGCACCCCTATGGCATCCATTGGTGAATCGTGTGGAAGGCGAATTTTACCCAAAAGATAAAGTCCCAATCCAGAGAAAATCACAATCCAAATAATCAGGAAAATATCCCGGTCAAGAATCCCCCAGTGATATACCAGATCTGCAATAGAAAGGAATTTGAAAGCTAAAGCCAGTTCTAAAAATCCCAAAACCACTTTCACAGAATTCAGCCAACCACCGGACTTCGGCAAGCGATTCATCCATTCAGGGAAAATAGCAAACAGCGTAAATGGAATTGCAAAGGCTAGGGAGAATGCAAACATCCCCAGAATCGGTTTAATCAATTCTCCACCAGCCGAAGAGATCAAAATAGATCCAACGATAGGGCCTGTGCAGGAAAATGACACCAACACCAAAGTGAAAGCCATAAAGAAAATCCCTGTCAAACCACCTTTTTCAGCCTTTTCATCTACTTTATTTACAAAGCCAGAAGGCAAGGTAATCTCAAACATCCCCAGAAAAGCCAAGGCGAAAAAGATGAAAATCCCGAAGAAAAAAAGATTCGGAAGCCAATGTGTTGCGAGCCAATTGGCAAATTCCGGACCTTGAATTGCAGCTACGGCAGTTCCAGCAATTGTATAAATAGCAATAATCGACAAGCCATAAATGATGGCATTTCGTATTCCTGTTGCTTTGCTTCCAGCACGGCCAGTAAAGAAACTTACAGTCATCGGTATCATTGGAAATACACAGGGAGTAAGCAAAGCGGCCAAGCCAGCCAAGAAAGCTAAAACCATAAATCCCCAAAGAGATTCACTCTCCTGAACTGCAACAATTTCAATGGGTTCAGAAGAAGTAGCAACTGGCTCATCCACCTGATTTTCCTGGATACCAAAAGGAGCATCCTCTGTCTCAGAATCAGAAGAAGAAACTGAATCTATTGCTAGAACAGTACTTTCTGAAGGAGTTGAGGTAATAGCAGGCTCACTAGCCTCGAATTCAGTCTCTATATCAAGATCATAATTAACACACTTACCTGAGACATCAGAACACATTTGATATGCCAGCGTTCCGGTAATCTTTCCTGAGGTAGTTTTAGGGATAAATAATTGCTCAAACCTCCCTTTACCTATAAAATACTTTACATCACCTTCCCAGATATCTTCATATTTTGTCTTGGAATCAATGGCTTTAAAACCACCTGTCAAAGTATATTCTTCAGAATTATCCAACTCCAAAGTTGCCAAAATCGGACCTAGATCCGGATCAAAATCATTGGCATAGATATACCAACCAATTGGAATTTGTGCTTCGAATACCAACTTAGCCTCTTCACCTTGAACCAGACTTTTTGGCTCGATTGAAATCGTCCATTTTGGCGGAGCAATAATCTGTGCTTGAGCGTAGAAACTGAAGAAAAGCAGTACAAGCAGGAGTAGTTTTCCTGATTTTCCTTTGGTTTTAGTCATGAAAGAATGATTGATTAGCAATTTACTTTTTTTGAGTAACCTCATTTATTTTACTACCAGAACAAACTCGTCTTCTAATATGGCTAACTCTAGCGAATTCGAGACTTCGGTCATCCGTCTTCGGTCTTCCAGCCTGATGGACAAGGAAATTGAGATAAGAGAATTATTGAACTACAAGATAAAGCATTAAGCCAATTATTAGTGGTCGCTTAGTTTTCTAAATTGACGGAAGAATGCCGCGATGGTTTCTATACCAATAAAGTAATTTTTTACACCGTAGTGCTCATTAGGTGAATGCAATGCATCTGTATCAAGGCCAAAACCAAACAGAATTGGATCAGAACCTAATTCCTTTTGGAACAACGCAACGATAGGAATAGATCCACCTTCGCGAGTCGGAATAGGTCTTTTCCCAAAAGTCTCTTCCATTGCAGCTTCTGCTGCTTTGTAACCAACAGATGAATCGGAAACTACCGCAGGTGAACCGCCATGATGAGCTTTCACTTTTACTTTTACTGATTTAGGAGCGATGGATTTGAAGTGATTTTCAAATAACTCAGCAATTTCTCTCCAGTCCTGATCAGGTACGAGACGCATAGATATTTTCGCATGTGCTTTTGACGGCAAAACGGTTTTGGCTCCTTCTCCAATATATCCACCCCAGATACCGTTGACATCTAGCGTAGGACGAATACCAACACGCTCAATAGTCGTATAGCCTTCTTCCCCATGCACATCATCAATGTCTAATTTCTCTTTATACTCATTTAGATCAAATGGAGCCTCGTTCAAGCGTGCTCTTTGCGCAGCCGTCAGCTCTTGCACCTTATCGTAGAACCCAGGAATGGTAATATGCTTATTCTCATCCTGCATGGAAGCAATCATATCACAAAGTACATTAATCGGGTTGGCAACAGCTCCTCCGTATGTACCTGAGTGAAGGTCTCGGTTGGATCCAGTTACTTCCACTTCCATGTAAGCCATGCCGCGAAGACCAACCGTGATGGAAGGATCTTGCATGGAAATCATATGCGTATCAGAAATCAGGATTACATCTGCTTTCAGCTTTTCTTTATTTTCGATGACGAATTTATCCAAGTTGTCAGACCCAACTTCCTCTTCTCCTTCGATCATAAATTTTACATTGCAAGGCAAATCCCCTGAAGCCATCATCGCTTCAAAAGCTTTCACATACATGTAAAATTGACCTTTGTCATCCGCAGATCCACGAGCGAAAATTGCTCCTTCGGGATGAATCTTCGTCTTTTTAATCACTGGCTCAAAAGGAGGTGAATCCCAAAGCTCATACGGATCAGCTGGCTGCACATCGTAATGTCCATATACCAAAACCGTTTGCAAAGCAGGGTCAATGATTTTCTCTCCGTAAACAATTGGATAACCTTTCGTCTGGCAGATTTCCACTACATCAGCTCCTGCTTTTTCCAAGCTTTCCTTCACAAAATTAGCCGCAGCAAAAACATCATCTTTAAATTTAGGATCAGCACTTACCGATGGAATGCGGAGCAAATCCAACAATTCATTAAGAAATCGATCTTTGTTGTCTCGGATAAAATCATTAACTGCCATATATCTGGGGATTATTTAGTAAAGCTTCAAAATTATCCTTTTCAGCCTGAAATGCCTATTTTAAAGATGTAATTGTCAGGCAGGAAGGTAGCAAGAACCAGCGAAGCTGATTAGTGGCGAAAAAGTTTAGCCAAATAGAATCATAGAAAACATACCTTAAAGATTTTTATCGTAAAAAAATTACATCGAAATGAAAGCAGTTATTTGCGAAGAGTTTGGCCTACCTGAAAACTTAAAAATTGGAGAATTACCTGATCCTAGACCGAAGGAAAATCAAGTTTTGATCCAAGTAGAAGTATGTGGTGTGAGCTATCCTGATTTGCTGATCATCCAAAACAAGTATCAATTTAAGCCAGAGCTTCCTTTTTCTCCTGGTGGAGAAGTAGTGGGTAAAATCATCGAATTAGGCGATAATGTTAGCAATCTGAAGATTGGAGATCGCGTATTGGCACTTTGTCGCTGGGGTGGATTTGCGGAGAAAATAGCTGTGGATACTGATCGAATTTTTGTACTTCCTGATGGAATTTCCTCAGAAATAGCTGCTGGATCTCTTTATTCCTTAAGCACAGCTTATCATGGGTTGAAAGATCGGGCAAATCTTCAGGATGGAGAAACCTTACTTGTGCTAGGAGCTTCCGGAGCAATCGGAATTGCTGCAGTTGAATTGGGAAAAGCCATGGGAGCAAAAGTCATTGCCTGTGCATCTTCGGATGAAAAACTTGAATACTGCAGATGTAAAGGTGCTGATGAAACGATCAATTACGAAACGGAAGATCTGAAATCCAGAATTAAGGAATTAACAAATGGAAAGGGAGTTGATGTGATTTTAGACCCTGTTGGAGGGAAGTACACTGATCCCGCTTTGCGAGGAATCGCATGGAAAGGCCGGTACCTGATTGTAGGATTTGCCAATGGAGATATTCCTAAAATCCCCATGAATCTACCTTTACTCAAAGGATGTTCTATTGTTGGTGTATTCTGGGGGAATTTCTCAAAAGTAGAAGCTTCACAGAATAGGCAAAATATGGAAACCCTTTTTCACTGGATTTTGGAAGGAAAAATCACTGGACACGAGGTAGATATATATGGATTAGAAAATGCAAAAAGTGGGATATTGGCTCTTCAAGACCGTACCAATTTTAAAAAAGGGATCATAAAAATAACTCAACCACAATCCATCAGATAAACATATCTACAGTCTAGGCGAGTAGCTAGACTGTAGATTTTAAGAGCGAAATCTAAGAGATAGCCTTCACGTTTACTTCTATATTCCCTTTAGTTGCTTTGGAGTAAGGACAAACTTCATGCGCTGCCTCAACTAGTTTTTGGGCTGCTTCCAAAGAATCAGCATGCGGTATTTTTACAAAAATATCCACAGCCAAACCGAAATCACCCGGACCATAATTTCCCAGATGAACTTTGGCGGTAATCTCTGAATCCCGCAGGCTAGTTTTACCTGCCACAGCACCTAATGCACCACCGAAACAAGCGGCATAGCCTGCAGCAAAAAATTGTTCTGGATTTGTTTTTCCTCCTTCACCTCCTATTTCTTTAGGCATAGCCACATCAAAATCCAAAAGCCCATCATCCGTTTTCACATGGCCTTTTCTACCTCCAGTATTTATAGCTACCGCGGTATAATCAATATTCAACTTCTTCATTTAGTTAGATCTTTTTAGTTTTTCAATACTATCTAACAAGTGAGAAATAGAATGGTTTAGCTCAGACAATTTTAAATCTGAAGATTCTGTCATTTGTTCATTTAAAGGCTCAATTATTTCATGGGCTTTAACTTGAAGTGATTTTCCAGGATAAGTCAATTCCACATGAACTGTTCGTTCATCCGCCTCCCCTCTCTGCCTCCTCACATAATTCATTGCCTCCAGTTTTTTCAATAGTGGCGTCAACGTCCCCGAATCAAGGTATAAGCGCTTCCCTATTTCATTGACCTTCAATCCATCTTCTTCCCACAAAACTGATAGCACAAGAAATTGTGGATAGGTCAAATTCAGTTCACTCAAACCGCTTTGAATGAACTGAATTAATAATCTGGAACTTGAATATAGAGAAAGCGAAAGCTGATGGATTGGAAGCATGGGGCGAAAATTAGGATTTTATACAATCTAACTGTATAATCTTAAAAATCAACTACCTGAACTATACAACAACCTCAATTAATACGCTTTAACCAAGTGAATAGCCATGCTGGTAAGTATAATGAAGCTTGGAATTGGCTTCCCAGTCATCTACAAATACTTGTGCTGTTGGATCCCATTTAAGTGGTCGTCCTAATTGATGCGCAATATTTCCGATAGTGCAAGCTGTACACGAGCTATGACCGATTTCAACAGGCACTACAGGATCTTTTCGCTTAACTACACAATCAATAAAATCTATGTGATGATCCCCGAATCCAAACTCCTCTTTCTCGAATTTGCGCTCGCAGGCTAAAACATTCGTGTCGTAAGTACCCCTAGAAACCTTAATCCAGCCCTTTTCTCCAATAAACTTCACTCCTTGCCTTCCTTCATCAAAAGGCTCAATAACCATAGGGACTCCATTTGAATAAATGTATTTCAGAGGAGCATAACCAGTACTAGGGATTACTTCAACTGGACCATTTCTATCCATTCCAAGTCCCCACTGTGCGATATCTATCATATGTGCTCCCCAGTCAGTCATCAGCCCGCCACCTGTTTCTTGGTACCATCGCCATGCTCCCCATACTTTTTCATTTTGCTCTGGGTTCAGGCTAATTGGAGGATTTAATTCTTCATTGTAGTGAATAGCTGGAATAGGCCCAACCCAGGAATTCCAATCTAAACCTGCAAGAACGGGTTGAAGTGGCAAATCGTAAGGCTTGGGATGAGGCGGAGTACCTACATTAACCAGAACTTGTTTGATATTTCCAAGCATTCCTTTTTGGACCATTCTGGCTGCGTGTTGAAAATTAGCCCCAGATCGCTGCATGCTTCCTACAGCAAGTACGATCCCATTGGAGCGCACAGCTTTAACTAACTCTTGCCCCTCATGAATGGTGAAGGTTAGCGGCTTTTCCAGATAAATGTCTTTTCCGGCATGACAGGCATCTATTGCCATCATTGCATGCCAATGATCTGGCGAAGCGATCACTACCGCATCGACATCAGGATTTGCTAGCAATTCTTTGTAATCCCCATAAACTTTCATTGCTGGAGCCTCTCTTTTCTCCTCCTTATAAAGCTTTGCTACACGTTCTTTAAATCTTTCCAATTTTATCTCATAGACGTCCGCACCTGC
The DNA here is from genome assembly GCF_055809615.1 of Algoriphagus sp. 10J20-15. Taxonomy (NCBI): domain Bacteria; kingdom Pseudomonadati; phylum Bacteroidota; class Cytophagia; order Cytophagales; family Cyclobacteriaceae; genus Algoriphagus; species Algoriphagus sp. 10J20-15. The sequence goes on from NZ_JBVVUG010000035.1 coordinate 182,508, forward strand.
CACTACGTCCACAATTGGGTTCTTCATCATGTTGCTAAGCAATCCCATCGCCTGCCTCCCTACTCCTATGAATCCTAGGCGAATTTTAGAGGTATCGGCTGCGACCGTATTTTTTCCAAAACTTAGATTTGGAATAGCTGAAAAGCCAACGGTACTTAATAAGGAGGCACTTAGGAATTTCCTTCGGGAAAAATTTGATTTGCTCATTATTTAGAGAGATTAAGGTTATTAGGGGATCTTTTGAATATTGGCTAATAAAGTACTGATTTTCTGATCGACTGAAAAATATTCAATTCGCTATTTGATTAAAGGTTCTTGGTATTAGAAAAGGAGGAAGAAACTCTTTTCGGAAATTTCTACTTTTGACATAGAGAAGCATAAGCCTATGACTATACAACAACTAGAATACCTAATAGCAGTCGACAAGCACAGACACTTTGGCCATGCTGCGGAGAGCTGTTTTGTAACTCAACCTACCTTGAGCGCACAGCTCAGTAAGTTAGAACGGGATTTAGGGGTTATTCTTTTTGACCGAAGTAAAATGCCTGTAATTCCTACTGAAATGGGAGTTCAAATAATCAAGCAAGCCAAGAAGGTGGTGTCTGAAAGCAAAGGAATTTTTGAATTGGTAGCTGACTTGAAAGGAGATGTTTCAGGGGTGATAAAGTTGGGGATTATCCCTACGCTGGCACCTTACTTATTGCATCTTTTTATCAGAAAGTTTTTGGAGAAATATCCACATGTGAAGCTAGAGGTGCAGGAAATGGTCACTGAAGACGTGGTGAAAAAGTTAAAGAATGACGAGTTAGATCTTGGAATTATTGTGACACCTTTGGAGGAAGCTGGAATTGTCGAGAAACCAATGTTTTATGAAAAGTTTTTCGCCTATTTGTCAAAGGATCATCCCCTATTAAAGGAGTCGGCGTTTCATCCTGAAAAAGTGCAGAAAGAAGATTTCTGGGGTTCTCCAGCAAGGGCATTGTTTTCGGGATCAAGTGATTAATCTTTGTGATCAAAGCCTAAGCGGACCAAAGAATTTTCACTACGAAAGTGGATCACTTGAAGGGCTTAAAAATATGGTAAACAGATACAAAGGCGTTACTCTTCTTCCAGAATTAGCGACCTTGGAACTTTCCGATGAGGAGAAAACCAGATTAAGGCCTTTTGACGGCGTTTCTCCTACACGCGAAGTAAGTATAATTTTAAATCGAAGTTTCCTAAAGCAAAAGCTCGTAGAACTTTTATACAAGGAAATCACAGATTCCATTCCTCAGAACATGACCTCAAAAGCTCATGGAAAAATAGTGCGATTTAAGTAAGGTTTATTGCTTGGTCAGTATGTAATGATCCGCAAGATCTCCGGTGATCATATTTCCTTGCATGTCAAGTTGCCAAATGCGATTTTCACCCACTTTATATTTGCTAGGTCCATTGCTTACATGCTCCAGCGTAATAATAGATCCAGTTTCATCCCACGTAAAAGTCCCCATATCATCCTCTTCCAGAGCGTCATTTCTTCCGAAATAATGGGTTGACAATTTATAAGTACGATCGATGTTGAGGGTTAGAATAGTTTCAATTCCCTCACAACTAGCGCAGGGCACTGTGCCTTTATAGGTACCGTTCCAGTCAAGCGAGGTAGCTGAATTGTCACCAACATATAAAGCCTTTTCTGTAGAATTGATTTCATTTTCCTCTTCAGAAACTGATTCAGAGTTAGAGCAGGAAGTTGCAAATGAAAGTGACGCAAAAAGGGCCAATAGAAGCAAATTTTTGTTCATATGTAGTTAATCTTTTTGAGGCAAAAGGGCTCAAGAATCAGACCGAAAGAACTACTTGACAAAATTCTTATGGTCTATTAAAAGAAATCTTAACCGTCAATAAGCTAACTTATTTAGGCTCAAAGTATAGCGGAATTAGTCTATAAGTCAGCCTATATTTTCCACATCTGGAGTAGGGATCAATTGAATATCCCAAAATGCCAAAGAACACCGGCTGGGTCATGAAGAAAAAACTCACTTCCCCAATCGTTATGTTTAATCGTGCTCAGTTTGGTTCACAGGAAATTTATCCGGTAAACCAAGGACTTTGATAGCCTCCCAATAAGACTCGAGATCACTTTCTAATTCTAGAAAAATCATCGAGTTTTCGCACCAGGTTTTCAAGTAAGCATCTTGTAAATAGAAAGCAAGCTTATCGGTAACGGTAACTAATGACATCTTGGGATCGAGTGACTTCACCTCAAATCCCAATACTTGATAAAATCGAATACTCTCGTTATAGTCTTTTGAACCAATAAAAGTCCTGATAGACTTTGCTGGATGTATCATACACCGAATTGGGTTAAATGGTGATCGAGATGCTTATAGAAAAGACTATTCCATTCCTCAGCTGTGAGCGGACCAAAAGATAGCGATTCCTTGCCCTCAAAATGGGGGATACCAAGATCTCTAGTCTGCTCCAAATACCCAATTAAACGTGCTTTTTCAGTTTCAAAGTCTTTGCGCTCCGCAATAATAAAAGCAGGTGCAGTTCTGGCATTTCTCGGGTAAGGTTTATCGTTTACTACGCCATTCTTTACGAAGGATTTCAACAAGAAGCGCATAAACCAATTAGGCTTGGGATGCTTATCGGTATATGCCATTTCATAAGCAACACAGCAGTGAGCCATCATTTGATCTACCCGCATTATTCCCCAACGCGGAGTGGTCTCGGGAGTAAGCTTGTTTATCCTGTCGATTAATTCTTGAACTATCTGAGGATGAAAAATATTTTTCATGTTTTGGCATCAAAAAGGTTTAAGAATCAAGTTAAGAAAATGAATTCAAAAATGAATTCCCGGAGGGTTCCAAATTCATTATCAAACCCAAATACGACCAAAAGGATTTTAAACATTTTATAATCAGCATTTTAATTTATTTTTGGTTTATATTATAAACTTATTTACATTTATCGCTCAAACATTAAATTTAAAAATCATGGAAAAAGAATTATCAAGTACTGAGTCCTTAGCGATCATCACTGATATGATCGCTAGAGTCAAAAAAGAAGCGGCAGGAGATGGAAGTTTTCACCTTTTGCTCTGGGGATGGGTAATATCTATTTGCAATCTTGGGTTTTATGCACTTGAAAAAGCAAATTACGAACACCCTTATTACATCTGGATTCTTGTAATTCCAGCTTCCTTATTCAGTTTTTACTGGAGCTACAATAAGCGGAGCAAGGCAAAATTCAAAACACATCTAGATCAGATCCTGAACCAAGTCTGGATAGGAGTATTCGTTGCCATGCTAATAGTTCTGAGTTTTATGCCAGTGCTAGGATTTAATCATAATCCTGTGATTCTACTATTAGCCGCAGTTGGAATGTTTGCTACCGGTAGCATCATCAAAGTTTCGATGGTTAAGTTTGGCGGATTAGTTTTGGCGATTGCTGCTATTATTGCATTCCTTGTATCAGTTTCTGATCAGTACTTAGTCGCTGGGATTGCGATGGTTTTGGGATATCTTGTGCCTGGTTATTACTTAAAATACACTTATCGTGAGCGAGTTTAAGCCATTAGACCCTCTTTTACATTCGCAGTTGCGCCTAGCCGTTATGTCCATCCTAATCAGCGTGGAGTCAGCAGAATTCACCTTTCTCAAAGAGAAAACTGAATCAACTGCAGGAAATCTAAGTGTACAGTTGGATAAACTTGACAAAGCCGAGTATATCAGAATAACAAAGTCATTTAAAGGAAAACGACCGCTAACTACCTGCTCTGTAACACAAAAAGGTGTTAGAGCTTTTGAGAGTTATGTTGAAAATCTTAAAAATTACATCACTTAAAAAAATTTGAATATTTAGTTTATAGTATAAACCATTTTATAGAAATTATGAAAAAATCAACAATTCTAATACTCGCTCTATCGGTTATCACAAACCTATCAATTGCGCAAAGCAGTGAAACCGATAAATCTTTCCAAGCAGAAGTGAAAAAACTATCTTTTCTAGTCGGGGAATGGGAAGGATCCGGTTGGATGATGGGCCAGGATAGGGTTAAGCAAACATTTGAACAAACTGAAAATATTCAGTTCAAACTAGATTCCACTGCTATTCTAATTGAAGGATTAGGTAAATCAGATGGAAAAATTGTTCACAATGCGCTAGCCATCATCACATCTTCCGGAGCAGAAAATCAGTTTGATTTTCAATCATTCCTTCCATCTGGACAAAAAGGGACTTTCAAATCTGAAATAAAAGAGGATGTATATTATTGGTATCCTGCAGAATCGGTCAGGTACATTATCAAAATAAATGAGAAAGGTCAATGGTTTGAAATCGGCGAATTCAACCAAGGAGATACCTGGTACACCTTCTTGGAGATGACATTGGACCGGAAGTAGCAGGGGAGCTAAAAACCTATTCCATTTCATTTTTAACTTTAGGGAGTACCTTTAGAATCTCTTAGAAATAGCCAAGAATGAAAAGAATTTTAACGCTTGCAGCCGTTGCCTTGTTTGCATCTCACAGTTTTGCTCAAACCAACTCCAAAAAAGTGTTATTCGTAATCCTAGATGGAATCCCTGCAGATGTGATCGATTCAGTTGCTACTCCAAATATGGACAAGATTAGTGCAATTGGAGGATTTACTAAAGCTAGTATGGGAGGCGAAGTGGGCGGATATTCTGAGACGCCTACTATTTCTGCAGTGGGATATAACTCCTTATTAACTGGGGTTTGGGCGAATAAGCATAATGTATGGGGAAACAGTATCAAGGCGCCGAATTATAACTACTGGACAATTTTCAGAATACTAAAAGAAGCTGACCCAACTAAGAAAACGGCCATTTTCTCTACTTGGCTAGACAATAGAACTAAACTGGTGGGAGCCAATTTACCGCAAACTGGAAACTTTGTTTTTGACTATTATTTTGACGGATTGGAGCTGGACAGCTTGAATTTCCCTCATGACGATGATAAATTTTACATCCATAGAATAGACGAAGCAGTTTCCAAAGAAGCTGCCCGCTACATTTCTGAGGAAGCTCCAGATTTATCCTGGATGTATTTGGAATATTCCGATGATATGGGACATGGCTTTGGCAATAGTCCTGAAATGATGGACGGAGTCAAAAAAGCAGATATCCAAATCGGACGTGTTTGGGAAGCAATTCAATTCAGAGAAGATACTTTTGGAGAAGATTGGCTAATAGTCATCACTACAGATCATGGAAGAACTGATGATGGTTTTGATCACGGAGGTCATAGCGCAAGAGAACGTGCCACATGGATAGTCACCAATTCAAAAAACACCAATTCACATTTTGAGGAAACACCAGAGATGGTGGACATTCTGCCTTCTATAGCAAATCATTTAGAACTCAGCATTCCTAAGAAGATCGCAATGGAATTAGATGGAACTCCATTCATTGGAGCAGTGGATGCAAGTGGACTGAAAGCTGAATCGAAAAATGGAGAAATCTCAATGAGCTGGAAATCTCTTTCCAAAGGCAAAAAAGGCAGAGTTTGGGTATCAACAACAAATAATTTCAAGACTGGTGGCTTAGATAATTATTGGCTAGTCGGTGAGGTCAATTTAGCCGATGAGAAGAAGTCATTTTCCCTTAATGGAACACAGTCTGACATATTCAAAGTGGTACTAGAAACCCCATCTGGCTATCTGAATTATTGGATAGTGAAATAAGGAGTTCATTCATTTCTGACCATTAAAAAAGGGGGTAAACTTAATTGTTTAACCCCTTTTTAGCTATTTACCATAGCATAAACCTTAATCCAAAATCACTTTTTCCCGCTTTGGATATTTCACTTCGTACTGGAGTTTGAGCTCTTGCTGAGCCCCCGGCTGCAAAGTTATCGTCCAAGTGACTAATCCAGTATCTGGATCTAATTTCCCACCAGAAAGTCTTAATGCCTCGACGGTAATATCAGAATTGACAGACACAGGAATCTGATCTTCCACATTGATCGTCACGGGCTGAGACTTATTGTTTTTCACAGTGATTTTGTACTCGCGACTCTCAGTGATATTAGACCCAATTGCCCGTTTTTTGGAAAATTCATCATTTTTCTCCCGTTGGATCACAATGCTTCTATCCCGCCCCATTGAAATTTCCAAGGTATCCTGCAATGAAGACCCATTCAATATTGATCTGCCTACATAGCCATCTTCAAAGTATAGATTGCTTTCTCCTTCCAGCAAACTGTATTGACTCCAATCGGCAATCTCAGCAATCAGGAATGCATCATTATCGAGCTTAGGAACAACCGAATAACTGTAGGCAGCATCTACCTCATAATTTTTCAGATCAACCAAGGTTTTCTCTCCATTTGATTTGATTGAATAAGGCTCTGCAACTTCGATTTCTACTGTCGTTTGGTTTTCTACCACAGTAGTCTTTAAAGGACTTGCCGCATAAGCATCCATCGAGTTTGTGCCACGAATCCGGACAGTTGCAACACTTCCTGTGATTGATTTTTTCTGCTGAGTGCCATATCCTGTCACTACAACTTCATCCAACATGTTACTAGCCTCTAGAAGAGAGATATTCACCCTAGATGAATTAATCGCTATATCCTTTGGCTGATAACCTATAAAGGACACACTTAACTGACTAGCTCCTGAAGGTAAGGTTAGGGAGTAATTACCATCTATATCGGTTACTGTTCCTATGGTTGTGCCCCGCACCATCACTGAGGCTCCAGGAATCGCCTCACCATCAGCTGCACTTGTGATTCGGCCAGAAACAGACCCGAAAATTTGTGTTCTAGGATTGAAGGTAGTCAGTCTTGCAAAATTCAACTCCCACTTTTCTAAATCTGGAATTTGACCACCTTGATTTGGATTACCGTTGGAAAACCTAAGTTTCACGTCCTTCCAATCCACACCGGTGTTTTGATATACCTCCGCTTTGTAGGTCAGCGCAAGAGGTGAACTCACATTCTTCACGCGAACATCATACTTTGGATACCAGCCTGCATTGGCTACGAGGTAGTTGATTTCCAAGGTGGCACTTCCTGCTCTTTCAGCTTTTACTCGTATTCTAATTTCGGAAGTTGACTCATTGGCAGATTCTTGCATAGCGGCAATCTGATTGCTGAGCTTATTCATCTCCTCATTTTCCTTTTGAAGATTCGCTTGTATTTTCAGTTCCTCAGCTTTGATTTTCATCAGCTCAGCATCGTAAAAATCCATCGCCTGTTTCAATTCCGTCAAAGTCGATCCATTCTGAGTTCCGCCTATATTCTTATTTGCATTTAGCAAACTGGCTTTTTCCTTGAGCACTTCCAGGCGCCCTTTTTCTAATACTTTGGTTTCTTTGGATTGCCAAAATAGAATCCTGTAGCATTTTCACTTTCTCCCCAGTTTTTTGCTCAGAGAGGTAATCCAAGCGCTTATTTACAGCTTGAATGGTAAAATCACCCATACCTTTGACCTGAATACTCTTTTCATCCACATAAGGAGAAAGTCCCTTAATTAAAATAAATGATTCGCCTGCAGAAAGCTGCCCAGAGGCTGTTTCAAAAATCTGCGCACCTGAGAGAAATACCGTGACTTCTTGGATTTCGGATTTAAAGGTTGATTCTTTGATTTCCTGAGCGTAACTGAAAAAAGAAATTAGGCAGATTGTGAGTAAAAAAGGAAGTCTTTTCATGCATCGTGAAGTTGAACTATTAAATAAGTAAAAATTTAACGGTAAATAAAATTCAGGGTTCAACTATCAAAAGTTAAGATTTCAAAACTGTGGTCCGTTCCAGCAAACACAACTCATATGAGATGATAAAAAATCGTATAAAAAGCCCGACTAATTTATTAATCGGGCTTTATGCTTTTTAAGCTGTTTGTCCAGCATGTTTTCCTTCTCGGAATTCCTCTACCATTTTTTTATTAAATGCAGGCAGATCTTTCGGGCTTCGTGATGTGACTAAGCCGCTATCCACGACTACTTCTTCATCTACCCAATGTGCCCCGGAATTTTCAAGGTCCTTTCTTATTGACGCAAAGGATGTCAAGGTACGGCCGTTGGTCACTTCAGCTTCTATAAGCATTTGAGGGCCATGGCAAATAGCCGCCACCGGTTTATGATCTTCGAAAAAGCTTTTGACAAAATTCACAGAAGTCATATCTCTCCTTAATAGGTCAGGATTGATCACGCCTCCAGGAATCAGTAAGGAATCAAAGTCAGTCGAACTTACTTGATCTACTCTTGCATCTACTTTTATGGCATCACTCCAATTTCCATTCTTCCAGCCTTTGATTTCATCATTTTCCGGTGAGATAATTAATACTTCAGCACCTTCTTTTTCAAGGGCACGTTTTGGCTCTACTAATTCTGATTCTTCAAATCCATTCGTAGCTAATATTGCTACTCTTACATCTTTTAATAAACTCATAGTTTTAGTGGTTAAGTTGGCAATTACTCTCTTTGCCAGAAAGCAGCTTCGGTTTGGAAGCACTTTTAATAAAGCGAAGAATATTCCAAAAAAGGGAAACCCGTCTAACGGTTAGATAGACGGGTTTAAGTAGCAAAAGGAATTAGAGAAGTTCCACGAAATGAGAAATCAACTCACATATCGGGTAAATTAGGTAAATCTTTTTCCAAGATTATTTGAAATCCAAATAGCTTTTACTTAACCATTTTTCCTCCAAACTCATTTTGCACCAGCCATCTGATTCTTTGGATATGAATACTTCTTCTGACTTCATCAGGTTATCTACGATTGGATATGCTGTCCCAGGACCACTCCTTACTCGAAGCACATTTGCATTGATAGTAGCTCTTTGAACCTCAGTTGTGTATCTTCCATAAACCCAGTGTGATTGACTATTTGATATTTTAAGCCACCCATTGGATTCATCGTAGATTCTCAAAATTGCTCCTAATTGAGCAGCCTGTCTATCTGGAGCTTTTGCAGAAGACCCATTTGGTGCGGTACGTACATTAAGTAGATTAGCTGTCACTGCTACATATTTTTCAATAGTAGGAGGAGCAATGGTCAGATGGGATCCTTGAATAGCCTGTTCTACAAACGGAAGAAAGAAAGACTTACAATCCTCAACTTTATTTCCACCAAAGAAATTTGAACCTGGACAAGACTTATTGCCGCCGGTTCCATTATTCCTCTTCCCAGTACTGAGTTCAAACCAATGGTGATAAATGATACTAAACGTATTCACTGGCAGTCTAAATTTATCACAAAGAACTGCAGTCATCTGAATTATGGTATCTCTGTGCTCGTTTGTCATTGCATCACCATCTTTATCAAAATTACCTAGATGTTCGATACAAATGGAGTCTCTATTGGCACCAAAAATACATGCTGGAGTAGCTTCTAAAGACCTTCCGGTAACTATGGTACCATCTGGAAAGGTCGTAAAATGCTGCCCTATATCACTCCAGCCATTATTTCGAACATGATGATTTTTCATGGCTGATTGTCTGTCGAAATGATTTCTACCGTTGAAATGGGTGTAGTTAGGGCTCCATGTGTGATGCTGTTGAATAGTGATAATGGTGCGAGCTATGCGCTGGGCATGTATCCAAGGAATAAATTCAGCAATACTCATTTTCAAAAATCCATTTTTGCTTTCCATAATTTGTATAGGTTAAAAGTTTACTATCAGATTATCAATTTAATGAGATTTGCCTAAGCATTGAAAATGAAGCGCTTAGAATTTTACTTCCCCTTTATTCGGGTCGAATGGAAAAATCTTCTAAAATTCACTTTTAGATTCTAATTTGGCTTATATAAAAATTACCAAGTCAAACTGAATTTAAAATAAACTCCCTATGAAAGCACTACTGATTTTCTCTCAGCATTTATCGGGCTTTCAAATAAGCTATATGCTCAAAATGACTACAAAGCTTCAATTCTAGAATTTCAGCGTGAACTGAATGAAGAATTTAAAAATCCTGATGAATCGCCATTATCTGAGAAGCAACAACTTGCCTTTACAGGACATAATTATTATCCAATTGATGAAAAATTTCATGTAATAGCCAAATTTGAAAAGCTTCCTCCTCATAGTTTATTTCAAATGAAAACTACTGCAAACTCGATAAAAGACTATGACATCTACGGGATTGCGACGTTTACCTTAGATGGTAAAGAATATCAATTGAATATCTACCAAAGCCACCAACTACGAACTCAGGAAAAATACAAAGACTATCTCTTTTTACCTTTTACTGATCTGACAAACGGAATTGAAACGTATGGAGGTGGAAGATATATGGGCTTGAGCATTCCTAATGGAGACACCATTGAATTGGATTTCAACAAAGCCTACAATCCTTATTGCGCCTATGTGGCTGGATATGCCTGCCCTATTCCTCCTAAGGAAAATGACATTTCTGTGGCAATCAATGCTGGTGTGATGAAACCAGCGAAATAGAGCATTAATGAATTTACATGAAAAAAGCCCCACCAAAATCAATTGGTGGGGCTTTTCGTGAATTCGATATTTCTTAATTTCCTTTCTCGCCGATAGAGATCATCGCACATCTAAAACCAATATGATTGGTAGCTGAATCTTGATGCATAAACCTTCTGGTACCTGGAGCTAACCAATAAGCTACATCTCTCCAAGAACCTCCTTTATAAACTCTAAGCTCATCTGTAAGCATGGAAGTCATATAAGTATCTTCCTCATCCCCTAAGCCGTTACTTCTAACTGGGTTAAGGTCATCAAAATCTTGGTAAGAAAGTGGTCGGTAAATATCTTGAACCCATTCGTTCATATTTCCTGCCATGTGGTATAGTCCGAAATCATTTGGAGCCATATCATAAACATTAGTAGGAATGATATCTCCATCATTTCTCTGACCACCTGAGATTCCACCGTAATCACCTCTACCTCTTTTGAAGTTGGCAAGGAAATCACCCTGCTTACCTTTTCTTTTTACATTATATGGGTTACGAACACCTCTCCCATCCCAAGGATAGATTCTACCGTATTCTTGATTTTCGTCAAGGTATTGGGTACCAATCATTGCTTTAGCAGCATACTCCCACTCAGCCTCAGTAGGCAATCTATAGTCAGCCAGAGCAACGCCTCTTTCTATCAGTTGATTTTTAGTGAAAGTTGAATCTATTTCTCTTTCTTTTCTGATAATTTCCTGAACATATTCTGTTCTCCATTTTGAGTAAGCATTAGCCTGAGTCCAAGAAACACCAGCTACAGGATAGAAATTGAAACCTGGAAATCTGAAATAATAAGACTGGTACATGTCGTTGAATGACATTTCCCCTCCTGCCCATACATTATCCTTTGGCTCAAGTTTTAGAAGTGAATCTGCACTCACTTTTTTCTTCATATCGAAAAGAAACTCTCTAAAATCATTATTAGTGACTTCAGTTTCATCAAGGTAGAAGTTTGAAAGTGTTACAGTTCTTTCCTGATTATCACGGAACGCCATCACATCTTCTTCCTGAGAGCCTAAAACAGCTCTACCACCTTGGATGAATTTCAAGTTTCGGACCTGGGATTTGCTCGGCATTTTTAGCTACAAAAAATTGGGTAGAATCATTTTCATCAAAACTGAACTCTGCTCCGGTCGTAGCACTTTTTTTACCAGGCTTATTCGCAGTTCTTCTGCCGTACCCAGGAGTTTTGTTACAAGAGGTTAAAATAGAGCTTCCGACTATTGCCAAAGCTGCTACCCACATTCCCCAAGATTTGTTACTCAGACGCATATTTGTAATTGTTTTAGGTCTTTTTCAGTGTGCTAATATAATTGCAATGTAAAGCACTTCCAATGATTTGAGTTGAAGTCCTTTTATTCCATTTGGCAAAAAACCACCAAAATCCCAGAAAATCAACAAAATCGGTAGGCAAATCTGCAATTTTTATGCCATTAAAATATTTCAAAATTAGGCTTCATTCATTTCTTTTAGCTTGATCTGCGCTTTGGAAATCGTAGAAACATTCGATAATGTAAGAATCAAACGATTCTTGTACTCCTTTATTTTGCAAAGTTTACTATTCATCTGCGCAAATCGCATAACTTTTTGGAAAATATCGGAGGAATAGTAATCATCTCGGCTGGAAGGAAGCAAATGGCATTTCATAAGATTACCTTTCAATACAAGTTTTTCAATTCCAAGCTTTTCTGCTTTCCATCGCAAGCGTACCGTTTCCATCAAATCGGTCACCGATTCTGGTAAAGGACCAAATCTATCCAGCAGCATGGCAGAAAATTTATTCAACTCCTCCTCGTTCTTGATAGCATCCAGTTTTGAATACAGGCCTAATCTCTCACTGATATTTCCCACGTATTCTTCCGGAATCAACAATTCAAGATCTGTCTCAATCGTGCAATCCTGAATTAGCACCTTCACTTTTTCAGCTAAATCAGTCTCAAATAATGCTGCAAATTCATTTTCCTTTAATTCCTGAACAGCTTCGTCGAGAATTTTATGATACATCTCAAAGCCCAAATCAGTGATAAATCCACTTTGCTCAGCTCCAAGTAAATTACCTGCTCCTCGAATATCCAAATCCTTCATAGCCACCTTAAATCCATCTCCAAGATCCGAGAATTCTTCCAGCGTTTGCATACGTTTCCTTGCTTCTGTGGTCAAGCCAGACATAGGCTGAGTTAGCAAATAACAAAACGCCTTCTTATTACTACGCCCAACTCGTCCGCGCATCTGGTGTAAATCACTCATTCCAAACATATGGGCGCGGTTGATAATAATGGTATTGGCATTCGGGATATCAAGACCTGATTCGATGATGTTAGTAGACACCAGCACATCGTATTCGTGGTGAATAAAATCCACCATGACCTTTTCCAGTTTTTTCCCATCCATCTGACCATGAGCACCAACTACTCTGGAATCAGGCACTAATTTCATGATCAGATTGGCAATGGAATCAATTTCACCCACTCGATTATGAACAAAGAAAACTTGCCCACCACGTCTCAGTTCATACGAAACAGCATCCCGTATCACTTCTTCCTGAAAGGTTTGAACTTCGGTGGTGACGGGTTGACGATTTGGAGGAGGTGTTGCGATCACAGACAAATCTCTGGCTCCCATGAGGGAAAAATGTAAAGTCCTAGGAATTGGTGTGGCAGTTAAAGTCAATACATCCACATTCAGGCGTAGATTTTTCAACTGATCTTTCACTTTCACTCCAAACTTCTGCTCTTCATCAATCACCAACAATCCCAAATCCTTGAACTCAATATCCTTATTGACAATCCTATGAGTACCTACAAGGATGTCTATCTCTCCGGTTTTTACTTGAGCGATGATTTCCTTGATTTCTTTTGCAGTGCGAAAGCGGTTGATATACTCCACTTTCACAGGGAAATTCTCCAATCGCTCACTAAAAGTTTGATAATGCTGCATGGCAAGAATGGTCGTTGGGACCAAAATGGCAACTTGCTTTCTATCATTTACAGCTTTGAAAGCTGCTCTTATAGCTACTTCAGTTTTTCCAAATCCCACATCTCCACAAACCAAGCGATCCATAGGATAAGATTTTTCCATATCCGATTTTACATCTTGTGTAGCGGAAGCCTGATCAGGTGTATCCTCATAGATAAAAGAAGATTCCAACTCAATTTGCAAAACAGAATCTTGACTAAAAGCAAATCCTGCCGCTGACCTTCTTTTGGCATAAAGCGCAATCAGGTCCTTTGCAATGTCTTTGACCTGCTTTTTGGCTCTGGATTTTTTGTTTTCCCAATCCGGAGATCCAAGCTTAGACATAGAAGGTACTGTACCCTCTTGCCCGGAAAACTTTGAGATTTTGTGCAAAGAGTGAATATTCACATAAAGCAAATCATCATCTCTGAAGATCAAGCGAACCGCTTCCTGCATTTTGCCTGCTACATCCACTTTCTCCAAACCAGCAAATCGACCTACACCATAATCAACATGAACAATGTAGTCTCCAGGATGTAGTGCTTTCAGCTCTTTGATAGTAAGGGCTTTGGATTTACTGGCTTTATCTCGGGTTTTATAGCGATGAAAACGCTCAAAAAGCTGATGATCTGTGAAGCAAGCAATTTTTGATTGTTTATCATCAAATCCCTCGCGCAAGCCAAGAAGCATACTTTGGACTTGTAAAGTCGGATCTAACTCTTTGAAAATACCCAGCAACCTATCGATTTGCTTAGCATTTTCAGCGGTCAAAACATTGACAAAACCCTTCTTTTCATTTTCTGAAAGCTGTGTAACCAGCAAGTCAAAATTCTTATTGAAAGAAGCCTGCGGCTGAGACTCCCAAGAGGATTGCTTAGCATTTTTCAGATAAAACTGCTTGCCAAATTCTACTCTTGAAAAATTGGTGGAAAGCGTAGCAAAGTCAGATCCTTTATCAAACAAATCCCCAGGACCGAGGACGGTTTTTGTATTATTTGTTTTTTTGACGATTTGATCAAAAGCCAGAGAAGCTTTGTGAAAACATTCGTCCATTACATCAAGTGTCAGTTGATAATCTTTAATCCAGATAATCGTATCCTCAGGCAAAAATCCCAAAAAGGACTGCCTTACTTCCTGAAGAAGTTTCGTTTGAACATTTGGAATCAAAGCAATTTGATCTACGCTGGCAATGGAGAGTTGGGATTCCGGGTCAAAAGTTCGTATGCTTTCTATCTCTTTTCCAAAAAGCTCCAAGCGGTATGGATTTTCATTTGAGAATGAAAAAACATCCAAAATCCCACCCCGGATAGCAAATTGCCCAGGTTCATAGACAAACTCAGTCCGCTCAAAATCATAGCTCGCAAGAATTTCTGATACGAATTCCATATCGACTTGCTCCCCAACTTTAGCAGAAAAGGTGTTCTCCAAGAGTGATCTCTTGTTAATCACCCGCTCGTAGATTGCTTCCGGGTAAGTGATAATGATGCGTGATTTTCCCTTTTCCTCCAACACCAGATTCAGAATCTCCGAGCGCATCAGCACATTGGCATTGTCGATTTCCTCGTATTGATATGCGCGCTTGAAACTGGAAGGAAAGATCATATGCTCTTCCGTATTCAGCAAATTCTGAAGATCCGAATTGAGGTATGCAGCTTCCTCTTTATCCTGAGCCACGATCAAATGAAAACCACCCTTGGCCTGATAAAGCGCTGAAAACAACACCATATCCAAACTTCCAGATAGCCCTTTTATCTGATAGGTAAGCTTTTCGCCACTTGATATCTCATGGGCGATAGTTTGAAAAATAGGGTCTGATTGGTAAATGGAAAGAAAGTCCTGACGATCCAAAAGCGTGTGGTTTTAATACTTAGGTTGGTGGGGTAAAGTTAGTGCTTTATGATTTCCAACGATTGATATTAAGCAGCTTTTCCCTGCTAATTAACATCTGAAGTCAATAAGAGTTCAGAATAAATGCTTTGGTACAAAAAAGGCACCCAATCATTTGTTAGGGTCCCTATTTCTCCGACTTGTATCTTTAGGGAAAAACCGCATGGGGTCATCAATAAGAATACATTCAGGACCGGGATAATCTACTCTAACTCTGGTTTTATAAAGGGTAAAATTAGTGGAATGCAAGAATTTCTTTTCAGAACAAAAATCCTCCGGTAGAATAATATAAAGCTCTGAGCCTTCAGAATTAAAAGTACTCCAATCTTCGACACCAATTTCAGACGAAAACTGAACACCGGAATTTAACATTTCAGCAAGAGACATTTCCAAAAGTTCAGGAGGATTCAAGTCAGTATCCCCATTAAAGAGGTGAACCGATGCCAAAGTATCCTGTTCATCATAAGAATAATAGGAGGAAGAAAGCCATACTTTATTGGTAGTTATAGAGAAGTACTGCTCATCAATTTGTCTACGCTTTCCCCATTGTTGACAATCGTCGATGATAACAAAAACCTTCTCTTTTTCTGCCTTGGAAAACAATGAGGAAATTAGAAGTAAAATCAATGTACTTATCGCTGCAAAACTAGACATTAAATAAATTTATTTGTAATCACTCTATTCCACCAGTACTTATGCCAACTTCATAAACTTCAAATTCATGATCTGGATCCAATGAACCTTTTACTAGATAATCATCTTCAAAAACAATATAGTTAGTCTCAAGACTATTTAGGTGAAACCAATCAGTATATTCCATCTCTTGATCGAACCAGACGACCTTGCTATCTTAACAAATACGGGTAATCACCTTTTTTTGGAAGTCAATATCATGAGAAAGTCTGATAAGTAGATTAGGATCATAAAACCCCTCTCGTAAATATTGGAAACTTTTCTTTTCAGGTGTAGATCTATCTATAAATTCAGTATCAGCTTGATATCGGTTAAAAACTATATAAATTTCGGCTGATCGCTGACCCGACATTTCATTGCTTTCATCAGCCCTTCTATACCCACTGGAAGAAAAGAATAACACAAACAATACTAAGGGAAATCGAATCATAGATTAAAAGAGATTTTACATATATCACTCATTAAGCTCTAGCCCAATCTTTACTTCATATAGCATAAATGATTGATTTGACACAAAACGCTTACCGGAGCAATAGTCACTTGAGAGAATAATAAATATCTTTTTTTTATTTATTGCCAGTTTTGCCCATGATAATAAATCATTGATGTCTGAAGTAAATATCGGATTACTCTGCAGTATTTTGGGATAGCTCAAAGTCATGGTGGCAGGCTTATCTTCAGGATATATATAGTTATGACCAAGAGTAACCAAGCCTCTTTCATCTTTATAATGCAGCGCAATAAAGAATCTTTTTGGATTTTCACCTCTCTCTACAGCTTCGGCAAGCTGGCAATCATTTACAATCAACACTACATAATCAGAAGTAGGCGATTGAGGAAGAAACCAGAACTGTATAAATAAAATTAATTTCCACATGTGTTCTCATTAGATTATTCATCATGAATTAAAGACACACGCACTTCGTATAAAGTAAATCTTTGATCTAACACAAAGCGCTTTCCTGAGCAGTAATCTCTTGGAATAAGAACAAATATCTTTTTCTTATCTCTTCTATATGCAAAATCCGCCCAAGCATCAAAACTTTTTAAATCAGATGTATAGCTGGGGTCGCTTTCTAATATTTCAAAAAACTTCATGCTCATGGTGGAGAGTCTGTCTTCAGGATATACATAGGTGTTACTGAGGGAAACTATTTTCCTATTATCATTATAAGTTAAAGCAATAAGAACCTGCTCGGGAATGTTCCCTGTCTCCATATGCCTAGCAAGTCGACAATCATCTACGATTAAAACAACATAGTCAGCAGTAGTGGATTGGGATAGAAACCAGAACTTAATAAATAAGATTAACTTCCACATAATTTCTTCAGATTTTTACCTGCATCACTATCTCTAATATATTTCTCATAAGGCGAAACAATTGGAAAATTTGTCTTGATTGCTACCATCTGAGCAAAAGCAAAAGTGCTGTTAAACCCGCCCCAAAACATATTCTTATAAAACTCCACTGTGACCCCATTTGGATAAGTACCATCCCTTTTCACACTATTGTTCAATGATTGGTAATCTTCCGGGAACTGATATTTGTGAATATTCATTAGCGCTTCGCCCATTTTACCCATCAGATTCTCTGCCATATATTTATGCTGCAGATCATGTGAAGGTATTTTGGTACCGTAATAAATATTGACATACTTATTGAAATTTTCAGCAAAATTACCATCCAAAGGCGTTTCTCCATTAGCTTCTAGTGCTGCATATATTTCGGCATGGACGAGTTCATGTAAAGCAGTTGTGGCAATCTGCAAATCCGATCTATCGTCAAGATTGTTTCTGTTGATGGTAATTTCAAATATTCCGTTTCTCTTTTGTGTTTGACCATTTGTGGTCTTGGACAAGGTCCCCAGCTTCAACACAGAATTCCTTGTCAAGTCTCCCGTTTTCACCAAAGACGCAATACCCTTCACAAAATCCGACATTTGAAGTTTTCCTATTATACAATTGACTCGTGGGTGTTTTGCAACTGTTAAATCAATCTCAATTATAAGTTTTGGGGCTGGAATCACAGGCGGAATATATGGCTTAGGGCCAGAAGGATTACCACCACCACCAACAACCCCACCGCCAACAGTCCCTCCCCCAATATCTACCCACTCGCACTCCTGTGAATAGGTAGTGTCAAGATACTTTACGGAGCTGTCTCCCCCCACAGTCGTGACCTGATACCAGTCTGTAGTGGTCTCAGTACATTCATAAACCATCTTTGCACCAGATGATAGTTCTGATTCTAATTGGCTTTCCTGCGATAGCGTCCTAGATGAGACCTTTGTCCCCTGATCAATCCGAAACCCTATCAGATGATGCTCATCGTATGAAAAAAGATCAATCCAACCGCTCCATTTCTCATCGATGCCCAAGTAATACAGATCATTAAAATCCCTTGTCGAAGAAGCATCATCTGGAAAGTAGCGTACAATCAAGGGATCAAAACGCTCATCTACGGGATCTTTCACAAACATGATATTTTGAATCGCTCCACTTTCCAGGGTATTCTCATCTTGAGATGAAGAAGGAATATAGAATTCGGCATTATCCAGATTGATCTCAAAAACTTCCCGTCCATCCGGAAAATAATAATGATGAAACTTGTCCCAGTCAGGTTCCTTTTCGAAAAAGGGAAGGATCAGTTCTTGGGATTCTGTCCGGAAGTTAGCTCCGCGCCTGGGTAATCTTAAGTTAGTCTTGTTTTCATCAAACCAATCTTGTACTAAAGCAAGCTCAGTCTTTTCTCCAATCTCAACTACTGGAGTATCCGGTTCTTCATTGACGCAGGAGGTAAACACTAGGTTCAAAGTGAACAAAAATGCTAATAAACGGAATCTATTCAGATTTTTGTAGAGAGGGGGGGTAGAATTGCTTTTCATAAAATCCAATTTAGTTGACTTGTTGAAAGAGTCTTTTAAAATCTTAATTATATTATTAGAATGCAATAGGTGAAAGAAATATTCACTTATTTTAAAATTTGCTGATCATCAAGTTCTTGTTTTATTAAACAACCTCTTCTCCACAATTCCCTATCTTTGCCCCCGATCACAAAATCAAAACATGCCCTAACCTTTACTGGCGAGGGTATCGACCTAAACATCCATGAGTAGAGAAGTTCGCGTAAGATTCGCTCCATCACCGACGGGGCCTTTACATATTGGCGGTGTACGTACCGCGCTTTACAATTACCTTTTTGCCCGAAAAATGGGCGGTAAGTTTCTCCTAAGAATAGAAGACACAGATCAAACTCGCTTTGTCCCTGGAGCGGAAGATTACATTAAAGAATCACTGGAATGGCTGGGAATTTCTCCGGACGAAAGCCCATGGAATCCCGGCGACTGCGCTCCTTATCGCCAGTCTGAGCGCAAGCCAAGCTACATGCAATATGCGCTTGATCTAGTAGAAGCTGGACACGCTTATTATGCTTTTGATACTTCCGAGGAACTTGAAGCCATGCGTGAGAGATTGACCGCTGCGCGCGTAGTTCAACCACAATACAACAGCATCACAAGAACTCAGATGAAAAACTCGCTCACACTTCCTGAAGAAGAAGTGAAGGCAAGATTGGCATCAGGAGAACCCTATGTGATCCGTGTAAAGATCCCACGCAAGGAAGAAGTTCGACTCAATGACATGATCCGTGGCTGGGTGATGGTGCAGTCTGCTACGCTAGATGACAAAGTATTGATGAAATCTGACGGGATGCCAACGTACCATTTGGCAAATATCGTCGATGATCATTTGATGAATATCACCCATGTAATCCGTGGAGAAGAATGGCTTCCATCGGCTCCTTTACACGTATTGCTCTATAAATTCTTTGGCTGGGAAGATACGATGCCTGAGTTTGCTCACTTACCTCTTTTGCTAAAGCCAGACGGAAATGGAAAGCTTTCTAAGCGTGATGGTGATAAGCTAGGATTTCCTGTCTTCCCACTGAATTGGGAAAACAAGGTAGATGGCGATACGGCAGCTGGCTTCCGTGAGCAAGGTTATTTGTCAGATGCCTTTTTGAATTTCTTGGCATTCCTTGGCTGGAATCCAGGCGATGAGCGGGAAATTTTTTCTTTGGAAGAATTGATCGAAGCTTTCTCAGTAGAGCGAATCGGTAAGTCAGGGACTAAGTTTGATATCGCGAAAGCAAAGTGGTTCAATGAGCAATATTTGAGAGCAAAATCAAATGCAGAATTAGCACCCTATGTGATTGCAGATGCAGCTAAAGAAGGAGTAACTATTATTCAGGACACAGCCGAAGCTTTGGTAGCATTAATGAAGGAGCGCGTGACTTTCCCCGCAGAAATTTGGCAAGGAAGTAGATTCGTGGTAGAAGCTCCTACGGAATTTGATCAGGATATTGCAGGCAAAAGATGGAATGCTGATGCGGTGACAATCCTAACTGCGTATGCAGAGACACTAGAAGGGTACACTGGTGATTTCGATGCAGAAAAAGCTAAAGCTTTGCTTGGAGAAACTGCCGAAGCAAAAGAACTAAAATTAGGAAAATCAATGCAAGCGGTTCGCTTGGCTGTGACTGGTGTAGGTGCAGGGCCTGATTTGATGGAGATTTTTGCTATTTTAGGGACTGAAGAAGTGGCCAAGCGAATCAGATTTGCGTTAGCTACTCTAGAAGTAATCGGCTAAATACATAAGCTATGACAAAGAAGAAAAAGAAAAACGAAGACCCTAAGGTTCATGAAGACTTGAACGGCTTTAAGATGAACATAAATTCCTTTGGAGAAATCTCCTCTTCCTTTTCTATTGACAAAATCAACGAGTTTCTCAATAAAAATGTAGAGGACAAAAAACTCAAGGACAGAGACGATTTGAAATCTGATGAAAAAGAAAAGAAATCCTAAGGTCAAATTTCTTAACCAAATGCACAAAGAGCTCCCATATGGAGCTCTTTTGTTTAGCTCTATCTCCTCCCAGCACGTGAATCCGAGAAAACGTTAAATAAAACCTGACAAAATCGATAATTAGTTACTTTTGGACATGAACAGAGTTTTGCTGACGGGCATTTTCATTTTATCCTCTTTAGCTGCACTTGCGCAAACAAGTGTCGGAATCCGTGGAGGCTATACTACCTCCACCTATTCCTATCGGCCCACACCCAGCACCCGAGGGATTTCAGTTGATGGAATCGGAACCCCTACATTTGCCTTGGTTTTTGAACATTTCAATGCAAAAAATGCCGGAATCGAAGTCAATCTTCAGTTTTTGAGCTTAGGTTTCATGCAGGTTTCTGATGAAGATATAGAACCGGAATTAGTCAATGAAACTCAGTTTGATTACCTAAAAATCCCCATGCTTTCCAGCTTTTTTCTTGGAAAATCAGGGAGATTTCAGATCAAACTTGGCCCACATTTAGGCTATCTACTTCAGGCAAAAGATATCAGCCGGGAATTTTCTAACGCCTCTCCTGCAGAAATCCCGACCTATGGAGGTTCCGAAGATAAACCTCGGAAAATCATGTACGGGTTAACAGCTGGAGCAGGAATCTCTAAACTTTTCGGCAAAAACACTATAACTGGCGAAGTTCGATTTTCCTATGATTTCACCAATCCAGAAGGACAAGAACGTATTTTCGACATGAACTCCACTAATCTGGAATTTACTTTGGCGTATTTGTTTAGAGTTAGAGATTCCAAAATTGAAAAATTGAAAAATTGAAAAATTCGTCGCTACAATTTTTCAATTTTAAAATCATCAAATTTTTCAATCCACTCTGTCATATATTAGATTCATTCCCCGACTAATGGATGTAAATGAATCGCAGCCAGCTTGATCATATCTTAAAAGCCCACCATAGGGATGCATACCTCTGGGCTAGGCAATGTTGCTCTTTTGAGGATGAGATGGCAAAGGATGTGCTTCAGCAGGCATATTTGAAGATTTTGGAGGGACAGGCAAAGCTTAAGGATGCATCAAAAGCTAAAACTTGGCTTTTTTCAATCATCAGATATACGGCGATTGACGAATTTCGAAAAGCTGGAAAAGTAGTTTCACTTTCCGATTCCTACGATCCAGTAGAGCTTACTGAGGAAGTGGACGCCACTGATTATGAAGGAATAATCAAGCACTTACCAGAGATGCAGCGAGAAGTGATTTTGATGGTTTTTTATCATCAGATGACCATCGCTCAAAGTGCCGAAATCCTTCAGATCGGCCTAGGGACCGCGAGAACGCATTACGATCGCGGGAAAAAGAAACTCAAGGAATTAATTACGAAAGTTCAAATCCAAGAAGAATATGGAAAATGACGAACAATTAGAACGTTTTTTTGATCAGATGAAAAAGCAGGATGAGAGAATTGAAATCCCAGCTTTCCCAGAAGTCAAAACACGGAAATTCGGGTTTTGGATTCCTGCAGGAATTGCTGCGTCTATGATCTTCGCATTTCTATTCATCCAAGAGCCTGCTCCTATCGAAAGTACAACTCCTGAAGTAGTAATTATTACGCTAGTTGAGGATGAAAATCAAAATCAACATTTCACCATTGAAGAAAGTACATTCCTGGATACCTGGGAATCACCTACTGCTTCATTATTGACTGAATATTAATCACACTAAAATGAAAAATATACTCTTCCTATGTCTTATGCTGTCAGCAAATTTTGCAACTGCACAAGACCTATTTCAGAAAAATCTATACTCTGCTGATAGAGTAATGGAAATGCGAAAGGCACTAGAACTTACCGATTCGCAGGCTTTGAATATCAAAAAAATCCATAGCGAGAATGCCAGGCAAATTCAGTGCTATGAAGTGGGATCTAGATGATGCCACAGAAAAACTAAAAGCGCTTTTGGATGAATCCAAAGTCGATGCGGTTGCGGTTCAAAAGCAAATGGACAAGGTTTTAGCGCTTGAAAACTCGCTGAAAAAGCAACAGCTTAGCACAATGGTCTCTATCAAAAATGAACTTAGTCCAGAGCAGCAGGGAATATTGCAGTCTCCAAGGATAGAAACCGTGAATGGGGTAAGTGTCATAGGTTATGGTAAAAACTCAGTTAGCTCATCAACATCTGGTCAGGGTTATGCCACTAACTACAGAGTAGGTAAGCCACTTTTTGGAGTTGCAGGTATTGGCTCCAACTCTTCAAGCCCGAAAGTAGCTGTAACGTTGAGCGGGACCAACAGCTCAGAAAACGCACCACTCTATATTATCAAATCTAAAAATTCAGACCTTACTATTCCACACGGGGCTTTGAAGGATATTAATCCGAATGACATTGAAAGTATTAGCGTCTTGAAAGACAAGTCTGCCATTGACCTCTATGGTAAAAAAGGTGAAAATGGAGTAATTATTATCACCTTAAAAGAGTATCCTAAAAAGTAATTCGATTCTTGGTTTTATAAATGGAAAAGGAGTCCGAATTCGGACTCCTTTTTTATGTTGATCTAATTTTGGCGGGATTCATCTTAGTTGGAAAAAAATCTGTGACAAATACCCGACTAGACAATTCATCAATATAGAACATGATCTTAAGTTCAAACCGGCTAGTAGCTCGATAGAGAAGAAATCGAAGAAGCTTTGGGATCATTTATCAACATCTGCTATTTTGAACAGCGATGAGGGTGATGTTGAAGCGAGTCTACTTTTTCAAAAATTTCATTGTCTATTTCGAAAACTCGCTTAGGACTAAAATTTGAATTCAAGTAAGGATAAATTTCATCTTGAAATCTCAAGATTGAAGACCTAGTAAGGACTACTTCATACCTCTCTCCTTGAACCATTTTTCATTCATTTTTCTAAATTCTTCAACAGAGTGGACTCTTCCCTCTTCAATATCCTCCAGAGATTCCTTCAATCTAAGCTTCATTTCATCTTGGATGATTATATCCTCTATCCTTTCGAGTGTGGCGGTTTTTTCAATCTTCATTTCACGTTGGATAAGATTTAGCTTGAGTTTCTGCGTTCACAGGTGTACCATTTAAAATTAAGAACTATTGAAATTACGTTTTTTTCTGCAAATTATTTTAATCCAAAAACCTCCAGCTCGCTTTGTGATCTTTTTTCAGCTGATTTCCAGTCACTTTGGCCCGCAATATCTCCACAGGCATCGCATTTTGGCTTAGCACCAAATCATGGTATTCCTTCTCGGTCATTTTACCAGAATTGACTACTTCATCTCTTAACGAATAGAATTCTAATGCACCTATCATGTAGGCTATTTGATAAAGAGGACCATATCCTCCTTCAAATGATCTCCTTACCTCAGCTTCGGCATTGGCAGTTTCATGACCAACTTTATTAACCAAAAGGTCAATACACTCTTGTGGAGTCATTTTCTCCAAATGATAATTCAGAGAGAAAATGATCCGTGCGCAGCGGTGCATTCTCCAGAAAAGCATCCCTACTTTATCCTTTGCATCTCTCGGAAAATCCTTGTCCCATAAAACAAACTCCCAATACAAAGCCCAGCCTTCGGTCCAAAACGGGGTTCCAAACATACGTCGATGAGTCATATTTCGCTGGTTCATAAACTGCTGTAAATGATGACCCGGAATCAGCTCGTGCTGAACGGTCGCTCTAGAAAAATGCGGGTTATTCCCTCGCATACTCATCATCTTGTCCTCATGACTCATTTCTGAGGTAGGATATGCAATCTGTATAGATTCGCCACCGAGAAAAAATGGGCTTACGCGTTGGCGCTCAGCAGAGATCATAACTGTCCTCCAAGTTTCCTTTGCCAAAGGCGGTACAGTAACCAAATCATTTTTTTCCACATAGTCTGTAGCTTCCTCAGCCAATCGGATAACTTCTGCAGGCCATTCTCCGGCTGGGAAATATGCTTCTTTCACCATTTCCAGTGCTGCTTTCCAGTCATCACCAAAGCCGAGTTCATTAGATGCTTTCAGCATTTCTTTCTCACACCAAGCAAATTGCTTCTCCGCTTCCGCTATCAATTCTTCTGGACTATAAGCAATCATCTCAAATGCCAACTGTTTCTCCAAAGCATCTCTGCCTATAGGCCTTCCGATAATTCCACTTCCATCATCCTTCACCGAATTGGTATAGTGCTCGCGCAAAGCTTTAGCATAAGCTTTCATGCTAGCATCGAGCTTTTTCCAAGGCTCGGGCATGCACCAGGTGAACATCGGGTCATAGTCGAAGTAATAATTGTATGCTTCTCCGGTAGCTTTGTACATCGCTTCTACTACGGTGGCTGCAAGATCTGCTTTCTGCCAGCTATTGTATTTCGGTGTCGAGGAAAGATTTTTAAGTTGAGCGTCTACTTGCTTTGCTATTTCATTCCAAGAAGCAGCGAGTTTTTGAGGTTCTGGCTTCTTGGCTCTTCTTCTTCCTTGATAGAATTCTTCAAGGGGTTTTGAAAATGCCAAAACTCCAGCTATTTCATCAAAAGAGGCTTTTTCAATGGCCAGCTCAGCCAGCTCCTTTTCTAAATAATTCCGGAAAAGCACATAATCTATTTTACCATCTTCTGACAGAGAATTGTAATTCACTTTACCCAAATTGCTTAAATACTCCTGGTTGAATTTCTGAATTCTGGAAAAATATTCCTCAGAAAAAGGGTTGGAATAAAGTCTCCTCAATGCTCCATAATCAGCTTGATAGGTCTGAATGGTTTCAGCAAGTTCGGTCGAAAATCCCACAAAGGAGAATAAACATAAAATCAGAAGTAAATAGATTTTTTTCATCTGCATGTAAGTTGCTTTTCAAAGTTCATATAGAATCTCGCATAGGTTACTTTCATCCCATTTGTGCGGCTAGGGGCAGGCTCGATTTCTTATATCAATGATAATGTGAAGCCTTAAATTAAATCTTTTGCGTCTAAATCCTCCAAATGACTTCTCTATAAACCTTTAGAATAGCAAATCTTTGATTAGCGGTAAAATTGATTTTTAGCATTAAGCGACAAATAATTTGTACTCAAATACTTATATTGAAGCAAATCAGGAGTTTAGGCACTTCATGAATTGACCCAAACAGCAATTACTTGAAGGTCGTCGACAAGTGATTTATGTAATTATTTTTAACCATTGCTTTTTCTTTTTAAGGCAATTTTTTAGCCCTAGAAAAAGCAAGCCCACCAAACCCCATTTACTATGGAATTAAAAATCACTAATCTTTCAAAGACCTATCCTAATGGAGTAAAGGCTTTGAATGACATTTCTTTGACTATCCCTCAAGGGATGTTTGGACTGCTTGGGCCAAATGGAGCAGGAAAATCTACCCTAATGCGAACTATTGCGACACTTCAGGATCCAGATTCAGGAAGTATCATGTTAGACAATATTAATGTTTTGGAGGATAAACAGGCCGTACGTGAACGATTAGGTTATTTACCTCAGGATTTCGGTCTCTACCCAAGGATCAGTGCGGAAGTGATGCTAGATCATATCGCTCAAATGAAGGGAATTGGAAACAGGTCAGAACGTAAAGTATTAGTGGAAAGCCTACTTCAAAAAGTAAATCTATACACGCATCGTAAAAAAGGATTAGGTACTTATTCTGGTGGTATGCGCCAGCGATTTGGAATCGCTCAAGCTTTGGTAGGAAGTCCTTCCCTAATTATAGTCGATGAACCTACAGCCGGGCTGGATCCTTCTGAGAGAAATCGCTTTTATAATCTCCTTTCAGAAATTGGAGAAAACACAGTTGTGATACTTTCCACACATATTGTTGAAGATGTGAATACCCTGTGCTCAAACATGGCGATTATTTGTCAAGGCGAGGTTCTAATGCAAGGAAAACCAGCTGAGGGAATTGCTTCAGTGAACGGTAAAATTTACAAGAAATCCATTGAGAAATCTGACTTAGGAAATTACCGGGAAAAGTATTCTGTAATTTCCACCAAACTTCTAGAAGGAAAATTAAGCTTAAGAATAGAGAGTAACGAAACCCCTGGAAATGGATTTGAAGCAGTTCCAGCTGATTTGGAAGATGTGTATTTCAGCCATATTTCTAAAAAGGTGGATCCGATCACCATTTAATCTATAGCCATGTTTTTAGATATTTTCATTTTTGAACTGAAATATAGATTCAGTCGTCCGGCGACATACATCTATTTTATGATGTTGCTAATCGTCCCGCTCCTTTTGGTCGGATTCGGCAACACACCTGCTTCGGAGAAGGTTTATCACAATGCCCCTATTGTGATTGCAAACCTTCAACTCTTACTTTCGATATTTGGGATTTTGATTGCCTCCGCAGTTATGGGGGTGCCCATTTATCGTGACCTTGAGCATAAGACTGGCACTTTCCTCTTTAGTTACCCAATCTCTAAATTTGCCTATTTCATGGGAAGATTTTGGGGCTCTTTTGCCACTTTGGTTTTCATCTCTTTTGGTAGCCTCGTCGGGTTTTATTTAGGAACGCTTTTAGGCCCATTATTCGGCACAGATGAGCTACGCTATGGCCCAAACTTACTTATAAATTACCTCCATCCATGGATTACACTTTCTCTTCCCAACTTATGGTTGGCAGGTTCTTTATTCTTTGCATTAATTGTATTTACCAGAAATATCAAATCCATTTATTCCGGAGGAATAGTAGTCTTCATCATTTATCTGCTCGCAAATTTTCTTTCTCAGGATATTGAGAACAAAGATTTAGTGGAAATTATGGATCCTTTTGGGATAAACACATTCAATTTCCAAACTCGTTACCTCACTCCATTTGAGCAGAACAACTTTATCCTACCCGTGGTTGGAAACCTGTTGATCAACAGATTGCTTTGGATCGGGGTCGGTATTCTCTTTTTCGTAGCTGCATATTCGAGATTTAGTTTTACCTATTTCTTTCAAAATCAACAGAAAAAAACGAAATCAGAAAAGCAGGAAGAGAAAACTCCAATCCTACAAAATGTGCTTGC
Organism: Algoriphagus sp. 10J20-15; assembly: GCF_055809615.1. Classification (NCBI taxonomy): domain Bacteria; kingdom Pseudomonadati; phylum Bacteroidota; class Cytophagia; order Cytophagales; family Cyclobacteriaceae; genus Algoriphagus; species Algoriphagus sp. 10J20-15. Next base: position 210,312 of record NZ_JBVVUG010000035.1, read on the forward strand.
AAAAGTAAATTTCGCAGGAAACTATCAGTGGAACAGTTTCAAAACCCTATCCAAAATAGAGTTTCAAAACATCTTCAAGGATATTTATTTCAAGTCAATTCTACTAGGTGGTTTGGTGTTTTTGATTCTGGATTTCTGGATTGGAAACACACTGTACAGTGTACCTAATTTTCCATCTACTTCCTTTTTGATGGAGTATAAAACCTTTGATTACAACCTCTTTGTATTCATTATCATTGTGTTTTTCACCGGAGAAAGTTTGCATCGCGACAAGTCATCAGGATATTCAGTGATCAATGACACTTTCCCTGTCAAAGACGGAACCGTAATCGCTTCCAAATTTGCAGGAATGGCATTTATCTGCTTAATGCTGGCAACCATTCCAATTATTGTGGGATTACTAGTTCAAACACTTAAGGGATATTTCAATTACGATTTGGGAGTTTATCTCGTCGATAGTTACTTGATTTCCCTTCCTGATTACCTACAAATGGTGATGCTGGTATTTGCGGTACACTTGGTGGTCAATAATAAATTTGCAGGTCACGCGGCAGCTATTGGTATTTGGATGGTGATGATCGTGTTGCGCGACTTCGCAGGATATGATTTCAACCCATTCTTCTTTTCGTATAAGCCTGGCTATCGCTGGAGCGATATGAATGGACTAGGGCATTTTGGGGAACCACTATTTTGGTTTAACCTCTATTGGACAGCAATAGGCTTATTCCTAATTCTTTTCTTCAGCATTTTCTACAGCAGAGGAACAGAGAATTCCTGGAAAAACACCTGGAGAACTGCCAAAAGTCGCCTGACTCAGAAAACTTCCATAGCAGCATACATTTTCCTACTGATAGGAATCGCCTCTGGCGCCTATATTTTCAATGCTGTAGTTTATGAAAATAGCTACCGAACCAGCGATGAGGGTGAGTTACGACAGGTGGCCTATGAAAAGCAGTTGAAGCAATATGAGTTTATGGCTCAACCTAAAATAACCAAAGTCAACCTCAAAGCAGACCTTTTTCCAATGGAGCGGGATGCCTATTTTGAAGCTGCTGTTCAAATGGTAAATAAAACCAATGAACCAATTGACTCAGTACATTTTAATAGCACCAGCTTGACGGATTTTGAAATTCTTTACCAAGGAACAAGTCTGCCATACCGTTTCCCTTTGGTCTATGAACCTGCCAAATTTCAGATTTTCGGTAAAAAGCCGGACCGAGAATGGTATAAAATCACTGCTTTACCAGAGACCATGATGCCAGGAGACACGCTGGACCTTGTGATCAAAAGTAAAGTGACTAATGATGGATTCCCTAATTCTGGCTTTGGGCGTGAATTGGTTTATAACGGAAGCTTTATCGCTGGCGGAATGCCTGAAATTGGTTATTCAGCTGATGGCGAACTTAACAGTGATGAAAAAAGAAGAGAATATGATCTTCCTGAAAAACTGGAAGATCTACCTCCTCATGACGATCCTTATGGCAAAAACACACTCTTATTCTCTGATGAAGCCGATTTGATACAATTCGAGGCCACAGTCAGCACCATACCGAGTCAAATTGCAATCGCACCCGGTTATTTGCAAAAGGAATGGATCGAAGGTGATCGTCGCTATTTCCATTACATTCAGGATACCCCTATTCAGTCATTTTTCTCAGTTCTTTCTGCCGAATATGAAGTCCTTCGTGATAAGGCAACTTTGACCTCAGGAAAGGAAGTGAATATAGAAATTTACTATCAGAAGGGTCATGATTACAACCTTGATCGCTTTGTAAACTCCTACAAGGACGGGTTAAAGTATTTCTCTGATACTTATGGAGACTTCCAATTCCGCCAAATGCGAATTTTGGAATTTCCTCGCTATGCAGGTTTTGCTCAATCATTCCCAAATACAGTCCCTTTTGCAGAAAGCTTTGGTTGGGTAGCAGATTTCTCTGATCCAAATAGTTTTGACTACGTCTACTACGTGACAGCGCACGAACTCGCACATCAGTGGTGGGGGCATCAGATTACTCCAAATTATACTCGAGGAGCCAATTTAATTTCGGAAGCTTTAGCAGAATTCTCAGCATTGATTCTTTCAGAACGTAAGTATGGCAAAGAAAACATGAAGCGATTCCTGAAAGACGAATTGGATGACTATCTCAGCGGTAGGGCAAATGAGGGTAAAAAAGAAAATGTCTTCATCAATTGTAATCGGGCCTACCAATGGTATAATAAAGGGAGTCTGATCCTCTATGGTCTTCGGGACCTTATAGGAGAAGAAGCAATTGACTCAGCTCTGTACAATTTCAACAAGGAATTTGGATTGCGTCAAGCACCACCTTTCCCTGGAAGTTCCGACTTATACAGACACCTCGCAGCCAAGACGCCTGATAGTCTAATGTACTATTTGGACGACACATGGAACAAAATCACGCTTTATGACAACAAAGCAGAAGAAGTGACTGCGACAAAAATAGCTGATGGAGAATATGATGTAACCCTGAAATTGAAGTCCCAAAAACTTTATGCGGATTCAGGAGGGCAAGAATCAGATGCTCAATACGAAGGTGATTACATCGATGTGGGAATCTTCGCAGCTGATGATACCGATGAAAATGGAAAAGATCGGGTTAATCCACTTTTTGTTCAGAAATACAAGCTCAAAACAGGTAAAACCACCCTTACTATAAGAGTAAAAGGTGAACCTGTAAAAGCAGGAATTGATCCATATAATAAATTGATAGATCGAATACCTGACGACAACACCATAAGTGTAGAAGTAGAGTAATGCAAAAAGGGTCGTTTCAAGTTGAAACGACCCTTTTTGTTATTTCCTTTTTCTAAGCAAGGCTACAAGTATTAAAACGAATATAGCTCCACCTACTACCCAAGCCCAAGGCTGTTGGTACCATTCTTCCTTACCGATATTCACATCGATATCTAATCCACCATCCTGAGCAAAGGCAGCTACAGAAAAGAACATGGTCATTAGAAATAAAAACACACTCTGCGAGTACTTTTTAAGTTGATTTTTCATGGTCAGTTTATTTTTATTTGAATCTAATATTATAAGTCGCCGCTACTCCAATAGTCTGAATATCAACTGAAGGAGCTGAAGTGAAGACTTGATTATAAAAAGCAAAAATATTCCAATCGTAATTATGGTAACCTACCTGCGGACGGATGTAAAACCCACCGTCACTTGCAATATCACCTGTCAAAAAGGTATACCCCACATCCGTTCCTACAAAGAATCCTGTAGGTTGAGGATAATATCTTAGCATCAATCCTAATGGAATGGCTCCGAAATCCTGAGCTCCTGCAACATCTGATTTTTTAAAATACTGCGTGTACCCCGATACGATACCTAATCCAAAATTATCTGTTCTCATAAACTGTCCGGCTACATCAAGCCCGAAAGCGAAAGACGAATAATCTCCAAGGTCTCCGACTGGAACACCTAGATTAAGCCCAAGTTTTAGCAGGAATTATCTTCATTGATATCTTCGATTTCTCTGGTAGTCTGTGCATAGGAAGCAAAAACTGCCATCATGAGCGTGAGTGATAATAATAACTTTTTCATTGTTGATGTTGGTTTGTTTTCTCTTCAGTATTGCCAAAGCAAATGCCACTAAAAAAATACAGCACCCCAATAACGCTCTAAAAGCCTCTTATTAACCTGTTAACAGGATTTAACAAACCATTTTCGAGGTTAGATAAGCAATTAAAAAATCAAATTAATCACCCTATTTTGGGGAATATTCTTCTCAATAGAGCCTTTTAGACAGCTCTTTTATTCCAATTTTCTCCAATCTTTAGGAGTCATTTCAGTGAGACCTTTGAATGTTTTATTGAAATGGGATAATGTCTGGAAACCCACTTGATAAGAGACTTGGGAGATACTTAAATCTGTTTCTAAGAGTAATTTCTTGGCTTCGGTAATTCTGAGCTGCTGCACATATTGAGTAAAAGTCTTTCTCGTCCTAAGTTTGAAAAATCTACAAAATGCCTCCTTACTCATATATGCCTGCTCAGCGACTTCCTCCAAAGTTATCTGTCTTTTGCTGTTCTCCAGGATATAACGCATCACTTGATCCATTCTACGCCCATCTCGCTCAGTCATTGTTTTCATAATGGGGATTTGATTCAAAGCCTCTATATCCGGAGACGTAAAATCTAGCAATGATAAAATATGGATACAATGTCCTAGCCTAGTCAATCCTGAAAACTCACCGAATCGAGCAAGTAATGCTGCTATTTCGTTTTTAGTATCTCCAATAATCTTAAAACATCCGGCTATTTTTTCATTGAGATGGATGAGGTCTCGAAAGTCTTCGACCTCAGAGAATGCCTTATTCATAGCTTTGAAATCAAAGAAAAGAGTGTTTCCGCCTATCTTAAGACTGCTTTCCTCCTGATAGTAATCCGAATCGCTCCTGAAAACATGTGGGATACTTTCGGCAAGCAAATACACATCCCCAGGCTCAAACCTTCCAACATAATCTCCAACCAGTAATTGGCCACGCCCTTCTACAATTAGTGTTAATTGAGCCTGTGGATGTTGGTGGAGACTGTCGTAGAAGTGCTTTCCACGGTCTTCCTGATATTGTATAAATGAATTTTCAGATTTAGGAATCTGAAAGGAAATAACTTTACTCATTTGTCATAATAGGCTTGAATTAGTAAATAAACTGAGAATTAATCAATATTTGATCAAAATAGAGTCATTATTTACTAATAGACCACTTTCATGCTTTTAACTCATGCTCTAATTTTGAAAGAAAAAAGCTATGAACTGGAAAGGTGTATTCCCCGCTGTAACGACTAAATTCCATGCTGACGGAAGTTTGGATATGGATCTATTTTTCAAAAACATTGATTTCCAACTGGAATCCGGAGTTCACGGAATTATTCTAGGCGGAACCCTCGGTGAAAGTTCTGTACTAACTCAGGAGGAAAAGATTACCCTAACCCGAGAAACAGTTAATTACCTTGATAGCAAAGTACCGGTGATTTTGAATATAGCAGAAGGAGCAACTCAAGAGGCACTTTTCTGGGCGGCAAAAGCTAAAGAGTTGGGAGCTGCTGGTTTGATGATACTTCCTCCAATGAGATATGCTGCTGACGCTCGGGAAGTAGTTACGTATTTTAAAACTGTAGCGAATTCTACGGATCTTCCAATAATGATTTATAACAATCCTGTGGATTATAAAACACTGGTAACCATAGACATGTTTGCTGAGCTTGCAGAATGTAAAAATATTGAGGCAATCAAAGAATCAACTCGTGACATTTCTAATGTGACTCGTATGCGCAATCGTTTTGGCGATCGTTTCAAATTGCTTTGTGGAGTGGATACGCTTGCGATGGAAGAATTGGTAATGGGAGCAGACGGTTGGGTTGCTGGTTTAGTTTGCGCTTTTCCGAAGGAAACAGTGACAATTTTTAACCTAATCAACGATGGTAAAAACGAAGAGGCGAGAGAAATCTATCGTTGGTTCCTCCCTCTGTTGGAACTTGATATCCATCCAAAACTAGTACAATACATAAAGCTTGCGGAGCAGCATTGCGGCATTGGATCTGAACACGTACGTGCACCAAGATTGACCTTGATCGGAGAAGAAAGAGCAAGAGTTGAGAAAATCATTACCGATGGTTTGGCTAAACGACCTAAATTGTAGATTATAGTGTTAGGCATTTGGGAAGGTTAACGCATGGGTCAATCAATTGATATTGTGAGCTTTCATTTCCCAATTCAGTCTAATTCATTTTAATCTTTTAACAATCAAACCTTACAAACCTATGAACCTCGATCTTATTTTCTCGGCTGCTCAAGAAGCCTTTTTATCGTATAAAAATCTCTCAGGAAGTAAAAAAGCGGATTTTCTAGAAAAAATTGCTGAAATACTTGAAGAGAATCGAAGCGCGATTGTAATGATGGCGGTAAAAGAATCTAATCTTCCAGAGGGAAGAATTAATGGAGAATTAGGCCGGACAACCGGTCAGATTAAGCTTTTCGCTAACCAGCTGAGAGAAGGATCTTGGGTGGAAGCGACCATTGATCCAGCAGATCCAACAAGAACTCCTTTGCCAAAAGCGGATATCCGTAGAATGCTGATCCCTATCGGACCGGTAGTAGTGTTTGGCGCGAGTAATTTCCCTTTGGCATTTTCAACTGCTGGAGGCGACACTATTTCAGCTTTGGCGGCAGGATGTCCAGTGATTTACAAAGGCCATCCAGCACATCCAGATACTTCAAAATTTGTAGGCGATTGCATTTCTCAGGCAGTCAAAAAATCTGGTTTGCCTGAAGGGATCTTCACACATGTAGAAGGTGGAGTGAAAATGGGACAAGATCTCGTTAAGCATCCAGTGGCAAAAGCAGTAGCATTTACAGGTTCATACGGTGCTGGTAAATCTCTCTTTAATATAGCAAACGACCGTGACGAGCCTATTCCAGTATATGCTGAAATGGGCTCTGTCAATCCGGTTTTCACTTTCCCTCAGCGCTTAGCCAATGAACTCGTTCCTCTGGCTCAAAGCTATGTGAGCTCCCTGACTTTGGGTGCGGGACAGTTTTGTACTAACCCCGGGCTGATCTTTGTACCAAAAGAATTAGCAGGTCGATTTGAGAATGCAGTAGCTGAAGCTTTGCAAGGAGCTGCTGGCTCACCAATGCTGCATGAAGGGATCGCGAGCTCATATTATTCTGCGATAGATACTCTTAAAACACGTTCAGAACTGAATTGGGTGAAAGTGCCAGATGCTCAGCATTTGATAAACGTAAGTCCAGCTTTGGCTGAGATCAAAGCTGCTGATTGGATTGCGGATGATCTATTCCAGCAGGAAGTATTCGGTTCATTTGCTTTGATGGTAGTCTATGAAAATGAAGCGCAACTAATAGAAGTAGCCAAAAAACTTCATGGACAACTTACGATTACGATTTGGGCTGATTCATCTGAGCTAAAAGCAAACCCGGAGCTGATCAATCTATTGGAGGAGAAATGTGGTCGATTGCTATTTACTGGGGTTCCTACAGGAGTAGAAGTTGGATATGCAATGCAACACGGCGGACCTTTCCCTTCTACTACGAGTGCTAATAGTACTTCAGTTGGGGCTCATGCAATTAAGCGCTTCGCCAGACCAATTGCTTTTCAGGATATGCCAGCCGATTTGCTTCCAGACGCATTGAAAGACGGGAATCCTTTGGGAATCACAAGACAAATAAACGGGAAGTTCACGGTTGAGAAAATCTAAGGGATTACGAATTACGAAGTTTGATTTACGGGTCTTCCGGAACTTCATCTTCTATTCAAAAAATTCCCCTTCGGGATTTTAAGTACTGTCGGGAGATCTTTGATCTCTAATTTTCCAATCCGCCACGGCGGACAAGTTATTTCAATATTCAAATTTTGAATTAATAAATGTCAACACGACACACTTTCTCCTGCATCGATGCCCATACTTGTGGCAATCCGGTGCGGGTAGTTTCGGGCGGAGTTCCCTTTTTGAAAGGCGACAATATGCTGGAAAAAAGACAGTATTTTCTAGACAATTTAGACTGGATCAGAACTGGTTTGATGTTCGAACCACGAGGTCACGATATGATGTCTGGGTCGATGCTTTTCCCTCCACACAATCCTGAGAATGACGTAGCAGTGCTATTTATTGAGACCAGCGGTTGCCTACCCATGTGTGGACATGGTACGATCGGCACGGTGACGATTGCTATTGAGGAAGGATTGATTTACCCTAAAACTCCAGGGAAGCTTGAGACTGGAGACTCCCGCCGGATTAGTTCTCGTGGAGTACAAGCAAGACGGCAGAAAAGTCAAGTCCGTCAAGCTGACGAATGTCAAAAGCTTCCTCGCAAATGAGGGCTTGGAGATAGAATCTGACGAATTGGGAAAATTGACTGTGGATGTTTCTTATGGTGGCAACTTTTATTGCATCGTGGATCCACAGGAGAATTTTAGCTGGACTGGAGCATTTCAAAGCAGAACAATTGATCTCCATGGCTCGCTCTCTTCGAAAGAAGATGAATGAGAAATACGAGTTTGTCCATCCTGAGCATCCCGCGATCAAAGGACTTTCCCATGTGCTTTGGACTGGAAAAACCCTCGATCCTACGAGTACAGCTCGCAATGCGGTCTTTTACGGTGACAAGGCAATCGACCGCTCGCCTTGCGGCACGGGAACTTCAGCTCGTCTAGCTCAATGGTATGCAAAAGGATTATTGAAACCGGGAGAAGATTTCATTCACGAGAGCTTCATTGGTTCCAAATTCATCGGAAGAATAGAAGAAGAAACAGAAATAGCTGGTAAACCAGCCATTATTCCAAGTATAGAAGGCTGGGCAAAAGTTTACGGATATAACACCATCATTCTTGATGACGATGATCCCTATGTACATGGATTCCAAGTGATTTAAATTGTACAAAGTACAATGTCCCAAGTACAATGTCTTTGTGACTTGACTTGGTACTTTGTACATGGTACCTTGGTACAAAAATATGAAACCAACAATCATCATCGGCGGCGGAGTAATCGGCCTTTTTACAGCCTATTTTCTTCAAAAAGAAGGAATTGAAGTTCAAGTAATTGATCAAGGCGACATGCAGGTGAATTGCTCCACTGGCAATGCTGGCATGATCGTACCTAGCCATATAATTCCTTTGGCCGCTCCAGGCATGATTAGCAAGGGTATTTCCTGGATGTTTTCTTCCAAAAGCCCATTCTATATTCATCCTCGACTTGATGCTAAACTGCTGAAATGGTGCTACCAGTTTTATAAAGCTTCTAGTCCTGCGCATGTGGAGCGATCTGTTCCTGTATTGAAAAATCTAAGTTTACTCAGTAAGGCGCTTTACCAGGAGTTTCGTGATGAGCATCCAGACTCTCAGATTGCTTTGCAAGAGAAAGGATTGATGATGATCTATCAGACTGAGGCAGTTGAGAAGGAAGAAATTGAATTTGCACACCTGGCAAATGCAAATGGCTTACAGGCTGATATTTTAACTCCAGATGACATTCGCACCTTCGAACCAAACCTAGAAGTAAAAGCACGTGGAGCTGTTCGATTTCCTGGCGATGCACATTTAGACCCAGGGAAATTGTATGGGTTCCTGAAAAGTTACTTGCTACAAAAAGGAGTCAATTTTCTCCCAAATACACAAGTCACTGGTTTTGAAAAAAGTGGAAACTCAGTGAATGCTGTACTTACAGATCAAGGAAAAATTGAAGTAGAGAAAGTAATTCTTTGTGGAGGATCATGGTCGGGAGAATTGGCTGATCTTTTAGGTTTTACTCTTCCTATGATGGGAGGAAAGGGGTATTCTTTTCTACAAGAAAACAAGCCTGAGATCATGCAATCATCGATTCTCACTGAGATGAAAGTAGCCGTAAGTCCATATGGGCAGCAAATTCGTTTTGGCGGAACGATGGAAATTGCCGGTACTAACCAAAAAATAAACCTTAATCGCGTGAAAGGAATCTTCGAATCCATCAATCGCTATTACCCTGGGTTTGAAGCCAAATTCCCTGAAGAAAACAAAATTTGGAAAGGTTTAAGACCCTGCTCGCCTGATGGACTTCCCTATATAGGTTTTGCTCCTGGCTACTCCAATGTCATGGTGAACTCAGGGCACTCGATGATGGGTGTAAGTTTAGCTCCAGCTTCCGGAAAAATCATCAGTGAATTGCACCAGCAAAAAGACACCACTTTGGAATTGAAAGGGTTTGAAGTGGGGAGGTACATGTGAGCCCTTTGAGTTTTAAGAATCTCGATGGACTTTTATAGTTACTGTTTTTTTCAAGCCATTTCATTAAATTGCTCCTATGGATTCTGAGGAGAAAGATCTTGTAAAAGAGCCGTTTACAGAATACGGCATATATTCCTATGCAGACTATCTGACTTGGGAGATTGATGAAATGGTCGAACTCATCAAGGGTAAAGTGTTTCGTTCTGCCTGCAGCTGCGCCAAGAATGAAGCATCAGAAAATTGTGCTTCGATTAGGCTCAGAGCTTTTAAACTTCCTGGAGAAGAAATCATGCGAAGTATTTATCGCTCCTTTTGATGTGCGCCTACCCATTAAGTCCATAAAGAATGAAGACATATTCACAGTAGTCCAGCCAGATGTCTGTGTGGTTTGTGACCGTTCCAAATTGGATGAAGCAGGATGTGTCGGGGCGCCGGATCTGATAGTAGAAGTGCTTTCCCCAGGAAATAATAAGAAGGAGTTAAGAAACAAATATGAAGTGTATGAAGAGTCCGGTGTCAAGGAATACTGGATTATTCATCCATCTGAAGAGACCATGATAATTTATAGTTTAATAGATGGAAGATATCAGCCTTCGCGACTCTTTTCTCATGGTGATATAATAAGCTCAGCCTGCATCCCCGGTTTTGAGCTAGACCTAGAAGCGTTTTTTGAGAAAATTGATTAGAAGCACATAAAAAAATCCTGCTTCAGGAGAAGCAGGATAACTTTTAACCCTTAGGAAAATACTTATCAAGTCGTATAAACTGAATTGAACATCACATAATCCGTGGTTAAATCAGATCCCCAACCTATACCTTCTTCATCACCTGTATTAAGTTCGAGTTTAACTCGTATGTGAGATTCACGAAGAAGCTTTTTCATGTAAGACTTCTCAAAATTTACAGGATTCCCTTTATCCAAGACCTGAACCAGATGGTTTTGATCGCCAATGAACAGATTCACCTTCTTATAGTTAAATGAAACGCCTGCATTACCTGCTGCTGCTATAATTCTACCCCAATTCGGGTCACGTCCAAACATAGCAGTTTTCACCAAAGTGGAATCCGATATGGCTCGAATTATAGTTCTGGCAATCCCCTCAGTTCTAGCATTAGTCACTCTATATTCGATAAACTTGGAAGCTCCTTCACCATCGGACACGATGAGCTTTGCTAGGTGAGTTAAGATTTCCAATAATTTCTCCAAGAAAATCTCATACCCTGGATCGTCTTTACTATTCACCTTTCTATTACCGGCTAGTCCATTTGCCATCACAGCTACCATATCATTTGTAGAAGTATCTCCATCTACGGTGATCATATTGAAAGACCTATCCACACAATAGGAAACAGCCTCTTGCAATAGTTTTTCATCAATATTAAAATCCGTTACCACAAAAGCCAGCATGGTTGCCATATTTGGATGAATCATTCCTGACCCCTTGGCGACACCACCCATATTGATCTTTACTCCTTCATATTCAAACTCAATAAATCCTTCCTTTGCGAAAGTATCTGTCGTCAAAATGGCATTAGCCACAAAGGACCCAGCCTTAATTTCTCCACTTAGTTTTGGAATATTGACTTTCAGACCTTCCACTACATCTTCGGTAGGAAATTCCACTCCGATAATACCTGTAGAGGCTACAATCACATCTTCTTCAGGAATCCCCAGAGCCTCAGCAGTCGTGCGAACCATTGCCTCTGCGCCTTCGCGTCCTTGGTCTCCTGTACAGGCATTGGCATTACCTGCATTACAGATGATTACCTGAGCTCGGTTGTTTTCAAGGTTTTTCTCTGTTATTTTGATAGGCTCTGCACGCACTTTATTCTGGGTCAATGTACCAGCAGCAGCTGCTGGAACCTCTGAATAAATAATAGCCAAATCCCTTTTCATGGATTTTACCCCAGTATGCGCACCCCAGCATTTAATGCCGCGTACGTTTGTTATATTTTTGATCATCTATTTATAAATTAAGATTATTTACATCCTCTTTATTGCCCGCAAACTAACTAATCATAAAAGCAGCTTAACGCTAGCATCTGGGCGACTTCGGTCACCTATATCGGTCTTCCGTCTCCTTAGGGTTTTAATGGCACTTGGTTCAACCCTTCTGCCTCTGACAAACCAAACATTAAATTCATATTGTGAACCGCCTGACTAGCTGCGCCTTTTAGCAAGTTATCAATTACCGAGATCACAATCACACGCTCAGTCCTAGCATCCCAAACTGGAAACACATCGCAAAAATGACTTCCGCGCACATCTTTGATCCCTGGAGCTTGATTCCTCAATCTTACAAATGGCTTGTCTTGGTAAAAATCACGGTAGATCTCCGTCAATTTTGCCTGATTCATTTCGCCTTTGATTTTGGCATAAGCTGTCACCAAAATACCTCTATCCACAGGTAATAAATGCGGAGTAAACTGAACCGCAGTTTGGCTACCTGCCAATCCACCCAATTGCTCTTCAATCTCTATTGTATGCCTGTGACCAGCGATGCCGTAAGCCTTGAAATTCTCATTGACATTAGAAAAATGTGTCGTAGCACTCGCCTTAATCCCGGCTCCCGTTAGACCCGACTTTGCATCGATGATCAGAGATTTTTCTTCGACCAGCTGCTTCGCAAAAAGCGGAGCCATGCTTAAAATAGATGCTGTTGGATAGCAACCTGGGTTAGCAACGAGATTTGCAGACTTGATTTTATCAGCAAAAAGCTCTGGCAAACCATATACTGCTGTAGCAAATCCTTCCGGGTAGCTATGCTTTTTGTTATACCATTCTTCGTAAACTTCCTTGGTAGAAAGTCTAAAATCACCAGAAAGGTCAATAATCTTCGCTCCTGAATCCTTCCATTTTGCCACAAAATCCATGGAAACCCCATGAGGCAAAGCCAGGTAAATCACATCCAAATTTTTATTACTCACTTCCTCTGCACTTACCAAAGGAATATCTAATCTATCCACAAACTGCGGGTGCAAATCAGAAAATGGCTTGCCCACGTGTGATTCAGAAGTGATCATTTCTATAGAAACTCCTTCGTGATTCAGGAGTAATCTCGCCAACTCAGAACCTGTAAATCCAGATGCTCCAACTATGGCTACTTTTAATTTTTGCGTGCTCATATTAGGCGGATACAGGGGTTTCGGTTAAAATTTCGTCAAGTTTCTCTAAGAAAATATTCAGCTCCTCTCTGCTGATATTCAATGCCGGTACGAGTCTCAAAATATTTCCTGCGGTAGCATTGGCGACAATTCCTTCTTCGAGTAATCTCAAAACATATGGCTTAGCTTCGGATTTCATTTTTACTCCAAGCATGAGACCTAATCCTCTTACAGACTCCAGCTCCTCATGCTTCGCGATCAATTCAGCCAGCTTCCCTTGCAACCATTCGCTTGTTTCACTCGCTCTTTTGCAAAGCTGCTCCTCATTGATCACCTCAATAGTCGCTATCGCTGAAGCTGCAACCAATGGATTTCCTCCGAAAGTCGTTCCGTGATCGCCAAACTCAATAGCACTTGCCACCTTCTCATTACATAGAACTGCTCCAATTGGAGCTCCTCCACCTAGGCCTTTGGCCAAAGTCATGATATCTGGTTGTACTCCAAAATGGTCTTTGGCAAACCATTTTCCTGTTCGGCCAATGCCACATTGAATCTCATCAAAAATCAAGAGTATTCCCTTCTCGTCACAAAGCTTTCTCAACCCTTGCAGATACGCTTTTTCCGCAGGAACAACTCCTCCCTCACCTTGGATAGGCTCAACAATCACTGCCGCAGTTTCGTTATCAATCGCAGCTTCCACAGCTGCAAGATCATTAAAAGGAACTTGAGCAAATCCAGTTGGAATAGGCCCAAATCCTTGTTGATATTTCTCCTGACCTGTAGCGATAGTAGCTAAAGTTCTACCGTGAAATGAATTATGCATGGAAATCACTTTTCCACCTTTTCCATGTTTGTGGGCATATCTGCGGGCAATTTTGATCGCGCCTTCCACAGATTCCGCTCCCGAGTTGGTCAGGAAAACCCGATCCAATCCTGAGATTTTCACCAGCAATTCGCTCAGCGCAACTTGCTGAGGACTCACAAAAAAGTTAGAAATATGCATCAATTGAGCTGCTTGCTCCTGAATCGCTTTCACGACTTTAGGATGGCAATGTCCAACGTTATTCACGGCTATACCAGCCAATAAATCAATGTACTCTTTCCCATCTGCATCCCAAAGCCGACTTCCTTTGCCTTTGATAAAAGCTAATGGAAAGCGATTAAAGGTGGGTAAGTAATTCTCTCTGTCTTTGGTGTATAAATCTTGATTTGTCATAGTGTTTTATAGGGTCAAAGTGGTTCCAATTTGCTTATTTTCAATCACATACTGTGCAATCTGCTCAGGCTTGGTGCCATTTAGAATGATTGCTTTTTTCACTCCTTCCTGCAAAGCCAGCATACAAGATTGAATTTTAGGGATCATTCCGCCTTGAATCGTCGATCCCATGTGTTCATTTACAGCGCTTTCATTGAGTTCGCGGATGATCGATGCAGGATCAGGATAATTGAGGAAAAGTCCATCCACGTCAGTGAGGACAATAAGCTGATCAGCGTCTACCGCTGCCGCAAGTTTCCCGGCAAAGGTATCTGCGTTAATATTATAAGAATTTCCATCTAGGCCATCAGCCACACAAGCAACTACGGGCACATAGCCTGCTTCGCAAAGCAAATTGATAAGTTTATCATCTATACGTGTGATCTCACCTACCAAACCCAAATCTGCTATACTTCCATCAGCAGTTTTGTGCTGATATTTTTTCGCCAGCACCATCCCTCCGTCTTTACCGGAAAGACCGACAGCTTTTAAGTTATTTTCATTAAGTGTGGAGATTAAGTCTGCATTGACTTCTCCGATCAGAGCTTTTTGGATTTCTGCGAAAGCAATGGCTTCCGTCACTCTGAGGCCATCCACGAATTGTGATTTGATGGCTGCTTTTTCCAGTGCTTTATTAATAAATGGTCCACCGCCGTGTACCATGATGACTTCAAATCCCGCTTCCTGAAGTTTAAAAATCTGTGCTGCAATTTCTTGCTGCAACTGGGGATTGATCATCGCATTCCCACCATATTTGATGAGAATTCTTTGCTTAGACATTTCTACTATTTTTATATTAAATTGATTTTTTCCGAAGCTGGCTCTCCCGTGTGGAGGGACAGAAATGGAAACAAATCAGAATTGAATTACAGCTTTTTAATGTTGATAACTTGATAAATACAGGTTTAACTTAGTTAACCTGACATTTTTAAAACAACCTTCGTACCGAAAGAGGATATTTCGCAGATTGGCGGAATGTTGTTAGAATAATGAAACTTAAAACTCTTAAAAGTCAAACGACAAATAATTCTTTGGTACGAAAGGGTGACAAGCTGGCAGGTTTGCAGTAAAAACCTATCTTTCAAACCCTAACATCTCTTCAATATTTTTAGGAGTAACTAGGCCTAGGGTTGACTCAGGGTATGCAGCTGTAAATGTAGAGGGAAATCTGGCTTTGGATTTTTCGCTCCACTTACATTCTATGGCTTTCATACCTTCTTCTGACTCTTCTATAAAATCAATTTCCTGCTGTGCCGTAGTTCTCCAGAAATAATAGTTAGCATCCGAGTTGTTATATGCCTGATACTTCATCCGTTCTACGATATAGTAATTTTCCCATAGCGGCCCCACATCTGTCCTGTTTATAAAAGGATTGAAGTTCCCTAAAATCGCATTTCTGATCCCGCAATCATAGAAGTAAATTTTCTTCCCCTTCTTTAATTCAGTTCTTATATTTCTATTGTACGCGGGAACCCTAAAGATGACATAGGCCTTTTCCAGCAGATCTATATATTTTTCTACGGTGGTCTTATCAGCTTCGACTAATTGCCCTAACTCATGGTAATTAACTTCACTGCCAAGCTGAAGCGCCAGAGCTTTAAGCAATTTCTCAAGTAAATTTGGCTTTTTGATTTGTTCCAGCATCAACAAATCTTTGTAGAGATAGCTTCCCGCCAGAAGTTTTAATAACTCCTTTTCTTCACCAGCATGCGTCACAATTTCTGGATAATAGCCATAAATCATACGATGCTCGATCAGGCGTTTTTCAGCCAATAAGCCATGATGATTTACCATTTCTCCAAAACTTAGAGGGAATAGAAAGAATTCAAATTTTCTGCCGGTCAAAGGCTCATTCGACAAATTCACCAAGTCAAATGCCGATGAACCTGTAGCAATAACTTGCACATCTTTGAGCTGATCTACGACTATTTTCAGTGTTATACCTATGCCGGGAATTCGCTGCGCTTCATCAATAAACAGGATCTTATGATCCCCCAACAAATTTTTTAACCGAGAAGCAGTAGTGTCTGTTAGTTCAGACCTCACATCCGCCTCATCTCCATTTAGATACAGCCAAGTATGGCCGGTTCCCTCCAATAACTTTTCACAAAGCGTGCTTTTCCCAACCTGCCTAGGCCCCAAAATCAGGATCGCTTTGTTTCGGAACAAACGCTCTTTAATGGAAGGGAGAATGTTTCTATTTATCGCAGTTTGTGACATAGTTAAGAATATGAATCACAAATTTAATATAACTTTTGTGATTGCAATCACAAAATATAGCTATTATTTGTGATTGTAATCACAAAAATCACGGATGTAGTTTAGTTTGAAATAATTTAAAACCAGTACAAACCGCTCTTAATTTAACTCCAATACCTTCACCATCTTATCAAAACCCTTTTTGATCTCTGTAAGTTGAAGAGCTCTTGATGCTTCCAGCTCTTCCTTAGTGGCATTTGTCGCCACTTTGAATTGCTCATAAATCTCCGAAAATTCTACGGAGCGCTGATTCCCCTTCAAACCCCAGGTTGCCAAATATGCACCTAGCTTTTCTACTTTTAAGCCTACATGCGGTACAGCATAGCTCAACGCCGTAATCGCCCCATGCAAACTCGTACCTACATAACACTTTGAGTTTGCGATCAGGTACATAATGTCCCAGATATTATCCGCATCAAAATAGGTGTATGGGCTTTTCAAAAGTGCTCCTATCTCCTGCAACGCCTCATGATCGTCATGATCCAAAGCTTTTCCTATAGGACATAGGCAGATTTCAGTATTCCCTTTTTGATAAATCTCATCCAAACCATCCGCGATAGTCTGTTCATGCCCTCTGGTAGTTTTCTTATTTATTTGAGCAAAAACATACTTTCCAGAGTGCTCTGCCACATACCCAGCGACGTTCTGAGTCACATTCTTATGGAGAAAATTCAAAGGATAAAACTCAGACATCAAAATCGCAGAATCTGGAAAAAGATTAGCACTCAGACCGTTTCTCTTCAAGTTATCCACCGTTAATTGATCTCGCACAGCGAAATAATCTGCATTCTGCAATTTCTCTTTTAAGAAATCATACTTTTCAAAGGTAGCGGCACTTAAACCAGATCCGCCCAAAGAATTCAAGGTCACCGACTGCACTCCAGCAAAATCAGATTTATCAAAAACAAAAGGAAGCGTAGTCTTTCCCTTCAGAATTTTTTTGGTCCAGGCATTTAAATCCAACAATTTATTGACTCGCACATGTCTTTTATTGATGCGCTGAAATAAAGGATTAAGCGCTGCAAACAGGGAATTCCACGTCACGCCCAATGCCTCGCCACCTGCGATAATCACGTGAACCGGATTGGAAGGATCACTACATTTCTTATAAAATTCCTGTAGCCCTTTAGTAGGCAATCCTCCCACATTGGAAAGATCACTCTCTACCAAACCAAAATATTCAAATTCGAAATCCTTGCCATATGAGCTCAATTGCCGCTCGATCACCAAAGGGAAAAGCAAATCCCCATAGTTGTAGCGGTCGAAGGCACCTATAATTAAGACTTTTGTCATGTTTTTCATTTTAGTCAATTGTCCATAGACTATAGTCCACAGCCGATAAAACTGAACCTCGAGCGCTTAGGCGCATTGAATTTTTCATCTGCCAAAGGTCTCTTGAAGAAGTTCGACGAACTACTTGCAAAAAAGATACTTGATTTTAAATCCAGAGAAATTAAGCTGAGGAACTATTTTTGGTAAGATGGACGTAAATTCAGTACAAAATCATTAAAAGACTATTTTGAGCTCCAAACCAGTTGCAGTCCATCGTATTTTTTCAGGTTCAGTCTGGGGGATTTTAGCCAAAATTCTCGATGCCGCTGCCAAGTTCGTGACCATCCCTCTGTTGGTGGGCTATTATGGCAAAGCCGACTACGGATTGATTGCCTTGGCTTTCTCGCTCAATGCTTATCTAAGATTAATGGATTTGGGGATGAATGTGGGATCAGTCCGTTTTTTCTCCATGTGGGAAGCGAAATCCGACTGGGAAAATATTGGGAAAGCATCACGCTCCAGCATAATTTTCTATGGAACCATTGGCCTCATTAACGCCTTGATTTTCATGTTTATGGCCAATTACGGCCAGTTTTTCTTCAACCTCAAACCTGATCAGATTCCGACTTACAGGATCATGATGTACATACTTTCAGCAAGTACA
This sequence comes from Algoriphagus sp. 10J20-15, assembly GCF_055809615.1. Classification (NCBI taxonomy): domain Bacteria; kingdom Pseudomonadati; phylum Bacteroidota; class Cytophagia; order Cytophagales; family Cyclobacteriaceae; genus Algoriphagus; species Algoriphagus sp. 10J20-15. Next base: position 228,613 of record NZ_JBVVUG010000035.1, read on the forward strand.
GTATTAAACTGGCTTTCGAATGTGATCATTCAGCTGCTCAGTGCGAAGGATGAGCTGGGATATGTGAATCGGGTGACAGTAGTCAGTAGTGTTTTTAATTTCCTTGTGGCTATCGCAGCCATACAGTTCAAATGGTCGCTGCCGGTGTATTTTCTGTTCTATACCATTTCTACCCTTGTCCCGATTCCGCTTAATATTTTAAAACTGAGAGTTTTCCCAATTCCCTTAGGGCAATTGCTTACTCCGAAATGGGATGGAAAAATTTTCAGGGAGATTATTGGCTACAGTTCCGCGATCTTTTTGATGGGTTTATTCCAACTCACTGCAAATGAACTTCGACCTATTTTGCTAGCCAAATTTGCTTCGGGCATCGATGTGTTGACAGATTATCGTGTAATTCAGACGATTGCGATGCTCATCATTTCCTTTGGAACAATTTTCTTGCAGGTGCTTCTACCTTCGGCTTCCAAAGTCTACCAAGAGGGAAATCATCCTAAAATGGAGAAAATGGTCTTTACAGCCACTCGCTTTATTTCAATTTTTCTAAGTTTTATTGTTTTTCTCCTTGTGCTGAATTCTGAAGCTATTCTTCTCCTCTATATGGGGAAAGATTACCTCCATTTGGCGGTATGGCTGAACATTTGGTTACTCACTGTGCTGCTCAATATGCACAATACTCCGGTGGCGAGTCTGGTCCTATCCTCAGGTAAAACCCGCTTCCTTATTTACTCTTCCGCAACTGCCTGCATACTTTCTTTGCCGATTACCATTATCCTCGCACCCACACTGAATGTCGGCGCTGCAGTAATCGGTTACTTGGCTTACATGCTAATACAGATCGGTTTCTTCTATATTTATTATATTCCTAAAGTGCTAAAGCTAGATAGTAAGAAAATATTTCTCAGTGCTTTTTCCCCTTCGGTCCTAGGAGCTGTGATCGCATTTGCAGTTGCCTTTGGATTGGAGAAATGGATAGAGATGCCGACAGGAATTCTGGGAATGATCATCAGATCAGCCATTTTCACTACGGTTTTTGCCGCATTCCATTTTCTGTTTATCATCAAATCAGCGGATATTGAATTTCTCCGCACCAAACTTTTGAAAAGAAAAGTATCCAATGAGCAAGAATAAATTTTCGATTTGTATTCCTGCTTACAAGAGCAAATACCTGCAAGAATGCATTGACAGCATACTTGCGCAGACAGTTGAGGACTTCGAACTGATCATTTTAAATGATTGCTCACCGGAGCCAATAGACGAAATTTCGCTGAAAAATCAGGATCCTAGAATCCGCTATTTCAAGAACGAAAAGAATGTTGGTGCTTATGATTTGGTGGACAATTGGAATAAATGCCTAGCCCTTGCCACTGGGGAATATATCGTCATAATGGGTGATGATGACCGTTTAGCGGCAGATTATTTGGCCGAGTTTGAAAAGTTGATTTCACAGTATCCAAACTTAAACGTGTACCATTGTCGAAGCAAGATCATTGATGACGATGGAAATGACGTAGTGCTGACACCAGCCCTTCCGGCTTTCGAATATGTCTATGACTCGATATGGCATCGCTTGCGCCAGTTGCGCTCAAATTACATTTCAGATTATCTATATAATTCTTCCACGCTAAAATCCCAAGGCGGTTTTTACAAACTTCCACTCGCCTGGGGTTCGGATGATATCACCGCCTTCGTCGCATCTGCAGAAAAAGGAATTGCTCACTCGAACAAACCTGTTTTTGAATACAGAAGCAACCGACTTTCCATCACTTCCACAGGAAATGACCTGCACAAGATGATGGCGGACGTGGATTATTCAGAGTGGCTTAGCGAATTCATGAAAGATAATCCTCCACATCCCTCAGAAAAAGTGATTTATCAGCATTTACTGAAGGAAAAGGACAAATACATGCATGACAAGAAATTGTACACAATGATGCTTTCCATGCGTAGTAATCCATTCGAAAAAGCCAAAACCTGGATGAATGCACGGGACAAATTCGGCTTGTCGATCAAGGACATAGGAGTAGCGCTGGCGAAAAGCATGAATTCAAATCGCTCTTAATGGATATGGATTCACATACTAAAATCATCTTCAATCCCTGCGAAAACAAGGAAAATCAATACATCGCTATTCTGGTCAATGGACTGGAAAAGCATGGGTATGACGTGAACAGACTGGATGATTTTCTTTCTTCAATAAAGCATTATCAATCCATCAAATTGCTTCATCTGAATTGGTTTGAAAATCTGGATGACAGCAGTGCTACCAGTATGTGGAAAAGTTACTTTCGAAAATTAGTAGTGCTAGCTGCTGTAAAATTTGGGAAGAAAAAATTGGTTTGGACGATGCACAACAGGCTTTCTCACGAGAAGAAATCCGGGGAGCTAAGTCGGGTATTAACCGGAAAAATCGTCTCACAAGCAGATGCCATTGTAATACATTCTGAGGTGAGCAGAGATATTTTGCGCAGTCAATACCCAAATCTGAACGCAAAAATCGTCCATATTCCGCATCCTGATTTTGTCGATGTATATGGGCAAATTCTGCCAGAAAGTACTGAGAATAAGAAAGAAAAGTTGAAGCTACTTTTCATCGGTGCAATCAAACCTTATAAAAACATAGAGTTGCTGATCGAAGTGGTGAAAGGTTTTTCAGATTCAGTTCACTTAACCATTGCCGGCAATCCAAATTCTGAAGCTTATCGGGTGAAACTGCAGAAGTTGGCAGAGAAAGCGCCCAATATTTCTCTGGAATTGAAATTCATTCCGGACGCTGAATTACCAAGCCATATTCATCAATCCGATTTATTGATACTTCCTTATTCCTTGGAAAGTAGCCTGAACTCCGGAACTGTCATTCTAGCTTTTTCTTATGGAAGAACCGTCATCTGTCCCAGAATTGGCACTATTGCTGACTTGAATGCAGGAGATGATGTTTTTAATTATAGTTACGAGCAGGAGTCGGAGCACTTGAAAGCTCTGGAAAAGCAGATTCTCAAAGCAGTAACACTTCATCAAACTAACCCCAATTCTCTGATCGAAAATGGCCATAGAATGAGAGATTTGGTTTTAAAGAAAAACAGTAAACAAGTCGTAACTAATAGCCTTATCGAGCTATATGAAAGCCTTCTAAATTAAAACACTTTTTTCAGCTAGTCGAACTCAATGAAAATACTATACATCAACTCTCTCTATAGCCCACTCATCGAAGGAGGAGCGGAGATTTCCCTAAAGCTGATCGTGGAGGGAATGAAATCTCTTGGCCATGAAGTCCTAGTCCTGAGTCTAATGCCTGAACCAGGTCTGAAGATGGAGCATGTTGATGGAGTAAAAGTATATAGGGCTGGTTTGCAAAACGGGTATTGGCCTTATTCCAAAACGAAGAAAAACAAGTTAGTAAAGCTTAATTGGCACTATCAGGACCAGTCCAACGAAAAAATGGCTAGGGTAGTAAAAACGATTCTAGATGCTGAAAAACCAGATATTGTCTCCTGTCACAACCTCGCAGGTTGGTCTGCGGCAGTCTGGGAACCAATACACCATGCCGGAATCCCAATCGTTCAGGTGCTACACGATCTGTATTTGCTTTGTCCGAATAGTAACATGTTCAAGAATGAGCAAACCTGCGAAAATCAGTGTTTGAGCTGTAAACTTTTGCGAAGCAATCACGCTGAAAAGTCAACCCAAGTGTCTGCAGTAGTAGGTATCAGCAATAGCATTTTGCAGCGTTTTATTGATTTCGGCTACTTCTCGCGTGCTTCCAAAAACATTATTTACAACACACGAACAATTCCAAACCCATCTGCAAAAGCTCCTAGAAAATCTGAGCAACCAATTCGATACGGCTACTTAGGCACTCTATCTAAAGTCAAGGGATTGGAATGGCTAATCGAACAATTCAAGACCTTAGACTTCGATGCTAACTTGAGCATTGCTGGAAAAGGGGACTCGGAATACGAAAAACATCTGAAAGAAATTACCTCCGGAGCGAATATTGAGTTTGTAGGTTATATGAATTCCACCGAATTTCTAGCAGAAATCGATGTATTGATAGTCCCATCACTCTGGGAAGAACCGCTCGGCATGGTGGCTATCGAGGCCTTGGCAAACCATGTTCCGGTGATCGCAAACAAAAGAGGAGGACTTCAGGAAACGGTAAAGGACGGAATCAATGGGCTTTATTGTTATGACAGCGAACCGGGTTCTTTGAGCGCGGTGATGCGACAGATCTATTTTGAGCCACATCTTTACAATCAGTTTAGTCAAGCTGCTCGGGAATCTGTAGCTTCTATTTTGGATGCGGATCGCTTGATCGGGGAATATGAGACTGTTTTGAAAGAAGCATTGAAAAAACCACTAACTGTTTTTTCAAAATGAGCACACCGGAAATTACATTGAAAAATCAGACTTCGACCTTTGAAGGACATCCTTGGAAAGCAATTTCCATTGCGGAAACCCTTTTTTTGCTATCGCTGATCTCCATGTTCCTTCCGGTAAAAGTTTACCCGGTATTTTTTCTGGTGAGTTGCTTCTTTTTTTACAGAGAAACGCCTCAGATTAAATTCCCAAATTGGTCAATCGCTCTGGCCGTTTTCAGCTCCTACGCAGTAATCAGCTATTTGATAACTTATCCAGGGCAGCCCCTAGCTTTTACCAATATTATAAAGCTACTGATCAATTTCTCTTTCCTCTTTTTTGCTATCAATTGGCTGAACTCACAAGACAATGAATCAATAATAAAAAGGTTAGATACAGTTTTGCTGGCTGTTTTAGCACTATCACTTGTGCAACTTCTCATTTATCATCAGGCATACGATTTCAAATTAATCACCGGGAGTGAATCATCTGGACAAGCGAGCACCCTTTATCGAGACTCGCTATATTATTGGGGATTGGACGATAAAAACATGTTCGGTGCGCGCATCGCCCTTATAGGATTTGTATTTATCTGTATTCCAGTGGTTTTGAAAAATAAGCTGTCGGCCTGGAGAATCCTTTTTGTATTCCTAGTTGCCTTTCTAAGCCTTTCCCGCACGCCTATAGTTGCTCTAATTTTTGGAGTTTTCTTTCTTATTTGGATTTCCATAGGAAAAAAATGGAAAATCGCTATGCTCGTTTTAGTGGCATTTGCCCTTCCTTTTGTACTTCAGAAAGTTATTCGAATAGATTCTTTGACCTCATCCAATGACGGCATGGGCATCCGGTTAGTCTATTGGAAGGCCTTCATCCAGAATTTTAACTCTATCTCACCCTTTGGAAATGGATTTCTAAGCGCTCCAGAATTCCTTGGAGAAAATGCGGAATTTTACAGAGGCGAACCTCACATTCACAATACATTTATGTCCGCTTATCTGGAGTTAGGTGTGGTTGGGTTTATTTCCTTCACCGCCTTTATATTCTGGTTTATACGGGAGTGCTGGCGCAAAATGGACAATTCTAAACTGTGGGTTGCTCTTTTTCTACCTGTTTTAGCCATTATGATGATTTTGTATTCCGGCTATGACAACGATCTGGTGATGTACTTCTGCCTAATATTTCTCATCGGCTCCTTCAAGGAAATCAATTTCAAAAAAGTCCAAATAAGCCTATGAATCGACAACAAAAGATATTGATCGATAGCCGCTGGGCGGGTAATACAGGAATCGGTAGACTGTATCACGAGGTAATGAAGCTTGCTCCAGTGGAAGCCAACTGTGAATTTGTAAAGAGCAAAATGGGCTTGGGGAGTTTACTTTCCCCTTTGATGCTAGGTGAGGAAATAAAGAAATCAAATGCTGATGTTTTCTACAGTCCGTCCTTTATGCCTCCTGCTTTCTCGAAAACGCCATTTATTTTCACCGTGCATGATTTGATGCATTTATTTTACTATTCAAAGCTGCACAAGATTTATTACGAGCAGGTGATAGCTAGGCTGGCGCCAAAAGCTAAGAAAATCATTACTGTTTCTCATTTCAGCAAAAAGCAGCTGGTAGAAATTCTTGGAATTCCCGAAAGCTTGATTCAAGTGATTTATAATGGAGTGGATAACCACTTTCTGCAAAATGAAGAGGAATACGAAAGCGCCCGCCCCTATTTTTTATATGTGGGAAACCGGCGCAAAAACAAAAATGTACCGGCCATGCTAACTGCTTTTGCAAAGGCAAGGATCCCGAACGACTTTATGTTTTTTCTTTCTGGTAACGAGGATCCGGAGCTCGAGGCATTGATCAACAGTCTCGGTATCCAAAAAAGGGTTCGGTTTTTGGGTTTTATAGAAGACTACCGAAACTATACAAAGGCGCACATGCTACCTTATTTGTTTCGCTAATGGAAGGCTTTGGCTTACCTATCATTGAATCCATGGCGTCGGGCACTCCTGTTTTGACTTCAAACACTAGCTCCCTTCCTGAGGTCGCTGGCGGAGCTGCACTTTGTGTAGATCCTGAAGATGTTTCTGCGATACAAAAAGGCATAGAAAAATTGGTCAACGATGAGAATTTCTATGTAGAATGTGTTGTAAATGGATTGAAACGGGCGCCGGAATTTAGCTGGGAAAAAACTGCTAAAGCCACTTGGGACACCATTCTTTCCTAAATCAAACCATGCTTAACTACCTTTCATTATTTCTGCTTTTTCTTCACCATTAACAGGAATCTGCCAATCGGATTCTTTGCAAGTTGGAGGGTACACCAATGTTCTTGACTTTGGTATATTGGCTGATTCCGAAAAGGACCAGACAGAGGCAATTCAGACCCTGATTAATCAGGCAAAAGAAGGTGAGACTATTTTTTTCCCGGAAGGTGAATACCAGATTCGCACCATCCTACTTAAGTCCGGCGTGAATATTCTTGCAGAAGGAATTCTAAAACATCACCCTTCAGTTAAAGTGGGTGAATATTCCATCGAGAAACAAAACTCACCAAATCCCTTGATTCTCGGACAAGGCGTGATTGATGTGAGAATTTCTTTGAGGGGCGAATCCAAAAATGAAGGCATTTACCTATTAAAAAGCCATCAAATCCGAATTTATAACACCGAGCTAATTGGCGATTCGACAAAGCTAAGAGCGTATCCTGGCATTATGACTTTTGAGTCTAGTGGTATTGAGATAGTCAATTCGAAGATTCATCATTTTGGTATGCCTAGGACCGAAACTCACACCTATCAGCCGGGAACAGGTATTCGAATACTGTCTAGTAATACAATTTCCATACATGATTCTGAGATTTATCAAAACGGTGAGAATGGTGTATTTATTCACGGTAGCCGCAAAGTAGAAGTCATCAACAATGTCATCCGCCACAATGGAATGTCGGGTATACAAGTGGCCTTCGGCGAGACCGGCAAAGAAAAAGATTACAATTTCTCCTATAATATCTTGGAAGAAAATGCCTCCGATGCGATTGACATTAACAACCGATCCAAAGAAAAAGCAAAGGATATAGAATGTGTGATTACAAAAAACATCACGTGTGGAAATGGTTTTGTGAAGGGTGAGTCTACTCCGGATGGCTCTGGAATCGTTACATTGATCAATGTATCCAATGTGTTGATTTATAAAAATGAAGCATACCGAAATAACCGACCTGCTATTTACGTGGAAAGCTGTGGAGTCATATTGGGGAAAGAAAACTGGGCAGATAATCAAGTTGAAATAACGCTGGATTTAGAGGAATTGCTTCTAGAGAAAAATAGATTCAGCAGCATTAATTTGATCGCAAATACAAAAGCTCAGAAAATTCATCTTCGGGACAATGAGCTGGGTTCTCTTTCCCTTCCAAATGGTATTCGTGTCGATAAGTTCTTCATAGAAAACAACAGCTTTTCACATGCTAACTTCAATCTAAACTTGAAAGGGGAAGTTGAATTGAAAGACAATAAGATTGAGAATAAATCGAATAACCCAGCTATTTTAATTACGCAGGCTGATGGGGCAATAATTGAAAATAATGAAATTGTCAGTCAAAATGCATCAGCGATCATTCTCAGGAAAACCGCTAAAAATGTACAGCTCATCGGCAATCAGATCAAATCGTATAACACCGCTATTTTTGACGACAGCTCCAAGGAATTAGTCGTGAAAAACAACAAAATCACATCAATCCTAGGAGGCGCGGAAAATCAGGCATTTCGAAGTCATTATCCTAATCAACTGACTTTGGAAGGCAATGAGTATAGAGGAATTGAAAATACAGAAACCGTACTTCTCGTGGGAAAGGGAAAGGCGTCGATCGGAAAGGAAAAAATCATTTCGGGTAGTGCTAATTACGGTGAAGTAGACGTATCAGAAATTTATTTTTAAACTATGAAAGTCAATCTTTTTATTCCTACACTGAATGCCGGCCCGATGTGGAAAGAGGTACTTGCTGGTGTGGCAATGCAAAACTATCCTATTTCAAGATTGGTAATCATCGATTCGGGTAGTACCGATGGTACTTTGGATTTGATCAATGAGGAAACTTGCGATTTAATTCAAATTGACAAAAAGGACTTTGACCATGGAGGTACACGCCAAATGGCTGCCGAGACATTTCCCGATGCAGATATTTTTGTATTTCTTACGCAAGATGCAATTCTAGCAGAGCCAGATGCCATTTCATCGATGGTTCATTCTTTTACAGAGAATCAGGAACTAGGGTTGGTCTATGGTAGGCAGCTTCCCCATAAGAATGCCAAGGTTTTAGAGACCCACGCACGCCTGTTTAATTATCCCTCTGAATCCAAGGTTAGAAGTTTGGAAGATGCTGATCGCTATGGAATTAGGACTATCTCTTGCTCCAATTCCTTCGCTGCATATCGTAAGACAGCTTTTTTTGAAGTCAATGGATTCCCAATAGGATCCATTTTAGGCGAGGATGTATTGATTGCGGGGAAAATGTTATTGAATGGATGGAAATTGGCATACCTTTCGCATTCCAAAATATACCATTCACATGATTATTCAGCCATTGAAGAATTTAAGCGATATTTTGATATTGGAGTATTTCATATCAACAACCGCTGGATCTTCGAGAAATTTGGCAGAGCAGAAAGTGAAGGATTCAAATATCTCAAATCAGAACTCACCTACACACTTAAGCATAATCCATTACTGATCCCAAAATGTCTGATTGCAACTGGGGCGAAATTGGCTGGGTATAAACTGGGGCTGCACTACCGCTCCCTTCCACTTGGACTTTCCAAGTCCCTATCTATGACAAAGGCTTATTGGAGCCATTCCTAACCTTAACCCACTAGGAAAAAAACGCTCGATTTGTGGATAGCCTCCACATAAATAATGTTAACGATTTCCCAAAAAGCACCCTATTCATCAAAATAGGCATGTTTATGCTTGGCATCCCTATTGGATAAGACAAAGTACCACAGTAATTGACTTAAAAGACTAAACCAATGATACGTAATCAATCAAACCAACAAGAAATTGTTTTTAAAGGCTACCAGTCGGGAAGGATTATCCCTGACCTTTTTGCCTTAACAAATATTTCCAGAAACTCTGTTTCACAGACTGTTAATGAAGGAATAGAACTTACTACAAGATTTGTAAAAAGATCTTTCGATATCTTGTTTTCCACCATCGCCATTCTTGCAGGCCTACCTGTATTTATTGCTTTGACAGTTATTACTAAGCTAACCTCTAAAGGTCCTGTATTTTATAAGCAGGAAAGAATTGGTAGAAATGGCGAACCATTCTACATTCTTAAGTATAGAAGTATGATTGTAGACTCTGAGGTGAATGGACCACAGCTGACTACGGACAATGATCCTAGAATTACCAAATGGGGTAACTTCATGAGAAAAACTCACTTAGATGAGCTACCTCAATTCTTCAATGTGCTGATGGGTGATATGTCAGTCGTTGGGCCTAGACCCGAGCGTGCCCACTTTATTAAGCAGATTGTCGCTAGACAGCCTCAATATGCCCAGCTATTGACTTTGCGTCCAGGGATTACTTCTATTGGCCAAGTTGATTTTGGCTATGCAGAGACCGTAGAAGAAATGTGTCAACGAGTAATCTTGGACTTAAAATACCTTTCCCAAGTAAATCTATTAACTGATCTGAAAGTCATCGGGCAGACAGTCATGACAATGATCAATAAAAAAGGGAAGTAATTTAACAGTTAACCCAAACATTAAAAGGCAGCCTTACTGGCTGCCTTTTTTTTATGCCTTACTATAACATCATGCAGCAAGTTGTATAAAAAGGCCTTTGATTATTGAGAGCAAATCATAATTTGGATTGCAATCTTAAAATTCACCCTGAGAAATGAAGAAGACTGTATTAGAAGACATAGGCCTTTTAGCGCTTAGATTAGGAGCCGGCGGTATGATTATAACACATGGCTATCCTAAATTGCTACGGCTTTTTGGTGACGATCCCATCAAATTCATGGATTTTCTAGGTTTGGGTCCAGTGGTTTCTTTGTCACTTGCAGTATTTGCTGAACTACTTTGTGGTATTTTAGTGATCATTGGATTCAAAACTCGTCTAGCCACAATCCCACTTATGATTACTATGCTGATTGCTGTTTTTGTGGCCCACGCTTCAGACCCATTTGGGAGAAAAGAATTACCTCTCCTGTATTTTATAGTTTTCTTCTGTATTTTAATTTTCGGGGCAGGTAAGTTTTCCATTGATGGAATGACGAATCGCAGATCAATGTATTACAAAGGGTAGTCTCAAAAGATTACTTTGGTAAAGCATAAGCCACATAAGCGTCACCACTTCTAGTTCCTTTCCCACCTCCACAGGCAATTACTAGAAATTGCTTTCCATTCATTTCATATACTGCCGGGGTAGCGTGTCCCGACGCAGGAAGTTTAGCTTCCCAAAGAATTTCACCAGTTTCCTTATCGAAAGCTCTAATTTTCTCATCCTTTGTAGCAGCAATAAAAAGGACACCACCAGCAGTGACCACTGGTCCACCGTAATTTTCAGTGCCAGTAGGAGCAAATCCCTGGGCGCTCAGTGAATCAATTTCTCCCAGCGGAACTTGCCACTTTTTCTTGCCTGTATTCATATCGATTGCGGTTAAAAGCCCCCAAGGCGGGTTTGACCCGTACATTCCATCTTTAGTGACCAACTTTTTATAGCCATCCATATAATAGCGGGGGAAAAGCTGTGTAGCTGCACCTTCCATTTCTTTCTTATCACCTTCATCTGGGGCTTTATCCAAGAGATAGTTTAAGAGAACCTTCTTATTTTCATCAGCGATATGAACAAAAGAAGGCATCGCTCCCCTTCCTTTTTGAAGCAAAATAGCCAAGGAATCATAGGTATATTTCTCCTTCACTCCCAATAAACTTGGGATTGCCGGAGGGTTTCCTTTTCTATCTAACCCATGGCAATTCCCACAAAAGTTTGTGTAAACGGATTTACCAATATTTTCAAAATCCGCATTCGGAGTCATTCCTATTATCCAAGGAATTTGATTTGCATTCACGTATAACGTTTGATTTGTTGGATCAAAAGAAGCACCGCCCCATTCTCCACCACCATCCATTCCTGGGAAAAGAACCAGAGGTTTGGTCGGATGAGGAGGAGCCCAAGTATCACCATAAATCGCATTTTTCAACTGACTTCTGATATCTGCTTCCCACTCAGGCTTTAGATTTAAAATGCTTTTGTCCTCAAAAACCATAGTCATAAACGGCTCAGGCAAAGATGGAATAGGTTGAGTCGGAGAAGTAAATTCCCCCGGCATCGAAGACTGAGTCATAGGCGTTTCTTCAATGGGCCAAACCGGCTCCCCTGTCTCCCGATCAAACACATAGGTCATCCCTTGTTTGGAAATCTGCGCGACTGCATCTATCCACTTTCCGTCCTTCTGAATTCGAATTAAGTTTGGATTTGCAGGAAAATCTCGATCCCAGACATCATGATGTACCGCCTGAAAATGCCAAATTCTTTCACCTGTTTGGGCATTCAATGCAATCAGAGAATTGGCATAAAGATTATCTCCTTTGCGATAGCCTCCCCAAAAATCATAGGTAGCCGAGCCGGTTGGCACAAATACGATTCCTCGCTCATGATCCACTGTCATTCCAGCCCAGTTATTTGCTCCACCAATCTGTTTTATATTCGCTGGATCCCAAGTCTCAAAGCCAGGTTCTCCTTCCTGAGGAATAGTATGGAAAATCCATTCCCGCTCACCAGTTCTGATATTGTAGGCACGAATGTGGCCTGGTGCAGCATCCAACCCTTCGGAAAGTCGCATCCCAATAATCAACAAATCACCATACACCACACCAGGAGCATTTGCTACTATCAGGAAATCCTCGCGTTCTGTATCTAATCCTTTTCGAAGATCAACTTTACCCTGATCTCCAAAACCAAGAATTGGCTCACCAGTCTCTGCATTTACTGCCATCAACCAATTTCCCGCTCCAAAAAGAATTCTTTTATCATCACCATCCTCCCAATAGCTTACACCACGATTTGTTCCTGCCCAGGAATTTTCTCCTCCCAGCACCTCAAAAGGATCAAATCTCCAAACTTCCTGCCCTGTGGCTGCATTTACTGCGAACACATTTAACGTAGGCGTCGAGCCATAAAGTAAACCATTTACTACTATCGGCTGACATTGAATTTGCGAGCGCTCGGTTGCATCTCCAGTATGGTATGTCCAAGCAACTTCCAGCTGGGATACATTTTCCTTAGTGATTTGGGATAAAGAAGAATACCTCGAACCATCTTCTGGGCCTCCATAGTGCGACCAATCGGTGTAGTCAATTTCTGAAACTTTCTGTTGGCAGGCAGAAAAAAGTAATATAGAGCCAAAAGCAATAGGGAGGAAAGCTTTCATGGAATAGGTTGAGTTGGGTTTGAAAGCAAAATATCCAGAAAAATTCATGTAACAATTCTCAAATTCAATAAACAAGAGGAAAACTGACAAGAACTTTGCGTGATCTTTGTTGTTAAAAAGCCACCTTAATCTTTTCTTGAAAAAATCTTGTGAACTCCATAAATCACAAAACCCAACGCTGTCCAGAGGGCCATATCTGTAATCTCCTCTATTTGAGTGCTACTGAGAAGCCAGATCGTAGCAGCTATTTCCGCGACTGCCAAGGGTATTCCAAATTTTAACTTGTAGTAATCTGCATCTGGTTGGCTTTTGCGCAAGCGAATCAAAGCTCCGCATACCAATAGGTAAATCAGCAATCTGGCTATGACAGAGATCGCCAGTGACCCCATAAAATCCCAGACCGTTGCGACGATAATAATCAGAATAGAAAAGAATAAAACTGCAACTGTTGGCGTGCGAAATCGGGGATGAACAAAGGAAAATATTTGAGGGAATTGCCGCGATTCGCTAAGCGCAAAAGGCAACCTGGATCCGCTAAGGATTTGAACATTCAAGGTTCCCAAAATAGAAACTATAGCTCCAATCGTAATAAACAAGCCTCCACCATATCCCATGATTCGGGAAGCTGCGTCAGCAAGCGGCTTGTCTGAAGTAGCCAAATCTGGCAAAGTTCCGATAGCAACTATCTGAATCAACACATAAAAAACAGTAATAATCAGCGCTCCAGTCATCAAAGCAAAAGGCAGATTTTTTCTAGGATTTTGAACCTCCCCAGAGATTACCAAACCTGCTTCAAAACCACCGAAAGCAAAAATTAGCAACAAAGCAGAGTTTGCAAACTCAGGCATTGGCGGAGGCGAACTGAAATCAAAAGCATCAGCATTTAAAAAGAAAAGTCCAATCACAATAAAGAGCGTCAACGGAACCAATTTTGAAATTGTCAGGATATTTGTGGTGCGGGTAGAATCTTTGATTCCAAGTAGGTTAATCCCTGTTAACACTGCTGTAATCCCCACAATCATTAGAATTCTCATCCATTCTTCCTGAAAAACCGGTGAGAAAAAAGACATGTAAATGACCAGCAAATTGACCAAAGTAGCATAGCTAAAAAGCCGGGTTAGCATCAAAACCCAACCTACAGCGAAAGCCGGAAGGTTGCCAAATGCTTCTTTGATGTAAAGGTAGGGTCCGCCAGTTCTGTCAAACCTAGAACTGACTTCCATAAAGACTAAGATGAGCACCAGCATTACTACTGCACAAACACCAAAAGCCAACAATGAATAAGGTCCAGAAAGCGCAAATGCTTTTGCCGGAAGGCCAAAAATACCTGCTCCAATCACAGAATTAATAATCAAAAAAACCAGATCCCATCTGCGAATTCCGCGCTTTAACATAGTTTGAACTTGGGTGAATGAATTATTAAAGTAGCTAGAAAATTCAATTGTCAATGCGCAAATTCAATTATCAAGTTTAAAACTTGATAATTGGTGATAGGCTATTCATTTGGAACGGAGATCTTTAAGCCTTCCTCTGTCAGTTCCACTGAATAGGTTTCCAAAGCCGAGCATAAACCGAGCTGGACCTCTCCAGATTTCAAGTCAAAAGAATAACCGTGCAAAGAACACCTGATTATCCCGGCATCCAGATCTCCCTGTAACAAGGAAGCTCCACGATGCGGACAGGTACTTTGAAATGCGAAAAACTCATCCTTTTGCCTTACCAAGGCGATAATCTGACCGTCCAAATCAATCTGGTGAATGGTGTCTTCGGCAATCATTTGCTCCGCTTGACTTTTGGATGCCCCAATCAAGAAAACTTTCATTTCATTAAACTATGAATTTCAAAGGCGAAAACTCTCATTTATCAGGAAATCACGCCATCACATATATAAAGCATTGGTTTTCTGCCGAATCTTGTTGAATTTAATAGGTGAATAAAACCCGTTAAGTCCATGAAAGCAACTATACTTTTTTTTACAGCCTTAATATTCTTCAGTTGGGCAGAGGCTCAAAGCCTGCAAGGCGCTTGGAAACTTACCCATCAAGATGGTCAAGAAGTAAAGGATATTGAATACATCAAGATTTATCAAGATGATTATTTCGCATTTGGAGCTAAGCAGGTCGCTGACAATCACTTTATCAGTGCCGGTGGAGGCCCATTTACCTATAATGATGGTAATTATGTGGAGACTTTAGATTTCTTTACCCTAGATCCTTTTCAAGTTGGAACTTCAAATAAATACAAACTGGATTGGGTGAATGAGAAAATGGTGATTTCATCGGATATCAATGGGAAAATGCTCGTGGAAATCTGGGAAAAAGTGTCTGACACGGTAGACGATCTTACGGGAAACTGGGTGATAACAGGTAGAAAAAGAGGAGAAGAAATATCCAGATCAACTCCGGGAGCTAGAAGAACTGTGAAAATCCTTAGCGGGGGTAGATTTCAATGGATTGCTTTCAACTCTGAAACAAAAGAATTTTCCGGAACGGGGGGAGGCACTTACACTGCTAAGGATGGTAAATATGTGGAAAGCATCACTTTCTTTTCCCGGGATGATAGCCGGGTCGGTGCCAACTTAGACTTCAATTATGAGGTAATCGACGGAGAATGGCATCATAGCGGTCTAAGTTCCAAAGGCGACCCTATTTATGAGATATGGACTCCTTATGCTATTGGATATCAAGGCAAATAGGAATTTAAAATTCTAAAAGCTGAAATTAAAAAAAGGAGCCTTCTGAGCTCCTTTTTTATTATTTATTATGCTTCGACGGCGTAAAGTTCTTTCAACTTTCCGACTGTATAATCCACTTCCTCTATCGTATTAAATCGGCTGAACGAAAATCTAACCGCATCCCGTTCTGGTGTGTGATTGATTGCTCTTAGCACATGCGAACCAACTGTAGCTCCAGAACTACAAGCAGACCCTCCTGAAGCAGATACACCTTCCAAATCAAGATTAAAAAGCAACATACCACTGTTCGCTTCGGATGGAGGTAAGCTTACGCTGAGAACAGTGTATAAACTCTTATCCAAATCTCCTGAAAGTCCATTGAATTCTACTCCAGGAATTTCCTGAGTCAGGCTTTGGATAAAATGCTTTTTGATTGCTTCAACATGAACTTGATGTTCAGCCATATCTTCATAGGCAATCTCCAAAGCTTTTGCGATTCCGATAATTCCAATCACATTCTCCGTTCCACCACGCATATTTCTCTCCTGAGCTCCGCCGTGAATCAAAGGATGAATTTTCTTATCTTTTTTTACATAAAGAAATCCTGAACCTTTTGGCCCATGGAATTTATGTCCACCTGCGACTATGGAATCTACTGGAAGGGATTTTAAATCATGAACATAATGCCCCATAGTCTGCACTGTGTCAGAATGGAAAAACGCACCATACTCTTTGGCAAGAGAACCGATACGATTCAAGTCGTTCAGGTTTCCTATCTCATTGTTTGCATGCATCAGAGAAACCAGGCTTTTTGGATTTGCTTTCAGCAATTCTTCCAGCTGATTTATATCCAACTCACCTTTTTCATTTACATCTAAAATGCTAAGCTTGATATAGCCCTTTTTCTCACACATTTCTAAGGTGTGCAAAACAGCATGATGCTCTAGTGGAGAAGTGATCGCATGAGTGATTCCATGACTTTCGATCCCGCAAACAATCGCGGTATTATCAGCTTCGGTCCCTCCTGAAGTGAAGAAAATTTCTGCAGGAGTTACATTTAACAATTCAGCTACCTTCTTTCTCGATCTTTCTATTGCAGTCCTCACTTCTCTACCAAAACTATGGACAGAAGAAGGATTGCCATAATGATTTCTCATAAAAGGAAGCATGGCATCGATCACTCGATCGTCCATGGCAGTGGTGGCTGCATTGTCTAAATAAACTTTCATCGTACTCGTGTTGGGTTGTATATTCTTTACGGCGATTACCTGGAGGTATGCCAATAATCGTATTTCCTTTTGGTTGGCTCGACCGATGACCGGTGACCGAAGTAGCCTCAATGCTAGAGTTACCTTCTCACTTTGAATTTATATATTTTTAATTCTGTATAGCTTAAATCATGGAAGCGTTGACCACTTCTTTGATATCAGCAATAAGCTTTTTCGCTAAGTGCTCTGCGGTAGCTTCTGATTCAGATTCAGAGTAAATCCGTATAATCGGCTCTGTATTTGACTTCCGCAAATGTACCCATTCCTTTTCAAATTCGATTTTTACTCCGTCTATGTCGTTGATTGGATGGCTTTTATACTTCTTTTTGATCTCAAGCAAAATATTATCAACATCAATCTCTGGAGTGAGTTCGATTTTATTTTTTGAAATATGATAGCTTGGGTAAGTTGCTCTTAGTCTGGAAATGCTTTTTCCGAAATTAGCCAAGTGAGTCAAAAATAATCCGATTCCCACTAAAGCATCACGGCCATAATGAGAAGTAGGGTAGATAATACCACCATTTCCTTCACCGCCAATGATTGCATCTACCGCTTTCATTTGGTTGACAACATTCACTTCCCCTACTGCTGAAGCATTGTAAGTTCCTCCTCTTTTTCGGTGACATCACGTAGTGCCCGTGTAGAACTAAGGTTAGAAACAGTATTCCCTGGAGTCTTTGAAAGCACATAATCAGCAACTGCAACCAACGTATATTCTTCTCCAAAGGCTGATCCGTCCTCATTGATAAATGCCAAGCGATCTACATCTGGATCAACTACAATTCCTAAATCGAAACTTCCTCTTTCGAGCTTCTGAGAAATATCTCTTAAATTTTCAGGAAGTGGCTCTGGGTTGTGAGGAAAATGGCCATCTGGGGTACAGTACATTTCCTCTATTTCCGTGACTCCCAAAGCTCTCAAAAGCATAGGAACTGCAATTCCTCCTGTGGAATTCACCGCATCTACTACTACTTTGAAATTTCTGGCCTTGATCGCTTCTACATCTACTAGATCCAGATCCAACACATGCTGAATATGCCGCTCGATGTAATCATTGATTTGAGTATAGCTTCCAAGTTTTTTTACTTCCGCAAAAGAAAAATCCTCCTTATCAGCTTTCTCTAAAATGTCTTTTCCTTCTGCGTCTGATATGAATTCACCCTTCGCATTAAGAAGCTTTAGGGCATTCCACTGCACTGGGTTATGGCTTGCAGTTAGGATGATTCCTCCACCGGCTTTTTCCAAAGGAACTGCAAATTCGACAGTAGGCGTAGTACTCAATCCAAGATCGATCACATTGATTCCCATTCCTTGGAGCGTAGCCGAAACCAATCCAGAAACCATCTCACCGGAAAGACGTGCATCTCTACCGATAATCACCTTAGGATTATTTGTTTTTTCGAGTACCCAAGCTCCATATGCAGAAGCAAATTTGACTATATCTATGGGAGTAAGTCCATCGCCAGCCTTTCCGCCGATAGTACCTCTGATGCCAGAGATTGATTTAATTAGTGACACGTATGGTAATTTGATTTGATTAAAAACTAATAAATCCCGTCAGGCGACAGGATTAACTTTATTTGAATTTGGCCATGACCTTGTCCACTTCATTGTCGGGATTTCCACAAGAGGTATCACCATCCATGGTCTTTCCGCAAAATCCGCAGGTTGCTCCTTCTTTATTGAGAAAGGGACTTTGGGAGGCACAAGTGCCCTTGAATTCGCCGTTTTTGAGGAATATCAGCCTTACAGACATCATAATGAAGAATAAAGCAACGAAACCAAGGGTAAGAAATACGGTTGTCATAACGGATAAATTTGCGCAAATTTAAGGCTTTACTTCGAAAACGTCCACAAACCTAGCATAGTTTCCTCACCCATGACAAATTTGAGTACCCGAGCCGAGAAATTGGCAGCTTTTGATAGATTACTTACCATCATGGATGAACTCAGGGAACAATGTCCTTGGGATAAAAAACAAACGACAGAAAGTCTAAGACATTTGACAATCGAAGAAACTTTTGAGCTTTCTGATGCAATTCTCGAAGGAGATCCTGACGAGGTCAAAAAAGAATTGGGAGACATTCTCCTTCACATCGTCTTTTATGCGAGAATAGGTTCGGAAGAAGGCAACTTCGATATTACGTCAATGATAGATGCGCTATGCGAAAAGCTAATCCGTCGTCATCCGCATATCTATGGAGATACTAAAGCTGAAGACGAGGAAGCAGTGAAGCAAAACTGGGAAAAAATAAAACTCACTGAGAAAGGAAATAAATCCGTCCTTGGCGGTGTACCAAAATCCCTACCTGCGCTAATCAAAGCGATGCGGATTCAGGAAAAAGCTCGTGGTGTTGGGTTCGATTGGGAAGAAAAAAGCCAAGTTTGGGAGAAAGTTGAAGAGGAAATGCAAGAATTCAAGGAAGAATTCAATGTAGCAGATGATAAGAAAATAGATACCGAAAAAGCCAGCGGAGAATTTGGCGACTTACTCTTTTCTTTGATTAACTATGCACGATTTATTGACATAAATCCGGAAGAAGCTTTAGAACGAACAAATAAGAAATTCATCAAACGATTTCAATACCTGGAAGCTGCTGCAAAGGAATCTGGTAAAACCCTCAGCGAGATGACCTTGGCCGAGATGGATGTTTATTGGAATGAAGCGAAATTAAAGGCTTAAGGCAAATATTAAAAACCTAAAAGCTCGACATACCCACAAGATTATTTTGGACATAGTACCCAAATTTGAAAATTAAAGATAAATGGCAAATCACATAATCTTCACCAATGAGGCTCCAGCGCCAATTGGACCCTATTCTCAGGCAGTTTTAGCTGGCAATACGCTTTATGTTTCCGGACAGATCGCTTTGGATGCAGAGACTGGCGAATTGATCAATGAGAATATCACTGAGGAAACTCATGCAGTGATGAAAAACCTAGAGGCTGTACTTAGAGCGGCGAATTTCACTTTCAGCGATATCGTCAAATGCAGTATTTTTATCAAAAGCATGGATGAGTTTGGCACAATCAATGAAGCCTATAGTCAGTACTTTACATCAAATCCTCCCGCACGCGAAACTGTAGAAGTGAGTAAACTGCCCAAAAATGTAAATGTGGAAATTTCTTGTATAGCTGTTAAATAACCATTATTGAACCTTTTCCCCTACGATACTGAAACCTTAGTCAGCGCTCTTTCCAAAGAAGAGGTGCTAAGTCATTTGAATCGTGTGACAAGAGAAGTCAATTATTTGGATCCGAGAACTCAGGTCAAAGGAGATATTCTTTTCAATGGCTTGATCGGCCAAAAAGGATTCAGAATTTCAAAGGTTGTGGATAGAGCCGACACATTTCTGCCGTTGATTTTGGGGAAAATCGAAACAACTCCCCGGGGATGTATTCTGTTTATTAATTACAGATTATTTCCAGGAGCACTTTTTTTCATTGCTTTTTGGTCTGTCATTTTACTAGCCTTTACTGCATTTTATTGCTTTATGATTCCCAATTTTAGCTATGCCACCATTTGTTTGGGCTTGTGCATTATCAATTATGTAGTAGCGATGTATTTTTTTAATAGACAGGTGAAGGCCTCACGCAAAGTATTTCACCAGCTGATCAACTTCCAGATGAAGGATTAGCGCTTCTTTCTTAGGGAAAAATGGCTTTTGGACTTAATTTAGCGCCGCAAAAAAGATTCAATAAAACATACAATATGAGCATCCGCATAGAAAAAGACACCATGGGGCCTGTAGAGGTGCCTGCTGACAAATACTGGGGCGCACAAACCCAACGTTCAATCAACAATTTCAAAATCGGCGGTGAGAAAAACCGCATGCCAGTTGAAATCACTCATGCTTTTGCGATTTTGAAAAAAGCGGCGGCACAGACCAATGCCGAACTTGGAGTTTTAGATCAGGAAAAAGCTGATATCATCGGAAAAGTATGTGATGAGATTTTGGCAGGTCAGCACGATGATCAATTTCCTTTGGTAATCTGGCAAACTGGTTCAGGAACGCAGTCTAATATGAACTCTAACGAGGTAATTGCTTACCGTGCTCATGTACTGCTCGGAGGTTCTTTGGAAGATGCCAAAAAGAAAATCCACCCAAATGACGATGTAAACAAATCTCAATCTTCCAACGACACCTACCCTACTGCTATGCATATCGCTGCATACAAAATGGTAATGGAGACTACGATTCCTGGAGTTGAAAAACTTAGAGATACACTTGCTGAGAAAGCAGAAGCATTCAAGGATGTGGTGAAAATCGGGCGTACACACTTTATGGATGCCACACCGCTTACCTTGGGTCAAGAGTTCAGTGGTTATGTGGCACAGCTTAATCATGGCTTAAAAGCCTTGAGAAACACCCTTTCACATTTATCTGAATTAGCGCTAGGAGGAACCGCCGTAGGAACTGGTCTTAATACGCCAAAGGGATATTCCGAGTTAGTGGCTAAGAAAATTGCTGAACTTTCAGGACAGCCTTTTGTCACTGCTGAGAATAAATTTGAAGCGCTGGCTGCTCACGATGCAATGGTAGAAACTCATGGTGCATTGAAGCAATTGGCAGTTTCCCTGATGAAAATTGCCAATGATGTAAGAATGCTTTCCTCTGGTCCTAGATCTGGGATCGGTGAGATTTTGATCCCTGAAAATGAGCCAGGATCTTCCATCATGCCAGGCAAAGTAAACCCAACACAAGTTGAAGCCTTGACGATGGTAGCTGCTCAAGTGATGGGAAATGATGTAGCTATTTCTATAGGCGGATCAAACGGTCATTTTGAATTGAACGTATTCAAGCCATTAATCGCTTCTAATTTCCTTACTTCAGCTAGACTAATTGGTGATGCATGCGTGTCATTCAATGACCATTGTGCTGTTGGCATCGAGCCAAACACAGCTATGATCCAAAGACATTTGGAGAATTCATTGATGCTGGTGACTGCATTGAATCCACATATCGGATATGAAAACGCAGCAGCTATCGCTAAGAAAGCGCATAAGGAAGGTACAAGTTTAAGAGAAGCTGCGATTGCGCTTAACTTATTGACTTCTGAGCAGTTTGATGAGTGGGTGAAGCCTGAAGAAATGACGGGAAGTTTGAAATAAAAATCTTTGTAGTCTAAAATAAAAATGGTCCCTTCATAAGATGGGACCATTTTTTATGTAAGACCAAAAGTTAATTTCTATTCGTTTGGGGTCAATGGGTTTGATTTCCTAATCAATCCATCTGGCAACTCCCCTTCAGTACTTGCTACAATAGTACAAACTGTCGCATCCCCAGTGACATTCACTACTGTACGGAACATATCCAAAATTCGATCAGGAGCAATAATTAATGCAATACCAGCCGCAGGAACACCAATTGATTCCAGTACAATAATCAACATAATCAATCCAGCACCCGGAACACCAGCAGAACCGATTGAGGCAAGTGTTGCTGTCAAAACAATCATCAGTTGTTGCGTTAAACTCAATTCCATTCCCAAGGCCTGCGCAATGAATACCGCTGCAACACCTTGGTAAAGGCTAGTCCCATCCATATTCACGGTGGCTCCTAATGGAAGTACAAAACTCGATATCTCCTCAGAGACCCCTAATTCTTCCTCCACTTGTTTCATCGTAACAGGAAGCGTTGCAGAACTTGAACTTGTAGAGAATGCAAGCAATTGGGCTGGTCTGATTGCACGGAAAAAGTCTCTATATTTCACCTTAGTGAAGGCCATCAAAATAGCTGGATAAACCACCAAAATCATGGTAAATAACCCTCCCAATACTACCAAGCTATATTTCAATAAAGCCATTAATAACTGCACTGCAGAATCTGGGTTTTCACCAGCAATCTCCACGATTAAGGAAGCCATGAGTGCAAAAACTCCAAAAGGAGCAATCATCATGATAAAATTGACAATTTGAATAATTACATCATTCATCCCGTCAAAGAATGCGATAACTGGAGCAGCCTTGGCTTTTGGGATTTTCAGCAAAGCAATACCAACTAGAATTGCAAAAAACACCACTTGGAGCATCGCAGCGTTATCTGTAGTAGCACTAAAAACGTTATCCGGAACTATATCCACCAAGGGCTGTAAGGGACTTTGCTTCTGAAGCTCAGCTGCTTGACCCACACGTGAGCCAGCATCTCCTTCATACAAGCTCATAAGATTTTCCCGAGTCTCAGGAGGCAAACTTTTTCCTGGCTTAAAAACATTCACCATTACAAGACCAATAGTCACAGCAAGAACCGTAGTAACCAAGTAAGTCCCGATTGTTTTTCCGCCAATCCGACTCAATTTGGAAACATCGCCCAAATTAGAAACACCAACAATCAATGAAGCTAGTACCAAAGGCACTGCAATCATCTTTAACCCGTTAATGAAAATTGTCCCAAAAGGCTTAATGTAATCTATAGTAAAGGAATTGGGGATGGAAGTCTTGATTACTACTAAACCAAAAATCAACCCCAGAACAAGTCCGATGATTATTTGGGTATGTAAGGGTATCTTTTTAAGCATATATAAGGGTTTAGAAGTCTTCTAGTTTATTACTTTTTGACAACAAAATATAATCAGCTATGACCAAAGCGGCCATTGCTTCCACGATCGGTACAGCTCTAGGTACTACACAAGGATCATGGCGACCTTTTCCGGAAACTATTACTGAATCTCCGGCTTCATTTACAGAATCCTGATCCATCATGATCGTTGCGACAGGTTTGAATGCAACATTGAAATAGATATCCTCTCCATTGGAAATGCCACCTTGGATTCCGCCAGAATGATTGGTCAGGGTACGCACTTTATCGCCGTCCTGCACAAACGTATCGTTATGAGCTGATCCACGCATTTTCACACCTTCAAAACCGCTTCCATATTCGAAGCCTTTCACCGCATTGATACTGAGCATAGCTTTTCCAAGCTCGGCGTGCAATCGATCAAAAACAGGTTCTCCAATCCCTGCAGGTGTGTTCTTAATCACACAGGTCACGACTCCGCCAATGGTATCACGGTCTTTTCTGACTGTATCAATCAGCTCGATCATTTCCTCTGCCTTTTTTGGATCAGGGCACCTCAGAATGTTCTCTTCAGCTTTGCTAAGATCTAATTCAGTATAAGTTTTGTCCAGTTTCAACTCACCAACCTGTGATACAAATGCTTGCACACTGATCCCTTTAGTTTCCAAAAGTTGCTTAGCCAAAGCACCAGCCACTACACGGGCAGCTGTTTCTCTTGCTGAACTTCTTCCGCCGCCCCGATAATCCCGTAATCCGTATTTTTCGAAATAAGTGAAATCTGCATGGGAAGGGCGAAACTTATCTGAGATATGAGAATAATCCTTACTCTTTTGATCCGAATTATTGATCACTATCCCAATTGGAGTTCCTGTCGTTACTCCTTCAAAAACCCCGGATTTAATCTCAAACTCGTCCTCTTCCTTACGTTGTGTGGTGATTTTGGACTGTCCTGGCTTCCTGCGTTGCATCTCTGCAATAAGCTTAGCCTCATTTATTTTTAGTCCTGCTGGGCACCCTTCGATGATTACCCCCAAAGCTAAACCATGCGATTCACCATAAGTGGTGATCTTGAATAGCTTTCCAAATGAATTACCCATTATCTCTTTCTAATTATCAATACAGCCAATAAAGCCACCGAAATCAGTAGCAACACGTTGATTGCGATTGTAAAATAGTATTTATATTTCTCGTTTAAAAACCGATTGTCTTCAGTAGAAATGCGGTCGTAAAGCCCTCCTAATCTTTGAGAAGAAATCGCCTGATTTGCTTTACTTTCTCCTACTACTGTGATTTTTGCCTGCGGCCTAAGTGTATCATACACCGCACGATCGGGATCAAAATAAACCCATTCAAAATTCTTCGCAAGGTCTACTTCTCCTGCTTCGTTGATCGTGATGTAATAATTGAATTCTTTAATACCAGAAACCCGCCCGTACCCTCGGTTTATTTGCTGACGTACATTTGGGTCATAGGTATTCAAATTTGCCATCGGGATTCTCTTAGGAGCTGAGATCGCATTAATATTCCCAACGCCACTAACCCCAAAATTATAGTCAAATCCTTGTCCCGTCTCTACCTCTATATTTTTGATATTTTCTCTAAGTTGAAACTGCCCCACGCTCACTTCATTTTTAAGTGGATGTGGAGGAAGAGGCTTCACTTTTATAGTCTTTGGGTTCGAGTAAAAAGTCTTAAAATCCTCCTGTCTATTGGCTCCGAAGAAAGTGGGATTCTTGGCGATTTTATATTTGATCATTTCCCAAGGAATTCTCGGGATGACTAGTTCTCCTTCAGAAAATGGGAAAAATGTCGCCTCATATACCTTAAACTTTGTCCATCTTTTTCCATTGATGGTCACCTGCTCCCGATCGATATTACTAATGTTGAAATTTTCCTCCCATGCATTTGTAGGTTTTATTTTCTTCAAAATATCATCCAACTGTCTGCCGGCTTCATGAAAACTAAATGCGGCTTGATTTGCTTCAGACATATAAAAAGCCAAACTGATATTCACCCCTTCTCCCTGAAAAACCTCCTCTTTGTCTACAGTTACTGAAAAAAACGCATCATCTTCTACTTCTACATATTCAGGATCTTCCACAGCCGATCGTCCAAAGAAATCAGCAAATGGATCTAAAGCCTGATTTCTACCGCTATTAGAAGACGAAGCGTCTACGACAGTGATTTTTTTACCAGCGGAAGAATAGGCTTGTCCATTAATGGAAAGCTCAAAGGACGGTAAAGTAAAATCTCCTTTTCGGCTTGGCTTATAATATTGTATGATGCTGTTTGAACTGCTCATCTGACCATTGATGAGGTTCATCGAGGAAGACTGAGAGATTCCTTGTTTTTGGAAACTTGGGATCTCGGGAAATTGATCGTAAGACTTGATTTTCTCGTTGCTGAGCGTTACTTTGATAGTGAATGTTTCATTCAAGCCGATCTCAGCAGGTCCAAGCTCAATCTGTACATCTTGAGCCACAGCCAATCCAGAAATCAGGAAGAGGCCATATACGAAAATGAATCGGGCAAGCGTTTTAATCATGGTTGCGAAAATAGGGAATATTCTACTCTTTGATTTCTAAAATAACGCAACATATGGAGAAATGCCTCCGTATTGAAACTTAAAATCAGTTAAAACCTTAAACTCTTTAGACTATGATCGAATATGTGAAGACTATCTTACAAAAGGTCAGCTTTTCAAAATATTTGTTTGAACGTGAGCTGAGAAAAGGATTAAGATTAATTTCACCCACAGAAATTCAGGAATTCAAAGACTGGTGTTACCAGATGTTTGGTAAAATTCACCACGTGATTTTAAATAGATATTTCGAGCCAGCATATTAAATTTAAAGCCCCGACCAAATTGGACCGGGGCTTTTTCATTTATGGTAGTTGGTTGTCTTTAATTAATCTTTTGTCGCAAAATCCGGATACGCACGCATACTGTGTTCGTTGATATCCAAACCTTCCGTTTCTTCAGCTTCATCTACTCGGATTCCAATGGTCTTTTTCATTACGAAAAATATCACTCCAGCGAAAATCACACAGAACACTCCCACTGCAACCACTCCGATCAATTGAGAAACAAACTGACCTACGCCAGCAAGATCTCCGAAAATACCAACTGCTAAAGTACCCCAGATACCACCTACTAGGTGAACTGAAATTGCTCCAACTGGATCATCAACTTTGATTTTATCAAAGAAAACAACAGCCAGGACTATTAATCCACCGCCTACTAGACCAATGATGATCGAAGAATTCACACCCATCTGATCAGCACCTGCTGTGATCCCTACTAGACCAGCCAGAATACCGTTTAATACCATCGTGATATCATAGGTTTTAAACATCAAATAGGAAACGATCAATGCCCCAAAAGCACCAGCGGCAGCAGCCATAGAAGTAGTTACAAATACTTTGGAAACCAATCCAGGATCGGCGCTAAGCACGGATCCGCCATTGAAGCCAAACCATCCAAACCACAGCAAGAATACGCCTAGTGTAGCTAATGGGATATTATGACCAGGAATTGCTGTCATGCCTCTAGAAGTATATTTTCCAATTCTAGGACCTAAAAGTGCAGCTCCAATCAAGGCACCCCAGCCTCCTACAGAGTGGACAATCGTAGAACCTGCAAAATCATAGAACGGTGTTTCCAATGTATTAAGGAATCCTCCACCCCATTTCCACATTCCTACGATAGGATAACAAATCCCTACATATAAAAAGGAGAAAAAGATAAACGGACCTAGCTTCACACGCTCTGCTACGGCTCCAGATACGATAGTAGCAGCGGTGGCAGCAAACATGGCCTGGAAAATAAAATCTGTAAAGAAAGTACTAACCTGCGTTGTACTCACTAGTATCCCAGCCTTCTGGAAGGTTAAGACCAAAACCTGCAAATCCAAAGAAGGAACCTGCATATTCTGCACCTGGATACATTAAGTTGAAACCTACAAAGGCGTAAGTCAACAGGCCAATTGCAGGGATAATAGTGTTTTTGAATAGAATGTTAACGGTGTTTTTTGAGCGAGTCAAACCAGCTTCCAAGCTGGCAAAGCCCAAATGCATGAGGAATACCATGGTGGTGGCAATCATCATCCATAAGTTATTTACGGTAAATAATTCTTGCATTTGATAAAATAGGTTCGGTAGATAAATGAATTAAATTAAAGTGCCTGCTCGCCAGTATCTGTATTTCTAACACGATAGGCTTCCAATACGTCGTAGACGAAGATTTTTCCATCACCTACCTGCCCCGTCTTGCCTTCAGTAAGAATGCAGTTAATCACGGGTTCCACCAATTCTTCTACAGTGACTATTTCGATTTTAGTCCTAGGAATATATGCCGGCTCATAAGGCACTCCGCGGTACCATTACAAGCCTGGCATGCTCAGGCCCATCCCTTTCACCTCATAAAAGGTGAGAAACTTCACTCCGAGAGCAGCCACACAGGTGTGAATCTGGTCAAAACGTGAAGTCCTGATAATTGCTTCAATTTTTTTCATTTTTTCAATGGGTCTAATGGTTTTTTGAGATTATGGCATAAAACTAAACAGAAAATTAAAATAATTGATACCTAGGGTAAATTTTTAGCCATAGTTTAGATTTATCAGCTTATTTATTTGCATCAACAGTATTTTTTATACCTATTATAGAATTATAGGTTGCTATTTTGTGCGCATTGGGTGTTTTGTAAGCCACCTACTATTTTCAAAATTCATTAGTTCTCTTGTCGTCCTGACATAAAAACTTATTTTTGCCATCGATTTATTAAACCTACTATGAACCAAAAACCTACACTTTTATTATTGGCCGCAGGAATTGGAAGCCGATATGGCGGAAATAAGCAAATCGATGGATTTGGCCCTAACGGAGAAACTATTCTTGAATATTCCATTTTTGATGCTATCAGAGCTGGTTTCGGTAAGGTTGTCTTTATTGTGCGGGAAGAAATTCTAGAAGTGGCGAAAGAGAAATTTCTTCCAAAGCTTGAAGGCAAAATTGAAGTCGACTTTGTGATTCAGTCACTTGACAGCTTTGTGCCTGCAGAATTGAAGCAAGCGGATCGTAAAAAGCCATTCGGAACAGCACATGCTATGCTCTGTGCAAAAGATGTAATCAAAGAGCCTTTTGCGGTGATCAACGCAGATGATTTTTATGGAAAAGAAGCTTTTGATGCTATCGGCAAATTCTTAACAACTGAAGTCAAATCAGACCTACACGCAATGGTAGGCTATGCCATCCAGAATGTACTTTCGGACCATGGCACAGTTAGCCGAGGAGTATGTGAAACAAATGAAAAAGGCCACCTGATCGGAATGGTAGAAAGAACTTCTATCGCACGAGAGGATGGAAAAATCATTAGCAAAGGAGAAGGCGAAATTTTAGAAATCGCCGAAGGCACACCAGTAAGTATGAATTTCTGGGGCTTTCATCAAGATGTCTTTGCTGATGTAGAGAAAATGTGGAATGAATTCCTTCCAGCTAATCTTGAAAACCTGAAATCAGAATTCTACATCCCAACTGTTGCCAATAACCTGATTAAAGCAGATGAGGCTGCATTTGATATTTTGGAAGGTGGTAAGACTTGGTTTGGGGTCACTTATACAGAAGATAAGCCTGTAGTGATAGATTCACTGAAAAAACTACATAATGCTGGAGAATATCCGGCTGATCTATGGAAATAAGATAAGGAGCTTCGGCTCCTTTTTTCTATCACTCTATTTTTCCAATGACGCCATCTTTGATTGAGAAGAAAACCACATCTGAATCTAACTCGGATAAAATCTTCTTTGATCGCTCAGGTCTCGCATCGGTCAAAAATATCTGTCCAAAGGTGTGTTGCGAGATCAGCTGCATCATTTGAGCAATTCTCAGATCATCTAGCTTATCAAAAATATCGTCCAGCAATAGAATTGGCTTTTCACCCTCTCTTTCAAAAATCTGGAATTGCGCTAGCTTCAGTGCAATGATGTAAGACTTCTGCTGTCCTTGACTTCCAATCTTCCGAATGGGATGATCAACTATCATGAAGCCAAAATCATCTTTGTGAATTCCTGCATTACTGTTTTTGGTGATCAGGTCTTTTTTGCGAAGGCTTTTGAAATACTCTTCAAAGTCCGGGCGCAAAGCCTCAGTTTCATAAATCACACTGACCAGCTCCTGTCCTTGAGAAATCTCTGAATAGTGACTTTGTAATAAGGGAGCCATTTCTGTCAACAGCTCGATTTCTTCTAGCAGCTAGGACACCACTCAGTTCAATTAACTCAGAATCGTAATTATCCAAAAGTGTCAAATCACGTCTGCCAGTTTCGGCGAACTTCTTCAGCAATGCATTTCGCTGCTTCAAAAAATGATGGTATCGAATCAATTGATCGAGGTACGCATGATCAAGCTGGGAAATCAACCCATCAAAAAACTTTCTGCGTCCGTCGCTTCCACCTTTAATCAACTCCCGTGTCATCAGGAGCTATGAGGACCAAAGGAATCAGACCTACATGCTCCGAAGTTTTGGCAAGTGCCTTTCCATTCTGATAAATCTGCTTCTTTTTCCCCAATTCTACCGTGCATCTCACCTCCAGTTGCTTTTCTCCTACCAGTTCAAATTGCCCCTTGATCGCAAAGAAATCCTTCTCATGCTGAACATTCAGACTGTCGCTGGATTGCACGGCGCTTTTAGTCAAAGACAGATAGTGAATCCCATCCAGCACATTGGTTTTTCCACTTCCATTTAAGCCTACAAAGCAATTAATCTCGTTGGAAAATTGGAGTCGGGTCTTCTCAGTGACTTTTAAATTGTAAGAGTTCGAAGAGACTTCAGGTGCATGAGATTCGGGTAATTATTTCGAAAGGGAGCCTGTTATTTCAGGGCGGGATGAGTATATTTGGATCCTAAAATTAGCATATTTTCATCATTACGATATGGCAAAGAAAACTGCAGCGACTAAGTCTAAAGTAAAATATTCAAAAGAAACTTACACCTTTTGGTACGAGAGCATGCTCTTAATGAGGAGGTTCGAGGAGAAAGCTGGACAACTTTACGGTCAGCAAAAAATCAGAGGATTCTGTCATTTATATATCGGTCAGGAAGCATGTGCTTCTGGAGCTATTTCGGCTTTGACCCCAGACGACAAGTGGATCACAGCTTATCGTTGTCACGCTCACCCACTTGGATTGGGTACTGATCCAGGTGCTGTAATGGCTGAGCTTTTCGGTAAAGCAACGGGTACTACCAAAGGAAAAGGTGGTTCCATGCACATTTTCGATAAAGAGAAAAACTTTATGGGAGGTCACGGAATCGTAGGAGCACAAATTCCTATGGGGCTTGGAATGGGCTTCGCGGAAAAATATAAAGGCACCAAAAACCTAGCAATTTGCTACATGGGCGATGGTGCTGTACCGTCAAGGTGCTTTTCACGAAGCATTAAACTTGGCTATGCTTTTACAAGAACTTCCTGTGATTTTCGTTGCGGATTGAAAATAATGGCTACGCAATGGGTACTGCCGTAAAAAGATACCTTCGAACGTTGAAGATCTTTCTACCTTGGGAGAATCTTACGACATGCCATCATTTGCAGTGGATGGAATGAATGTAGAAGCAGTTCACGAAGCAGTAGCTGAAGCTGCTGATAGAGCAAGAAGAGGCGATGGACCAACTTTGCTTGAAATGATGGAACTTTACAGATACAAAGGACACTCGATGTTGCTGATCCTCAGAAATACAGAACCAAAGAAGGGGAAGTCAGAAGAATACAAGCAGCGTGATCCAGTAGAACAGGTACTTTCTACTATCAAAGAAAATAATATTCTTAGCGAGGAAGAGCTTGAGGAAATCGTAAAAGGCGTAAAACAAAAGGTAACGGACGCGGTGAAATTTGCTGAAGAATCCCCTTGGCCTGACGGACAGGATGCTTTCAAGGATGTTTACATCCAGGAAGACTATCCTTTTGTAATGGAATAAATCAATAATTACATAACCACTTAAAAGCCATGAAGACAGAAAGCTTTCATGGCTTTTTTATTGGGCTTTGTAGAAATTATAAAAACCGTATATTTGCGGCTGAAATTTGAGTAGCATGGCAACGAAACAAACTAAAAGAGTACACCCTGAACATCACAATGATCTTTTGGAAGATCCTTCCGAGATAGCAACAAGACTTGGCAGAGGTGAGGCTTTTTTAAAGCAGAATAGTAAGGTACTAGCTGGCGTATTGATCGCAGCAGTGGTTTTGAATCGGAGGGATTTTATTTTTCCAGATCAATAATCAGAACCAAAATGAGGAAGCACAAGGAGGAAATGTTCCAGGCTGTGTATTTCTACGAGCAAGACAGTGTTCAACTTGCCTTGGAAGGCGACGGAATCAATGCTGGGCTACTTGATATTGTAGAGGATTACCCAAGAACAGATGCAGCAAACCTTGCACATTTCTACATCGGGTCCATCTATCTTTCTGAGAGAAAATACGAAGAAGCAATCAATGAATTGGAGCAATTCTCCGCTGATGATT
This sequence comes from Algoriphagus sp. 10J20-15, assembly GCF_055809615.1. NCBI lineage: Bacteria > Pseudomonadati > Bacteroidota > Cytophagia > Cytophagales > Cyclobacteriaceae > Algoriphagus > Algoriphagus sp. 10J20-15. Next base: position 260,371 of record NZ_JBVVUG010000035.1, read on the forward strand.
TCTTGGTGCAAGCAAAAGCTTATTCACTTATCGGTGATGCAAACATGGAGCTTGGCAATACAGAAGCGGCTATTTCTAATTACAAAAAAGCGGCTGACTATGATGAAAACAAGTATTTCACTCCTAAGTATTTGACCAAGCTTGCTATCGCACAGGAAGCTGCAGGTAATGTATCTGAAGCAATTGCAGCCTCTACTGAGATCGAAGAAAAGTATTTCGAATCTTTCGAATTTTATCGCCTGCACGAAAACATAAAGCTCAGCTTCAGAAGGTCTTGCCGCTAAGTAATGCTTTTTCTATAGCATACTAGAAGAGTAAGGCCCTGCGGTCTTACTCTTTTTTTGTTTAAACCAATTTCAAAATTACCATTTGCCAAAATATGGAAAGCATCAGGCTCTAAAATCTAGGCTCTTGGTTCTCAATTCTTGATACTTGATACTTGAAACTTAAAATCCTGATTCTTGGCTCTTGGTTTTCAGTTCTCGATACTTTAATAAAAAACTTTAAAAGCAATCTCATATGGCAACTTCTCTTAAAAGCCTTAGTGCGCATTCATCCAAAAACGTTCAGGACATTAGCGACAAAACATTTGGAATCATCGTATCCGAATGGAATGAAGACGTGACAGAAGCGCTCTATTCTGGTGCTTACCAGACCCTTATTGAAAATGGAGCAAAGAAAGAAAATATCATTCGAAAGAATGTCCCTGGTTCATTTGAGCTTACTCTTGCTGCTCAATGGCTAGCTCAGGAAGAAAGCATTGATGCAGTAATCTGTCTCGGATGCGTAATCCAAGGTGAGACTAAGCACTTTGATTTTATCTGTGACGCGGTTGCTCATGGTATTACCAATGTGTCCTTGAAATATAATAAACCAGTGATTTTTGGAGTATTGACCCCTAATACTCAGCAGCAAGCAATGGATCGTGCCGGGGGAAAACATGGTAACAGAGGCGACGAAGCAGCTATCACCGCTGTTAAAATGCTTGGATTCTAAGACAAAAACCTACTAACCTTTTACAAGCGTATGAAAATCATGAAATTTGGTGGCACCTCTGTGGGGCCGTGCCAGAAGCGCATACACAGGTAAAAGGCCTGATCACCCGTGGTGATGAATCAAAAATCGTAGTTCTTTCTGCTCTTTCCGGCACAACCAATTCGTTGGTTAGCATTGGAGAGGCTCTGGCTTCAGCTGATAAAGTGCTGGCTAAATCAAGGATCGATGAGCTTCATGCACATTACAATGACTTTTATCCAAAACTGGTAAAGACAGAAGTAGCAAGAGAAAAGGCTCAGGAAATCATCAAGGAGCATTTTGAGTTTTTGAATATCCTTTTGAGAATCTCTTTTAATGAGGCAATCAATCGCGACATTCTAGCACAAGGCGAATTGCTTTCTACGAAGCTATTTCATACCCTTTTGGAAGAACTGGAAATTCCTGCTGTTTTCCTTTCTGCACTTGACTTCATGAGTATTGATGAAAATGCAGAGCCGGAACTTCAAAAAATCTCAGATCGATTGAAGGTAATACTTGCCCAGCATCCAGATGACACAATCTTCATCACTCAGGGTTTTATATGCAAAAACCACCTGAATGAGGTGGATAACCTGAAGCGTGGCGGATCGGATTACACTGCTTCTTTGGTTGCTGCCGCAATTCAAGCTACAGCCTGCGAGATCTGGACGGATATCGACGGTATGCATAATAACGATCCTAGGATTGTTGATAAAACGCGCCCAATCGCTGAAATGTCCTTCGACGAAGCTGCCGAGCTTGCTTATTTTGGAGCCAAAATTTTTCATCCGGCATCTATCTGGCCTGCGCAGCAATTTAACGTACCGGTGAAATTGCTCAACACCATGCAACCGGAAGCTCACGGAACATTGATCAAAGCTGAAGTGGATTCGGTTGGTGTAAAAGCTATCGCAGCCAAAGACGGTATCACAGCTATCAAAATTAAATCCAGCCGAATGCTTTTGGCTTATGGTTTCCTGAGAAAGGTATTTGAGATTTTTGAAAAATATAAAACTCCAATCGATATGATCACTACATCTGAAGTGGCAGTATCGGTAACTATTGACGATTTAAGTCACTTGGACCATATTTTAGAAGAACTGGGTACATTTTGTAGCGTGGAGGTTGATAGAGACCAGACTATCATCTGTATCGTGGGCAATATGGTTTCGGAAAGCAAAGGCGCTATCCAATCCGTAATTGATTCGCTGATAGAATATCCTGTTAGAATGGTATCCTTTGGTGGTAGCCGCCATAACGTTTCAGTTTTGGTAGACTCAAAATTCAAAAAAGAAGCACTTCAAAGTCTCAATCAAGACTTATTTACTTGGTAAAAATGATAGCCGGCCTAGCGCCGGCTATTTTATTTAGACTGATTCTTATTACTTTTGGGTAATGTCAGCGGAAAACGATAAACCAGGCTTTCTTCAGCGCCTTCAATCTAAATGGAAATTGGATAGCCTGCTTCAGGTCGTGTTGGTTTTGGTTGTTTTTGCCTGCACCGGATTCACCATACTTTTTATCAAGAATCCAATTCTTGACTTCTTTGGCGTAGAAAAAGGAGGTTTAGTCAACACACTTTTATATCTCTTATTGGTACTTCCACTTTATCAGATATTTCTACTGATTTATGGCTTTATTTTCGGCCAGTTTAAATTCTTCTGGGAAAAAGAGAAGCAGATTTTCAGAAGAATAGGTGGATTGTTTTCTAAGCGGAAATAACTTTTTACCGCATAACTCACGGAGAATTTCGCAGAGGGCGATTTTTATAGTTTGTTAAAGGCGATAAGCCAATTTTTCAATTATCAAATTTTACAATATTTCAATTCAATCCAGAATCCTGCTCCAATTCACTGCAGTCTTCTTCTGTTGCTTAATCTGTCTAAGAATCGGAGCATTTTCTGGGTGAGTCAATTCTGGGTCATTTACCAATAATTGCTGGGCTGCATCCCTCGCCAAAGTCAGAATCGGAGCATCTTTACTTAGATCAGCAATCAGCAAATCTGTGATTCCACTTTGCTGCGTTCCCATCAGATCTCCCGGTCCGCGTAATCGCAAATCCACATCAGCGATCTCAAACCCATGATTGGTACGAACCATTGTTTCCAATCGCACCCGGGAATCCTTAGAAAGCTCATACTTGCTCATCAGGATGCAATAACTCTGCTCAGCACCTCTTCCCACTCTTCCGCGCAACTGATGCAATTGAGAGAGCCCAAAACGCTCCGCATTCTCTATGATCATCACCGAAGCATTGGGCACATTCACTCCCACCTCAATTACCGTAGTCGCCACCATGATCTTCGTTTCACCTTTCACGAATCGTTGCATCTCGTAGTCCCTTCGCATCCGCCTTCATACTTCCGTTCACGATGCTAATTGGATAATTGGGGAAATGCACGGGAGATACTTTCAAAGCCATCCATGACATTTTTCAAATCCATCTTTTCGGACTCTTCGATCAGCGGGTAAACGATATAAACTTGCCTTCCTTTTTTGATTTCTTGATTAATAAAACCAAAGACCTTCAAGCGATCCTTATCATAGCGATGCACTGTTTGAATCGGCTTTCTTCCTGCAGGCATTTCATCGATCACTGACACATCAAGATCTCCATATAGCGTCATCGCTAGCGTCCGTGAATGGCGGTTTCGCTGTCATGACTAACACATGAGGAATGAATTCTTCATTCTTAGCCCAAAGCTTAGCTCGTTGCGCTACACCAAAACGATGCTGCTCGTCGACTATTGCCAAAGCCAGATTTTGAGATGGACGGTGTTTCTTCTAAAAGTGCATGTGTACCGATCAGGATTTTCAGTTCTCCTGAAAGCAGTTCCTCGTGAATGATTTTTCGGGCAGATTTTTTAGTCGAGCCCGTGAGCAAAGCAATTTTCAGCCCCATCATATCTGCGAATTCCTTCAAACCGGCATAATGCTGTGTCGCCAGAATCTCCCATGGGGGGACCATCAGCGGCTCTTCTGCGCCCCAGAACTGATCGCTATCAATGCGCAAATAAACGCAACCATCGTTTTACCGCTTCCCACATCTCCTTGGATCAGGCGATTCATCTGCTTGCCTGACTTCATGTCGCCAGAAGACTTCACGAATTACCCGTTTCTGGGCATTGGTGAGCTCGAAAGGAATGTGATTGGTGTAAAACTCCGTGAGCAACTCCGTGTTGTTCAGTATCTGTCCACGAAACTTTCTCAGTCGGGGCTACCTTCAGCATTAAAAGTCGAAGTTGCAAATGGGAAATAACTCCTCGAATTTTAATCGCTTTCTTGCTCGTTGTAGCAGGTTTGGATCAGTAGGAAAATGAATCTGCCGAATAGCCTCCTTTTTACCAATAAGTTGATATTGCTGCAAAATCTCCCCAGAAATCGTCTCCTGAATATGTGGAAAGCAAACCTGTACCAACTGCTCCATGATTTTGGAAATCCCTTTGGAATCCAAAAATCTGGCTCTTAGCTTTTCTGTGGTAGAGTAAACAGGCTGGAAGTTATTTCTTTTTTCGTTAGCTGAGGTAAGTGGCTCCATCTCTGGATGTGCTATACTCCACTTTCTTCCAAACTGTGCCGGTTTACCCAAAAAAACATAAGCTGCGCCTGGTACAATATTCTTTTGAACCCATGCAATCCCTTTGAACCAGGCGATTTCCATTTCCCCAGTTTCATCCGCCACATGCGCCACAAGTCGCTTTTTATTACCCATTCCTACGAGCTCAAGGTTTCGGATTTTGGCGATCACCTGCACAGATTCCATCTCAGAATGCAACTCCCGAATCTTGAAAAACTTCGTCCTGTCCTCGTAGCGAAAAGGATAATCGCTGCAGCAATTCCCCGAAGGTGAAAATATTCAACTCCTTGTTGATCAGAGCTGCACGCTGCGGGCCAACTCCTTTGAGAAATTCTATCTTGGTGTCAAAAAATCCGGACAAGGAAAATTGATTTTTGGGTTAGGACAAATTAAACCCACTCAGTCCAATTGCCAATAAAAAATGACCGGAATTGTCAGAATACAATTTTAGGATTGTGTGACAGCCTTCCAGATTTTCTCTATTTCAACCTTATTTTCCTGAAGACTTTGCAGCAAAAGCATTTGGTTTTTTGCCCGGTGAAAATTCTGTTCAGGATATTCCACTTTATAATATACGTTACCTTGGAGGTGGTCAGTGAAAAAGCGAAGGCCCATAATGCATATCATTACTTCCCCTGCCAGAAGCAAGGATTTAGCTTCCTCTTCGGTAGCCAAAGTTTTAATTCCTTCCCAGTAGCCTTTGAGCAATTGTTCGAAGACAGGGATTTCCACTTTGATCTCCTCCCAACTCTGACTGGTCTCAGATACGGAGCAAGCCACAGTTCGTACCAAATCCCCAAAATCATACATCAAGAATCCGCTCATCAAGGTATCCAAATCGACTACAGCTTCCACTTTTTGAAGATCATGTGAAAAAATCAGATTGTTGATTTTTGTATCGTTGTGGGTTAGTCGATTTGGAAGAAATAGCCTGGAATTCCAGATAGGCCGAAATCAAATCCTTCTGATTCAAATAGAAATCCAAAATTGCCTGATCCTCTTTTGAAAGCGCAGCTTTCCCTGCAGCGACTTCCTGCAGCTTTGCAAAGCGCAGATCCAAGCGATGGAAATTTGGGATGCATTCCTGCAGCTGGGTAGTATCTATTTCCTTTCCCCATTCCGCAAATACTCCATAAGCCTTTGCAGGCAGGTAGGCCTGATCTAGCTCTGAGATTTCTTGGATAGTCTGCCCTGAAACGAATTCAAACAGTCGGAAAAGACGGCCGTGCACCGTTGTGATTAACTTATTATTTGAGTTTAGGATAGGCAGAGGCAACTGAAATGGCAGAAAAGTATCATTCCCCTGAGATTTAACTAATCTTTTATTGTGAGAGATGCTCAGGATATTGGAACACCCCGTTGTTAAATTCCTGCAAAATGAATTTCGCATCTCCGGTCTCAATCAAATAAGTACCATGAATCAAACCTGCACCAAATGCCTGAAATTCAAAATTCTCAAAAGAGTTAAAAGTATAATGTGCCAGAATACCGAGCGATGTCTTCGCTTAATCATGGCCCAAAGCTATAGTATCGTATCCAATTCAGAATTATCAGAAAGAGAAAGATGCTCTCCAAAAGTGAGATTATACCCATCTATACCTCATTGTTGACAAAAATGGATTTTCTTACTAAAAGTAAAAGCACATTTTATATTGCAGAAGAGCCGACTTGCCAAAATTCTGTGTAATCTTCGGTAAAGTCTTTTCCTGTTTGATAGAAAATAAATACATTTAGCAAAATTTATCATTTAAGTAGAAAGTTATTTTCGAAAAAATTTGAAGAACTCCTTAATCCAATATACTATGAATGTTACCGCCATAGACTTGGTCGATCATTGCTGCTTTCTTTGTCATTTCCCTCCTAATAGGGCTTTACACGTCGGGAAAGGCAGGGTCTTCTGCCAAAGAATTTTTTACTATCGGGGAGAAACATGCCATGGTGGTTGCTGGGCGTATCAATGGTAGCAACTACTTTCTCAGCAGATACACCAAATTTGGTGACTGACATCGTGAGAAAAAACGGTGTTGCCGGTAACTGGGCAGTAGGTGGGCATTCTTACTTACTGGCATGCTGACAGTATTTGTCTATGCCAAACTGTGGAGACGATCTGAAGTGACTACTGACTTAGAGTTTTACGAATTACGCTATTCGGGCAAAGGAGCAGCTTTCTTGAGAGCATTCCGAGCAATCTATCTTGGCGTTTTCTTCAATGTGGTAATCATGGCAACCGTTTCACTTGCCGCGATTAAAATAGGCGGAGTAATGCTTGGACTTACCCCTATTCAAACTTTGTTGATTGCATCTATTGTAACCGTAGTATATAGCTCTCTTGGTGGTTTAAAGGGCGTATTGCTCACAGATTTCTTCCAGTTTTTTATCGCAATGATAGGCTCGTTCGGAGCAGCATATTTTATCATTGACCTTCCGGAGATTGGTAGTTTGAACAATCTGTTAACCCACGAAAATGTAGCTGGTAAACTTGATTTCCTTCCTGATTTCTCTAATCCGAATGCATACATCCCACTTTTCTTGATGCCAATCGCTATCCAATGGTGGGCAACATGGTATCCAGGCGCTGAGCCTGGAGGAGGAGGATACATCGCTCAGCGTATGCTTTCTGCCAAAGATGAAAAAAATGCAATAGGTGCTACGTTGTTTTTCAATATCGCCCACTACGCCATGCGACCATGGCCGTGGATTCTGATTGCACTAGCATCCTTGATTATATTCCCAAATATCTCAGATCTACAAACAGCTTTTCCAAATATCCCAGCAGATAAATTGGGAGATGATTTAGCTTATTCGGCTATGTTGACTTACCTGCCAACAGGTCTAATAGGTATTGTTCTAGCATCCTTAATTGCTGCAGTGATGTCTACCCTTTCGACGCATTTGAACTGGGGATCTTCGTACATCGTCAATGATTTCTACCTGAGATTTATGAAGCCAGAAGCATCCGACAAAGAGTTGGTGGCTGTAGGTAGAATCTCCACTGTTGTGCTCATGATGCTGTCAGCAATACTAGCTTTAGCCCTTTCCAGTGCTTTAGACGCATTCAACATATTACTTCAAATTGGCGCAGGAACTGGTCTGATTTTTATTCTGAGATGGTTCTGGTGGAGAATTAACGCTTATACCGAGATCTCCGCCATGGCGATTTCCTTTGTAGTAGCGATCTTCTTTGAGGTTATCAACCCAAAAGCAAACTGGATCATGATCCCTGAAAATCAAGCTTACCTGAAGCTAATCTATAGTGTAAGTATTACCACTATTGGATGGTTGATCGTAACGTTCATGACTGCTCCAGAGAAGGATGAAGTACTACTTTCCTTTTATAGAAAAGTCACTCCAGCTGCATTTGGCTGGAAAAAAGTATTGGATAGATATCCTGCTGAGAAGCAAGTTATCGGACAACTACCAAAAGAAATCGGACTAATGATGATTGGTTCCGTGATGGTTTATGCAGCCTTATTTTCCACTGGTTTCTTTATTTACGGCAATTTGCTGGGAGGATTTATCGCCGGAGCAATTGCTCTAGCTGGTGGTGTCATTATCACATCAGATCCTGGAAAAAATTGAGTTAATCCACAAATTTTACTGAATTCACCCATCAGAGTCAGGGCCATGTCCTCCTCTGATGAATTCTATTACCGGAGCAAGAGAATCATTTTTCATAGCCGTATTAAAGTACAGGGCACCTCTCAAAAAATTCTGCGTCAGAGATCAGTTACAAAAAACTGAAAGTGCGTAGGCACCTCTCCAGTGAGCTCAGCAACTACTCCTGTATACCCCTCAGGCGTTAAAAGTACTGCTTCCTCTATTCCATAAGCCTTCACTTGATGCTGTGCTGTCAGTCGAAAGGCATCGTTGGATAATTTTTTAAAATTAACCTTGTCTCCATCTATTCGCTTATAAGTTAAGTGCACCTTTGCCCCAAACTCCTCATAATTTAAATTGACCCAATCTTCTTCAGCCAAATTGAAAGTATCTGCTTCCACCTTCGAATAAATGGAATAATCAATTTGATACGGATACCCTGTAGTTAGCCTTTCAAATGAATGGTCAGGCAAATCAATTCGATTATAGCCCGGCGGTTTGGGTAGGTAAAGTTTGCTCACAGAGCAACAGTACCTACTAATATCAAAACTAGCCCTAGATATTTCCTCATGCTTAAAGAATTAGAGAAAGTGTTTGATTTGGCTGGGGAATAAATGAAATTTAACCAAACAACCAATCCCAATTCAAATGGAAAAATCAATAAAAACCATCTCGAGGCAGTTTGATACTTGCCATTTTTCTGTTGGTTGCCTGAGCAGCCACAGCGCAAACGACAAAGGACGAGTTTATGAGCAAATGGCAAAATAGTAAGCAATTCACTATTGATGTGCTTAACAAAATGCCTGACTCTGGCATGGATTACAAAACTGATCCAGAGGCTATGTCTTTCAAAGAGCAAATCCATCACATTGGAAATGCAATCGTAGGAATCTCTCAGGGCTTCCTAAAAGGAGGCGATCCTGGACTTCAACAATCGATCTAGCTACTGCTTCAAAGGCTGATTTGGCCGCTTACGTTGCAAAATGCTATGACTACGGCACTACTACAATGAATGCGCTTTCTGATGCAGATGCGGCTGAGTCCATTGAAGTATTTGGCAACAAGGTAACTAGACGCCAAGTAATGGCTTTGCTGATGGATCATAGCACTCACCATAGAGGATCTGCGATTGCTTACTTAAGGGTACAGGGAGCAGAGCCTCCAGCTTTTGTGGGTTTCTAGAAACAAGTTAGATGCATAAAAAAGCGGCTATGATTAATTTCATAGCCGCTTTTACATTTATAAGTAGATTATCCTCTTACCCAAGCTACTTTTTCTTCGAGGGAATCTCGTTTGCCCTCTGGCCAATTATCCGTAGCTGGCTTAGCTAGGTAGAAAAAGCCCATAAGCGTGTCTTCACCTTCGAGTCCGTAATCTTCTCTTGCTTCCTGCCAGAAAGTAGGCCCACCAGTCCCCCAATAAGCCGCCAAACCATGAGCCGAAGCTGTTAAATACATATTCTGAACAGCCATAGAAACTGCAGCAATCTCTTCCATCAGTGGAATTCCTGCTGATCTTTTCAAAATTATAGCAATCATGTGTGAAGCTTTCAATGGCTGCTGTTTGAACTTTTCATAAGTTCCTTCCAAAAATGGCGTACCGTTCTTCTCAGCTCGCATTTTGTACATATCGGCTTGATAATCCGCAAACTTCTTTAGCCTCACCTGTGTACACTATAAATCTCCATGGTTGAGTTAATTTAGGAGTCAGGAGCCCAACGCGCATTTTTCAGGATTTCTTCGATGATGCTATCATCTATTGGATGATTTTCTTTGAACTGTGCCGCAAACATGGATCTACGTCCTCGGATGATTTTATTTACTTCTTCGATGTTGAAATCGGCTTTTGCATGTATTTTTTACTTTTTTATGAGTATTCGTATTTCTAAGTGCAAAGAAAGGAAATTGGTTCTGCGTACAGAAAATTTGTTTTGATAAAAACTTAGGCTAGAGTTCACCTTTTCAAATCTGTTGTTCAATTCCCGGATTCGAACTTTTCAATAGCGTACCGCAAAGCCGTTGGTGGCATCGTCTTGTAATACTTTCTCAAAAACTCCATTTCGACTTCAAAATCAACATTTCCTACTTCCCGAAGCATCCAGCCAACAGCTTTATGGATCAAATCATGCTCATGATGGAGGAGTTTCTCGGCCAGTGCTAACACATCTTCAAAATGCCTCTCTCTTGCATCCAATAATAACAGCTTATCATTGCTACTCTTTGCTTCCAAAGATGGCCTGAATCAGCTAATTCGTAGAAAAGAGACTTATCTTTACTTAAATAGTAATGACCTAAAATATGATGGCAAGAGCTGTCGACCAAGTCCCCAATTGTTCACATAATCAAGTTTGCTCAAATAAAATTCAACCAACTGTTTCTGCTCGGAATTTGTCTTTAATTTTTGATATCGATATACCAAAATGTATATAGCCGTCAACCTGACCTCGTGATATTTATTTTGCAAGAGCACAGTTATTTCCTCAAAACTGATTTCTTTGAAGACCGCCTTAGCCACTTTACGCTGTTCGGGCACAATTACTCCAAGAAACTGATCTCCCTCGCCGTATCCTCCTGGCTTTGATTTGAAAAATCTAGGAAAGAATGCGGCTTTTACGGGATTTGCTTTGTCAGAAAGAGCTGCAATTACTTGCGCTGTTAATTCACTCATTGTTAAAAATAGAAAACCTTATGCTTTTCTAAAAGTCATCTCCACCATCACCGCCTTCTCTGCGGCTTTCATTTTGACCTGGTTTTTCTTTAAAACCACCGAATCTATAAGTAAAAGCCAAGGTACCCACTCGAGTTTCCCGCTGAAAAACACGCTTCTCATCAAAACGGGGGTTATTAGTAGTAATCCTAAAATTCCGAGTATTGAAAATATCGCTAACATTAGCAGAAATCGTCGCTTTGCCATCAAAAATATCTTTTCGCAAACCAACATTCAAACTATACTGAGGTTCTATTTGCCCTTGAGGTAATACAATCGGACCACGGTAATTTCCTTGAAACTGTACATTAAACCAATTTGGGATCAACCAGTTGGCAAGCAGGTTTAAAGTCCAACTGAAATTTTCATTACTGAAACTTTCCTCAATATTCTCCGCGTTGATTCGAGAATAAAATAAATTCCCCGTCAAGGTAGCATCCAGATTATTGGATACCTGAATCTGATTGATCAACTCAAAACCCGTACTGGACCTGGTATCTGCATTTTGCCGACTTTGTATTGCCACATTATCGTCGGTCAAAATGGTAATCCTAGTTTCTACATCAGTGCTGTAGCGATGGTAAACGGTGGCGTTAAGGAGATATTTTTCCCAACCCTTCATATAGCCAACTTCATAGCTGTCGGTAAATTCCGGCTGCAAGTAAGGATTACCTATGCTAAAGTTATACTGATCCCTCACTCTGTAAATAGGTGCCAAATCCCAAATGCTCGGCCGGGAGATTCTCCGGGTATAGTTCAAAGTCAATTCATTTTCTGGAGCTATTGTGTAGCTAAAAAATGCACTAGGAAATACATTGAAATAATTATTTGGAATGCTTTCATTATTTCTCACTGTTTCTCCTTGGGTCTCGGTGTATTCCCCTCTCAGACCTAGCTGATAACCAAATTTCCCCTTGGTATTTCTGTCAGGTGAAATATCCAGCGTATACATACTCATCAAAATCAAAGGTATCCGACAACGTATCTACCACAACTGGATCAAAATCTGTAAACTGATCGCCTTGGGCAAATTCCTGACTCCATTGCCAATTGCCCAATGTAGCTTTTAGCCCTGTTTCTATGGAAGCTCCATTTTGAAAAGGCTTCTCATAATCCAATTGCGCCACATAGAGATTACTGGTTCTAGGTCTATCATTTGTCTGAATCAGCCTCTTAACCGGGTCAGAATTGCCGTCAGCATCAAAATATTCTTGATTGGAGTAGTCAGTTTGTGAGCGGTTGTCGTAAGAGTATGAAAACGAGGTATAGAGCTTTTGACCAAGGCTATCAAAATTTAAAGTATAATTAATCCCCCCTTCGTAATTTCCGCTGGAGCTCCATTCATTGTTTTGCCGAACAAAACTCGAATCTACTGAGCCAGTCTGACTGATATTGAGTTGGGTTACATCTGAATACTCAACTTCATCATCGAAATTGCCCTGAAAATAAACTCCTAACAATCCTCTTTCTGAAACATTGTAATCTACACCAGCCCGTATCAGATGCGTCTTTTCCAATTCATATCCATCCTGATCTTGCTCCAAACTTGGAGAAAATCCCTCTAGGTAATTTGTTCGTGAACCCTCTCCAGTTTCTATCTGACGGCGATCTTGCCAGTTATATGAAGCATAGAAATTAGCCTTCTCTGTCCCATAATTCAGATTAACACCGGCTTGATATTTTTCTCTTGTGCCGATGGAAGCATTCAACTGTCCATTAAACCCTGTCTTTTCGTTCTTTTTCAACACGATATTTATAATCCCGCCAACACCAGTAGCATCGTACCGAGAGGATGGGTTGGTTATTAGTTCTACCGATTTTATACTATTTGCAGGAAATCTGTGACAAAATACTTTCGGTATCATCACCGGAAAGATTGGACGGGCGTCCGTTGATGTAAATCAATATATTTCCGCTTCCTCGCATGGTGATACCACCTTCATCATCTACTTGAATCGAGGGGAGTGTACTCAGCAGCTGTGACGCAGTTTGACCCTCTGCCACGATACTGTTTTCCACATTATAGGTTCGTTTATCTATGTCAGATTCAAACATGGAGGTCACACCTTCTACCACCACTTCATCGAGATTTTGAGCATCTTCTTCCAGCGTGATCGTTCCCAAGTTTACTGAGTTTTTGTTTTCACTAAGAGTGATTTTCTCATAGAACTCCAAGTAACCAATAAAACCCACCCTCAAAATATACTCTCCTGCAGGGCTTGTAAAATCAAAGCTTCCATCAAGCTCACTCATTCCTCCTGTGACAAGTGCGGAATCATTGGGGGAAAGTCAAAGCAACATTTGCAAACTCCAAGGCAGATTCACGTTTGCCATCCATAACTTTTCCTTTGATGCGGATTTCCTGAGCGAATACACTAGAGGAGGCTACTGAAATAAAAAGAATAACTAACGGTGAATATTTAGTCATAAGAATAGATAGAAAATAGAAGTTAAAATTTGCAAATTTAGAGGCTGATTTTTAAAACCTTTAAGGTCAATATCTTACAATTGAACACACATGTATTAACTTCTAAAAAGCACTAAGGTTTTACTTTTTAAGACAAAACATGTTATATGGAAAAATGTCTGTATAATGAGAAAATTATCAGTTCAAACGGTAAGGATTTTCTCATGCGTTAGGATTTTTTTATTCCCTTGGATATTATTGACCAGCTAGTGAATCATTTACCTATCTTTAAAAATGATTAGATTGTTTTTCTTAATGAGCTGTGTGCTAGCCTGTATACTAATTAGCACTCGCTCTATAGCCCAAGCTACTCAAGACACCATTCAGCAAACAGACCTCTCACATTTAGCAACTTTATTTGAAGCTACCGAACCCGGAGATTCCTTAGCCGGTGTCTATCTAAAGAAGCTAATCATTCAAAGTGAGAAACTAGGTAAGTTTGACCTGATGGCAGATTATGTGCTTAAGATGGTAGATCATTCTTCACCTTCAGTTCAGGATCCTCAACTGAAGGAATGCTGAAAAAGGCCATTACCCATGAAAACGAGCTAAGTAAATCCGAAGATAAAGGAAACCTCCACCTAAAATTAGCCGGCGAATATTTTGGATACGAGCAATTTGACTCTGCGATTGTGGAATATGGACATGCCATAGATAGATTTACTGAAGAGGATTCCATTTTTATCGCAGACTCTTATTTTTTTAGAGGTCAAGCGAGGGATTACAAGGGGGAGCTACTTCGTAGTATGCAAGATTATCAGCAGGCGAGAGATATTTATTCCAAACTTGGAGATAAAGAATATGTAAACTATGTAGATGGAGGCATGGCTATTCTTTTTAGCAAATTTTCGATTTTTAATGAAGCTGAAAAAATCAGAACCGCTTTGATCTCAACGTATCAAGAAGAAAGCATTTTTAATGTAGCGATCCAGATATACAATCAAGCCGAAGATTATGGAAAACAGGGGAAATTAAAAGATCAAGAAACCTATCTCCTCCGAGCAGATTCCTTGACACCGTTTGATCCGCGGGATTTCTACACTGAAAGTATAATCAAACTTTCCCTTAGCAATTTCTATGGAGAGCAAGGAAATTTGGTAAAGCAAAAAGAATTCTTTTCCCAAGCCCAAGATATGGTATCCCAAGTTCCTGAACTAGCGACTACAAACCCTGTTTACCTCAATGCAAAAGCGCTGTTAGAATATTCTCAGGGTAATTTTCTAACCGCAAATCAACTAGCCAATGTCTCTTTAGATGCAGCCAGAGAATCAAAAAACATGGATCATTTGATAAAAGCCTACAAGCTTGGGTGATACTTACAATGAATTGGGCCAATCAGAGAAAAATTATTTGAAATCAGGCAAAAATTAACGCATTACACCGATTCAATTTTCGCTTTACAATCAAGCCACTACTTTCTCCTATTTCCAAACGCTTTATCAAAGAACAGAGGAGGAAGGGAAAAAGAAATTCTAACAAAAACTCAAGAGATAGAATCTATCAGCCGGAAAAATCAGGCCAGACTAAGGCTGATTAAGAGTGTATGGTTTTTATACTGATCATAGCAGGGGTAGTCATTTTTCTGTGGAAAAATTTGCAGCACGAGAAGAAAAAGAAAGAAATGCAATCAAGATTTTTCCAGGAGCTACTCAAGAATCAAGAAGCCGAACGGGTTCGTATATCAAAGGATCTTCACGATGGCTTAGGCCAAAGCCTACTTTTGATAAAAAACAAAGTTGCGCTGTCAAAAGACAATACAACAGGTGAGCTGCTGGATACGAGCGATGAGCGAATTAAGATCGAATACGCCAGGTCTCTACACCCTATGCAATTAGAAAAGCTTGGACTAAGCAAAGCAGCCGAACATTTACTTGATCAGATCGATAATGAAACCGACATCTTTGTATCTTCTGAAATTGAAGAGTTGAAGGGTGTCCTGCACAAAGATGAGGAACTTCGAACTGTATAAGAATCTTTGCAAGAATCGATTAATAATGTCCTGAAGCACTCTCAAGCAAGTGCATTGCGCGTATTACTTAATGAATTTGAAAACAGAGTAGAGTTGAAAATTGAAGACAATGGAAAAGGTTTTGATTTTTCTGAGAAATTCAATGATTTTCAAAGTCTTGGACTAAAAACCCTTAAAGAACGTATCGCTGCGCTAAATGGAAGTATGAAAATCAACAGTGAGAAGGGGAGTCGGAACCAGCTTAAGTTTTATTGTTTATGTCTAATCAAAAACCCACCGTCGTTATCGCAGATGATCACCCGATCTTATTAAAAGGATTGCAGGAATTTCTGGGTGAATTTGGATTGGATGTTGTTGGGATAGCAAAAGATGGACAAGCAGCATTTGACTTGATTATGAAAATGAAGCCACGACTTGCCATTATAGACATGGAAATGCCCTTTAAAACTGGGCTTGAAATTGCTTCGGATTGCAAAACATTAGGGATTGATACGAAAGTCATTTTACTCACCCTTCATAAGGAACTATATTCTTTATCATCAGGCAAAAGAGCTAAACCTATCGGCTTATATTTTGAAGGAATTTGCTTTAGAAGATCTCTCCAAAGCTATCTCTATCGTTTTGGAAGGAGGGCATTTTTTTAGCGAGAAAATTTTTGAAGGGATAAAAGAAAAACAAATTCGCCAGAGATGAGAATCCACTACAACTCCATCTGAAGTAAAGATACTAAGATTTAATCGCCGAAGGGATTTCTACCAAAGATATCGCTGACGAACTTTTTTATTTCTGAACGAACAGTTGAAAAGCACAGGAGCAATATGATTGCAAAGGCTTCAACTTGAAAAAAAGCACAATTCTTTGCTGATATGGGCTCAAAAGAATCGTGAAATTATTGACTAATAGCTTTTTGCTATAATCCAAATGAAAAAAAATACGTATTACCGCGTATTGAGCTACGCTGTTTTATTGGGTAAGTTTGGTTAAATAATTCTTCACAAAGATTTTTTTAAGATATGAAAATATCAAGCGTTTTAAGGGGATTTTAAAGTAATCCAAACCATAAAAAATCGTGATGAGCTACTCGTCTTAGGTTCCTGGAAAGACCTTGTACAGTCTTTCCGGACGAGCGGCAGAAACATTCTTGTCAATAGAAATGAATCACTTGGCATCTACCTATGCAAGCAAGAATGTGCAGACTTTATGAACAAAATAATTCAGGATATTGATTACCATGAATGGGAGGACTTTAAATTAGAAAAGCCCATTTTCAACAATCAATTCCAAGCGTAAAGGGTGATTTTTTCAACAATAAACTTTTAGGGCTGCGCGGATCATACGATCCACGGTTTTTTCAGCTTCTTTTTATCAAACTCCCCACTTGGCCGATTTGCTACTATGGCATTTAAGCTTAGCATTCGGTGGTTAAGTAGTTGCCCCATAGCATAGTAGCCAGCAGTCTCCATCTCGAAATTGGTCATTTTCAATCCATCTACTTTCAGATCGGCCAGTCGTTGGATCATATTCTCCATCTTTGGCTTAAGCCTAATTTCCCTGCCCTGTGGAGCATAAAAGCCCAGGTGCAGTGAGCGTGACACCACGATGAAATTCAGTGGGTAATTTTTGCACAAGCTCACTCGAAGCGGAAGCTTGATCAGGTACAAAAGCCAGATCGAGCGTCTGTTTCACTACTAATGCCCAATCTTGATTACCCTCAAGTTTTGGATAAAACTGCATCAATGTATCTAAACCTATTGCAATCTCAGATGCCAGCAGACTTCCAACTGGCAAATCTGCCTGCATGCTTCCAGAAGTACCTAAGCGGATAATTTCGAGACTGGTCTCCGTTGGCTTTACAGTATGTGTTTTCAGATCTACATTGACTAAAGAATCCAATTCAGTCATCAGAATCTCGACATTGTCAGTCCCCATACCCGTGCTCATCACAGTCACTCTTTTACCATTCAGTCTCCCGGTATGCGTCACAAATTCACGCTTACTCCCTTTGAAATCAATCTGATCGAAGTATTTGGACACAAGTGAAACCCGGTCGGGATCACCAACTGTAAAAACCAAAGGCAGGTTCTCTGGCTTCAAATGCAAATGATAAATGCTTCCATCAGCATTTAATATCAATTCGGATTCTGGAATTTGTCTGCTCACACTACAAGTTAAGCATTTGATTTTTCTTTGGCTTTACGGACAAGGCCTTTATATGGATTGTAACCATTGGTATTTTTTTGGTAATACCCAGTACCGTCATAGGCTCTTTTTTCCGGGTTTTCTTTGCATTCTGTAGAACAGGCGCCTTCCATTTCCCAGCCACATTCTTCACACATCGGGACGTGTGCATTACAAGTCTGATTGGCACAGTTTACCATTCGATCCGAAGGTGTGCCGCACACGTGGCATTTAGACACAACTTTGGGTGTTACCACCTTATTCACATCTACGGCTCTTCGATTGTCAAACACGTGAGGCTAAGTTGCCTTCAAAATCTTCGCCTCCAGCTTCCATTGCCGTATTTGATGATCCCTCCATGAAGTTGGTACACATCTTCAAAACCCTGCTCTAAAAGAAAAAGAAGAAGCTTTTTCGCACTTGATTCCTCCGGTGCAATGAGTCAATACTTTCTTGTTTTTCAGATGCTCCAGTTCTTTCACTTTCTCAGGGAAATCACGGAAGTTATCAATATCAAGGGTCAAGGCATTTTTAAAGCGTCCAAGCTCATGTTCGTAATTAGAACGTACATCCAAGATTACCACATCTTCCTGATCCTTCAATTTCTTGAATTCCTCCGGATCAAGATGCTTGCCTGTTCTCACATTAGGATCCAGATGTCTTAGAGCACTATGGACAATCTCAGGCTTGTAGCGCACATGAATTTTGGTAAATGCATGGGTATTATGAGAATCTATTTTGAACTCAGTTTTTGCGAAACGCGGATCAGCATGGATATAAGCCATGTATTTCTCACAGTCTTCTTCCAAGCCGGAAACTGTACCGTTCAACCCTTCATCAGAGATAATGATGCGGCCTCGAATGTTGTTTTCGATACAAAATAGGTGATGCTGCTCGCGGTATTCTTCAGGATTTTCAATCTTTGCGTAGCAGTAGTAAAGGAGAATTTGATAGTTTTTGTTTTCCATAACTGTAGCCCTGTTGCGGCAGGGTGTTTAGGGATTTATAATTTGAAATTTCTAATTTATTTAACTTTTGCTGCTGGGTTACCAAAAACAGTTTCATTCGAGCCAACCGTAGCTATTACTACTGATCCAGCGCCTACTCGGGCATTTTTACCAATCGTAACTCCAGACACAATAGTAGCTCCTGAGCCAATGAAAGCTCCTTCTTCTATTATCACATCGGAATTGATCACCGATCCAGCACCAATTTGGACGAAGTCGCCTAATTTAGCTTTATGTTCAATCACTGCCGCCGAATTGATAATACAGTGGCTTCCAATTTCAACCCCGGCTCCGATATTTACATTGGCATTGATGAAATTACCATGACCAATGATAGCGTCAGTGGAAATATAAGAACGCTGATGGATCGCATTCACCGGCTGCACCTTGCGACGATCATTCAACAATTCCACTAAGAATTTGCGGTATTTAGGATTTTCTTCGGCTACAAATGCTTCTGTCTTCTGACCGATTAACTTTAAGAAACCGTCATCCTCAGGATTGCCAAGAACTGAAACCGTATTGATCTCTGCTCCGTGGATTTTTTCGTCCTCATCCAAAAATCCATACACAACTACATTGTTACTGTTGAAAATCTCAAGTGCTGGATGTGCGATGCCTTTAGCACCAAAAATTATAACTGGTTTTTCCATAGTTTTCTGCAATTCAGGCTGCAAAAATACAGGAATTCACTGGCTTACCCAAAAATCATTTGGATTCTGATTTGATCAGCACTTGGGCAATTTTACACTGGAGGCATTTGTTTGGCTGGCAATAATTCTTGTACAGCCCTATCATTTCCCTGGGAATCAAAGGAATTCTGGGCCAGCCAGCCATACGATTGAAATCTTCGAATGATATGATTATTCTCCGCAGAAACCTCCTGTAAGAGATCGAAACAGCGCTCTTGCCAGTCTGGCTCTTCGAAATATCGTCCATAAGCAAACCATAGCGGAATTACATGATTGATCACCAAAGAGCTCTAAAGCTGAAGTGGAAATTCCGGAGCTTGTCTGCCTTTCTGAAGGTTTACCAAAACTATAATGATACTGCAAGTAATCGCTCGATTTCACTTTTAGCAATTTTTTAAAACCTGCGAAATACATGAGAACCCAGCATCACAGACTGAAGTAAATTTGGAGCCTTAGATAAAATCGCTGCTAACTGAGCGATTCTGAGTGTGGGGAAATTACTTGGACGCACTCCCATAAAGGTCCAATGTTGACGCTTCATTGGAGAATCCCATCCATACTTTTTACAAAAAAAATCATATTCACGAATCAAAAATTGTACATAGGGCTCTTCCGATTCTGAAGGAAGCAAACCTGATTGGCCTAACAATAAAGCTTCCAATACTGGCAATTGATCCCTGTGCTTTTGGAGAATTTTATAAGGTACCAACCTAGCTAATTCACTCATGGCTTCGTTATTCTTCTTAAAGCCAAAGCAGGTGAATAGCCATCGATAAGCTGTTTCTTCCCAATTGTCAGTTGTAGACTTAAGAATTTGCAGAATCAACGTAGATTTTTCTTGGAGTCTTTCTACCAAAGCTTTTTCTAGTGTAGAAAACCTGACAATTTCTGGAGCCTCACGTAACCCATGTGCACAAGGGAGGTCCGATTTGAAATCCAGCATCCGCTCATAATTTCTCCAGATATCCAAATAAATCAATCCTTTCAGCTCTAAAGTGGGCATTGCAGTTCCATCATTTCGAAGCACTTCAAGATCATCCTCCCAAACTACGTGTAACACTACGGAATTATAAGCTGGATTTCCACCATGGGAATGCTGCTTCCATTCGCTAGCCAATCTGTGCACCTCCACATGACCATGAAATATTACTCCTCCAATCACCACCACGGAATCATGGAAGTCCGGTCCTTCGCTCTGATTGTGAAATCCAACTTGGATTATTTTCAACTCATCGCCAGCTGTAGTATGTAGTTTCGCCTTTTCGAAGTATTGGTATTTCCAGACTAGCTGTAAAAAGTCTTCCTTAAAAGTCATAAAAGTATCGATTAAAAGTCAAGTGAATTTAACCAAAAACTAAAAAACAAAAAAGTCAGGAAACCCTGACTTTCAAAATATTAGCCGATGATATACTTAATTAAAGGTACTTCTCTAATAAAGTCTCCATTTCCTGTTGCAGCTTCAATGCCTCCCTTCTCGCTGCTATTCCGAAATCTTTTTCTCCGGAAGCATATATGATCCCTCTACTTGAGTTCACCAAAAGCCCACAAGTGGAATTCATGCCATACTTTGCAACATCCGCTAAGCTTCCGCCCTGGGCACCTACTCCAGGAACTAAAAAGAAATTTTCAGGAACAACCTTTCTGACCTCTCCGATTAGCTCTCCGCGTGTGGCGCCAACCACATACATGAGGTTTTCAGGAGTGCCCCATTCCTGACTTTTTTCCAAAACCGTTTGATATAAAGGTTTGCCATTTTCGTCTTTGATCAACTGGAAATCCATGGAACCCGCATTCGATGTCAAGGCCAAGAGAATTACCCATTTATCTTCAAACTCCAAAAATGGGGTCACGCTATCCGCTCCCATATAGGGTGCAACTGTCACCGAATCAAAGTCCATTTTCTCGAAGAATGCTTTGGCATAAAGCTTCGAAGTATTTCCAATATCACCTCGTTTTGCGTCTGCAATAGTGAAAATTTCCTCTGGGATAAGTTCATTTACCTTTTCAAGAGTCTCCCAACCCTTTGGCCCCAATGCTTCGAAAAAGGCAATATTCGGCTTATAGGCCACTGCATAGTCGGCAGTTTCTTCTATAATCTCCCTGCAAAAACTAAAAATAGGATCGGGCTCATGTTTCAGGTGTTTAGGAATTTTATGGATATCTGCATCAAGTCCTACGCACAAAAAGGATGATTTTTTCTGGATTTGGGAGAAAAGCTCTGCTCTGGTCATGGAGTTTGGGATTTTGGCAAAGGTAGGGAACGAAAATGGCTTAGAAAAGACATGAGAATCTTCTCAGAAAAGATGGTTGGAACAAAACTTACTTTACCCATTTAAATAGTTTGAACTAAACAGCGAATAAACTACTTTAGAATCTTAAACAAATTATTGATATGTTTAAAAGGCTTGACAAAAGATTTAAAGTACGGCTAATTGTAACCTTTATTTTCCTCTTGATCTTCGACTTCATGTATGCTTTGGTATTTCCTAGTTCGGAACCCATTTGGTTTCAGTTCATTGGTTCATTCTTTTCGTCAGGGGTTATAGTTATTGGGTTAGCACATTTTTTCAATAAATATGTTCAAAAATCAAACGGATGAATTATGAGGCATCAAATAAGAGAGTCACAAACCAAAAATTACTGGGGTTCAGAAAAAAGTATTTCTTGATTTTTATAGTTCTGGTTTTCTCCTTCCACTCAACTTCATATAGTCAAGTCCAAGGGTATAATCCTAACACCTCTATACCGACCTTCGAAATTTCCTATCTCATCATCAAGTAATCCGAATCATCTGACAAAGAATTTAGCTTTCCAAATACTACTATTTCCTCGTTTTTAGAAGAATTCCCAAATCCCGACAAGAATGAAGACTTCTATTATGAGATGGATGAAAAGATGGCGCGACTAATCACCTATGGGCAAAATGAATTCTATTTCCTAGGTGAAAAAATGGATGCATTCCACCTGAAAGATTCCAAATTCTCTATTGGAAATGGTAAAGATTTTATAAAAATAGGAGACTCTCATTCATCGGTATCAAAGCTATTTCCATCCTATGAACTGGAAATTGAAACAGATTATGAGACAAAAGAGAAATATGGAGTTATAAGAATAACTACATCGGATAAAGGATTGGTCTATGATGATGAAGACTCAATCATATTATTAGTCGATGTTAAGTCTGGTATTATTACAGAAATACGTAAGTGATTATATATTTCAATAAGTGTAATAGAGGTCTCCCTATCCTGTTCGTACTGCTTCTTCTCTTTTCGCATGATTCCAGCTCTCAAGATATTACAGGTTCTTGGCGATGGTTCGAATTTGAAGATAGAGCATTCACAATCCATCTATATAAGCCCGAGCTTGATGATGACGTTATGGGGTCATATGATTTCATAGGAGAACACTGCGGAGTGTATTATAATGGGGGCAGAATGGACTGTAGCTACGAGGAATATTCTACTTTCTCTAAACAGAATCTCCGAAAATGTATTCACAGGAACGATTCTAAGTGCATATTCTCTCGCTGTCAGCGAAATCAGAATAACCTACTTCCCCAGCAGTAAGGAAATAAGGTGGGAAGTAACAAAAGAGGGTGTGGGAAAAAACCATCTACCAAATTACTTTCCGCTCGATGTGATGATGGAGCAATAACAAAATTAAAGAAAGGCCTCAAAAGCCTCCCTTTATCTTTTTCATAAATCTTGCTAAACCTATAGCACTGGTATTTTCCCCTAACGGAAATTCATCCTTACCTGCATAGATGAAATAGCAATGGTCTGCTGATATATCCTCCACAGCATTCAGGAAGCCTTTTGAAAGCTTCGGGCTTAAGGTCCGCTTGATTTCTATCGCCCAAACTTCTCCGTTCAGACTCAATACCAAATCAAGTTCTGCTCCACCCGTTGTCCGATAAAAGCCATATTCAGCTCCTTTAGGCAAAACTGAAATAATATTTTCGATGATAAATCCTTCCCAACTTCCGCCTACCACAGGATGTCCTAGCAGATCATCCAGTTTGGTTAAGTTCAATAAAGCATGTGTAATTCCAGAATCCCTGATGTAGATTTTGGGGGACTTCACCAGT
This sequence comes from Algoriphagus sp. 10J20-15, assembly GCF_055809615.1. Taxonomy (NCBI): domain Bacteria; kingdom Pseudomonadati; phylum Bacteroidota; class Cytophagia; order Cytophagales; family Cyclobacteriaceae; genus Algoriphagus; species Algoriphagus sp. 10J20-15. The sequence continues at coordinate 283,668 of NZ_JBVVUG010000035.1, forward strand.
CGCTTGCCCGCATTCACTAGCCAAGGTCTGACAGAACGAATCAGCAGAAGATCTTCAAGCATTTCCACATAACTTTTCACAGTCGGAGAAGTCAAATCTAGACTTACACCAAGTTTGGATAGATTGATCAATTGTCCTTGCTGATGGGCGAGCATAGTCCAGAGTCGACGCAGACGGTTGGCAGGCACAAATTGCGCAATCTGCGGGATATCTCTTTCCAGATAGTTAGTGATGAAATTACCACGCCAAGTCATGCTTGATCTATCGGAACTCGCAAGAAAACTGTCGGGAAAACCTCCACGCATCCATAGTTTTTCTACATGCCTTCTATCGAATCCACTTCCATCACATTGAATCCGGGGAGTTCTTCATAGGCAATTCTGCCTGCCAGTGATTCGGAAGATTGCCGGATCAGGTCCAAAGAAGCGGAACCTAAAATCAGAAATTGGCAAGATCTAAAGCCTTTCTTTCTCCTTCGATCTATCACGCCTCGCAAAAGCGGAAAGAGGTCAGGCATGCGCAGGATCTCATCCAAAATTATCAAATGACCTTCATGCAGGTCAAAATATTGCTCTGGTTCAGCAAGCTTACTACGGTCTGAGGGACTTTCAAGATCGAGGTAAATAGACTGAGGATCGATGGTTTCCACGAGCTCTTGCACCAAGGTAGTTTTACCTACTTGCCGTGGACCCAGAATCGCTATAGCCGGAAAATCAGGCATCAATTCTTGCAGTTTCAAAAATAAATCTCGTACAATCATCCTTGCAAATTTAAAATTTGCAAGGATGAATTTTTATTATTTCATTGAAAAACAGATATTTAACTATTTATCATCAAAATTAATGGTAATCATAGATCCTGTAAGTGAAACCATCGCGGTAATCAAGAAAAAGATCAAACTGAAAGCGACTGCAATCGCCTCATCAATACCTGCATACGTATGCGCATAGACAAAAACTAATTCTCTAGCACCTACGCCACCGATAGTCAATGGCAGCACTGCGACTATAGAAGAAAGCAAGAAAACCAGTTGATAAGCTAAGAAATTCTCAGTTACGCCGAGGCTTTTCAGTATAAACCAAGCACATATCAATTGTGCTAACTGGCCAGCCATCGACCAGCAATTTGCTTTCCAAAAAGAGGGTAGAAATGCTTTGAAGAGTAACTTTTGCATCAGCCAAAAAGCTGGAAATACCAGCAAGGCAGCAATTACCACCAAGAGCTCCCAGGGAATTTGCGAAGCAAATGGCAAGGTCAAATCCACAGGAAGAACCAATGCCAACAGTAAAAACACAATCGCGACCAAACCTCCCAAACGATCCAGCAGCGAAGCTTGAACCAGTGGCTTTACGGGAGTTTGATAGTGTTTATTCAGTAAGTAAACTTTATACCCATCACCACCAATCCCGCCAGGTAGAAAGAGATTGTAGAACATACCGATGAGGTAAAGCTTGATATTGAGCATTTCGGAGATTTGCACACCGATATTTTTGAAGTAGAGATTGAGGCGAAAAGCTGTGAAAAGTTTACTCAGCACAAAAGTTAACACCGCAGGTATTAGCCACAGCCAGTTAATAGTTTTGGTGAGTTGCCAAAGCTGATCTGTGTCAATTTTTCGAAAAACTAGAAAGAGCGCCAATCCAGTTAGAACCAGCTTTAGGACAGTCGTTAATTTCTTTTTAAGGGAACTTTCTGTTTTCGCCAAAATCAATTGCTATTTGAAAACCTACTTAGCGCTGTCAATTCCTTGAGGCACTGCAATAACAGGCTCCAATACACCTTGATAGACAGACTTGATGGAATAGGTCGTCTTATCCTGAGACTCAAAATAAGTCCGAACAATGATCTCCGCAATAATTCCGGTGGTGATAAACTGAATACCTCCCAGCACTAAAATAAAACCAAGGATCATAATTGGTCTTCCCCAGATGTCTTCGCCCATTATTTTCAGAATGAGCAGATAAAAATTGATCAGCAAACCAATCAAAAACGCGATAATCCCTATCCCGCCAAATAAGTGAATTGGTCGCTGAAAATACTTTTGGAAAAATAACATCAGAATCAAATCCGACATCACTTTGAAGGTTCGGCTCAGGCCATATTTCGATTCGCCATGAATCCGTGGATGATGCTTCACATCCATTTCGGTCATTTTAGCTCCTTGTTGCTTCGCCAGAACAGGAATAAAACGGTGCAATTCTCCATACAACCCCATTCCCTGCGCAATCTCCGCTTTATACACACGAAGTGTACATCCGTAGTCTTTCAAGTAAACTTTGGTCGTATTCCGGATCACCCAGTTGGCGATCTTACTTGGGATTTTGCGAAGCACAAATCCATCTTTTCTATTCGCTCTACGGCCTGCTACCACATCCCATTCTTCATCGATTGCCTTTTGAAGCATCACAGGAATGTCGGTTGGATCATTTTGCAAATCCCCATCCATGGTGCAGATGTATTCACCAGCAGCCATGTCAATACCTGCTGCCAAAGCTGTGGTTTGGCCAAAATTCCTATTGAAAATAATCAGCTTAGTTCGGCTATTCGCATACTTTTTTACCTCAGCCACAGTCCTATCAGTTGATCCATCTTCAATCAAAATCACTTCATAATTGATGGACTCTAGCGCTGCATACGTTTGTTCTAAAAGCGGTTGGATATTATCCTCTTCGTTATAAACAGTGATTACTACGGAAATCTGTGGCTTGGACATGCGATAAAATTTTGTCAAAAATACGGTAAAATACTTCCTAGGACAAAAAAGCTAGGATTCGCTTTCGGAAGCCAACGAAAATTTGGCACTACAAAGTTCAATAGGATTATCTTTGCACCATGTCTTTAAAAGATTCCCAAATTAATCCATGGGTGGTCATGGCAGCATTTGCCGTCTTAGTTGGCCCGTTTGCACTGAGCTTCCACATGCATTTCCCTGACGAAATGTATTATACCGACGCTGCTGTGAAAATGCTCCAAAATGGAGATTACCTCACGACCTATTTAGGGAATGGGGAACTGCGTTTTCGTAAGCCAATTGGCACTTATTGGGTGGTGCTGGCCGGATTCAAGCTTTTTGGAGTTAGCGCACTGTCTTCAAGAATCTTCTTTTTACTCGCTGGAGCATTGACTGTAGGTGCCACGTATTGGCTTGCAAAGCTACTTTTTGAAGACAAAAAAACAGCTGGAATCTCTGCACTAATTATTGCCGCCAATCCTGTATTGATTTTATCCGCAACCCGCTCAATTCCGGATGTGCTACTCGGACTCACGATGACCGCGAGCGCAGTTGGTTTCGCTGGTTTAATCCGCTTTGGTGACCAAGCCCCCAAAAAATATCTTTGGATTCTTTACCTAAGTTTAGCGCTTGCATTTGAAATCAAAGGCCTGCCTGCTCTTGCTTTAGGGGGTCTGGGAGTGTTTTATCTACTTTTTAATCCATGGAAAAAAGTCTCATTTAAAACCTTTCTCCATTTTCCTTCCCTTGCATTAGCTATTTTCATTGCACTCTTCTGGTTTGTCGCCATGTGGCAAATACATGGCCCTACTTATTTAGACAGTTTTGTTGAAGATCAAGTAGGAGGTAGAGTTACTTCACGTTATTTGTTAATCCTGAAAAATGGGATGCTTGCAGTTGGGATTTTGATTGCCATATTTATTCCCTGGATTCTGCTGGTTCTTCCTAAAATCAAGGAAAGTACAAGAAAAGCATGGTCTGAGAATGCAGTTTTTTTCGGATTTGCAATTTTATGGGGCTTGGCAATTTTGGGAATGGGAGCGATGACGGCTAAGTTTTATGAGCGATATTTATTGCCCGTAGCTCCAGTATTAGCCGTATTGCTTGGGTGGCTACTTGTAAAAGGAGAATTTGAATTCAGGAAATTGGGTCTAAAAATCAGTACTTGGTTTTTCCTTTTCCTGTGTCTTATTGTTGGTGTTTTTGGCTTTTGGATAAACTTTCAATTAGGTAGTACAGCATGGGTTTATCTTCAGCTAGCAGCGGGATTCGCCATTTTGTCCTACCTCTTCATGCTGACTATTAGAAGCGAGAAACTTCCGAAAGCACTTTCTTATTCATTTCTATTGTTGTTTTTCCTCCTATCCACTGTCACTGCAAAAATATCTCTGCCAGAGCAAGGTGAGCAAATTGAAGCATTTGTAGCAGCTAATGACATAGATCCAAAAGGGGAAATCGGATTTATCGGAAATATCCACACCAGCAGTAAAATTAGGGTGTTTTTAGGACCTGATTATTACATGACTGATATATCCGGCGAGAAAAAACTCACCGATCAAGAGTTACTCCGTGAAGCTGCCCATTATACTTATTTAATAGTCGAGGATAAATTTTTAGAACTAATTCCAAAAAACCAGTACGAAATCTCTGTGGGTTCGGTCAACTGGAATTCCAAACAAATTCCTTTTCTCCTTCAAAATCTCAGCAACCCAGCCTTTGATTCATTGGTGAAGGAAAATGGGAAGATATACTATTGGCTGGAGAAAAGGTGAATTAATACGTATCTGGCAAATATGGATTAAACCGCTCTAGCTTTCTCCAAACCTGAATTGTCGCTACACGAAGTGATTCCTCTCGAAATGTAATTGGCAACTGCTCTTCATAAATCAATTCCTGAAAATCTGCAAATTCTCCTGAAGAATCATAATTCCAACTCACGAAAATCCCCACTTCATTTTTTCCTACAAACTGCTCCAAGCCTGGCCAAAGATCAAATTGATTCTTTCTTGCCCCCATGTTTAACATATACGTTTGTGGATGATCTGGAAGGTAAAAGGAAAGCTCGGAGGCCATGTGATAGGTTTCTGAAAAGATATACGCATCTTCAATACCCAAACTATCTCGTAATGTGACGAGTCTTTCGGCTAAAGGCTCGTAGCCTGCCATTCTTCTGAAAGCAGATTTCTCAGCCTTTTTGATAGGAGTAATACTTTTCATCAAAGTAAAATCAGGAAGCAGAAAAAACAGCGGTAAACCGATACTTAAGCCTACACCCCAATTCCTGATTCTCTGCCATCTCAGACTTTGCTCGCACACCCAAGCCGCCATCAGAATGGCCAAACTTCCGTAGGCAAATACCGGCCAATTCACTTCTATGGAAGTCAAGAAACTCAATCCTGCGAAAGCAGCCCAAGACATCAAAGCAGGTAAAAGCAAATAGACCTTTGCTCGGTCTTGGTTTTGAATCACTTTTCTAAAAGCTCCCACAAATAGAGGAAGAAGAAATATGGAAATCATCGCCAGTTGACCTCCTAGGTATTCGAAGAATTGCCCGAAAGACTTTCCTACATCAAAAGCTTTGGATTCACCGCCTCCACCACCGCTGAGGGCAGCCAAGTGCTTAAACGTGTCAAAGTCATTCTGCCAATTCCAGATCAAAGCAGGGATGAAACCTAATAAAGTGATTAACACAAAGAGAATATAATTCTGGCTCTGTGCCTTCCAGCTTTTGGTATAAATAAGATACAAAAGAAGAAATGGAAAGATCAGAATCATGACCATCTTAGCCATCAACCCAAATGCAGCAGCCAGCCCAGCCCAAATCCACCAGGATTTCTTCCCATCTTCCATACCTCGATAAGCCAGATAAATGCTCATCGCCCAGAAGAAGGTAAGGGAACTGTCAGTCATGTGAAAAGTAGAGGCAAGCCACCACATAGGCATAGCCTGAAGTATCATCGCAGCCCAAAATCCAACTTTAGCTGAATATAGATGTCGGCCAAATAGAAACGTCACCCAAGACATTCCTACACCACATAAAATCGCATTTATACGCACTCCCAGCTCAGTATTTCCCAGAAAACCTGTGCTAATGTAATTTAGAACAGCTACAAGCGGGGGCTTGGAATAATAATGCCAAGCCATATTCTGTGACCAGAGCCAGTATTGCGCCTCCTCAGTGAACAGGTCAATTTCTGGCCTTAGGGTAAATAGTATTTTAGCAACTACAAGCGAGAGTGAAATAACCCAGAAATAGATAGTATAGCTTGTAGACCTTTGCATTGAGTTTGGTTTGAATAAAAAAGGCATCTCCCATTACTGAGAGATGCCCCAAATTTAGCTAGGCTAGCTTATTACTGCTTAGCCAACACTACTTTTTCTTTGTGTTTTTTGATTTGACGTCTCAATCCTTCGATGGCATCATCAGAAGCCGCCTCGAATGAGTCAGATTGGCTTTTACTGAAAAATTGCTTTCCTGGTACATTCATCTTGATTTCTACAATTTTATTCGAGTTATTGTCGTTTTTGTCAAGCCTCAAAAAAACCTCTCCGTCTATGATTTGGTCATAGTAAGTATCCAGTTTGTCAGCTTTTTTCTGAATAAAGTCGATCAGTTTTCGATCAGCGTCAAAATGGATGGAGTGCATCTGCAGTTTCATATTCATTTGCATTTAGTGGTGAACAAATAGTTTATTTTATGCTTTCGGATGTGCCTGTTCAAACACAGCCTTAAGTTTTTCCATGGAATTGTGCGTGTACACCTGAGTGGCCGCAAGATTGGCATGACCTAGCAAATCTTTTACTGCGTTCAGGTCAGCACCTTTGTTGAGTAAATGGGTGGCAAAAGTATGTCGCAATACATGAGGACTGCGCTTGGATGTCTGCGCAAAAAGATCTAGGTAGTGCCTGACGATGCGAAAAATCATCATAGGGTAACTTTGCTTTTGTTGATTGCTGACAATAAAATAGTCACTTTGACCAACTTTAGAAAACCTTTCCTCAAATACTTTTTTATACAGCAAAATATTCTGTTTTAAGCCTTTTGTAATAGGAATTATTCTTTCCTTTTTTCTTTTTCCAAGTACCTTGACCGAATCATCGATGAGATTGACATCCGACCATTTTAATCCTATCAACTCTGAAAGCCTGACTCCGGTGAGGTAAAGAAATTCCATCACCATCTTGTCACGCTGCCCATCGAAATCCAGTTCGTAAACACTTTCGTCTAAAACGGCAAGAATCGTCTCTTCCTGTACAAACTCAGGAAGTTTCTTCGGGTTTTTAAGACCTTTTAACTTATACGTTGGATCGCTAGAAATGATCTGTGATCTGAGTAAAAACTTGTAATAAGACCTCAGAGTGGCGATTTTACGGTTTACCGAGGTAGTACTTAACCCGCTATCTACCAAGTCAATCACCCATGCCCGGAGCTCTGGATGCTGGGCTTCAGAAATTTCATTTATTTCGAAAGAAAGCGCCAAAAACTCCTCAAACTGGGTCAAATCCCGACGATATGCCTCTACTGTATGCGGACTGGCTTTTTTCTCAAACTCTAAATAATTGATGAAAGAATCGATCATATATCACGTAACTCGAAAGATAAGTTAGACGAAAAAATGTGAATTATCGCTGAGCAAAATCGTAAATGGTCATAAAAAAAACGCACCTGCCTGATGGCAAGTGCGTTTGATATTGGAAGTCAAAACTGATTACTTCGCTGCTTCTTCTTGAAGATGCTGCTTGTAAGCTGCTTTGATGACTTGTGCTCTTCTTACTACGGAAGGCTTAGTGAAAGCTTGTCTCGCACGAAGTTCACGGACTGCACCAGTCTTGTCAAACTTCTTTTTGAAACGCTTTAGCGCTTTCTCGATTGATTCGTTCTCTTTTACGTTAACTATGATCATATCTATACACCCCCTTTCGTGGGCACAAAGGTAGGGATAATATTCAGAATACAATATCTCCACTCGTAATAAACTCTTTTCTACCCCTTGATATATAGGGCGTTTTGCCTAATTTTATCCTAAATCTTACTAATTACGACGTGAACATCAGCACTTCCTTCAAAAGCTACCTACTAGCACTAGGCATTCTAACTATATTTTTCACTCAATCTACTTCAGCATTTTCTCAGGAAACCCCTGAGAAAATGGAATGGTTTGCTGATGCCAAATTGGGCATTTTCATTCATTGGGGCATTTATTCTGTGAATGGAATTGACGAGTCCTGGTCATTTTTCAATGATTACATTAGCTATGATGATTACATGAAACAGCTTTCAGGTTTTACTGCTTCCAAATATGATCCAGTTAAGTGGGCAAAGCTGATTAAATCCAGCGGTGCAAAATATGCTGTACTTACAGCCAAACATCACGATGGGGTGGCTCTTTGGGATACAAAAGCTTCTGATCTTTCTGTCGTGAAGAAAACTCCTGCCGGAAAAGATTTGGTAGGGCCATTGATGAATGCTTTGGAGAAAGAAGGAATTAAAAAAGGAATCTACTTTTCTGTATTGGATTGGTCACACCCAGATTACGACAGAAACACGAGAGAGACTTTTCGATACAAGAATGATCCAGAGAGATTCAGAAAGTTCACAGATTTCAACTTTGCTCAACTAAGTGAACTATCCGAACAATACAATCCAGATTTATATTGGTTTGATGGCGATTGGGAACATAAGCCAGAGGAATGGAAAAGTGCAGAGCTCAAAAAGAAACTGCAGAACTACAATCCAAATGTGATCATCAACTCCCGATTAGGTAAAGGCTTTGGTGACTACGACACCCCAGAGCAAGGAGTTCCAGTAACGAGACCGAGCAGTGAGTTCTGGGAATTATGTATGACTATGAACAACAGCTGGGGGTACCAAGGCAATGATGATCAGTACAAAAGTCCAAGTGAATTGCTTCGAATCTTTGTGGATTGCCTTCACATGGGCGGAAATCTCCTGATGGATTTCGGGCCAAAGCCAGATGGTACTATCCCAGAGGAAGCTGAAAACATTTTGAATGAATTTGGGCGCTGGACATCCAAGCATGAGTCAGCGGTCTATGACACTCAAGCGGGCATCCCAGATGGCCATGTATATGCTCCTACTACTCTTTCGAAGGATAAGACAATCCTTTATATCTATTTGGATTATAAGGTAAATGAGTCTCTAGCCATCAAAGGACTAAAAAATAAAATCCAACGGGTCTGGGTAGTAGGAAATGGTACTGAAACTCCAATCCAGGGAAGTGGGCAAAATGTACTGGAGCGCTGTCCCAGGAATGAAATACATTGACATTCCAGACAACGTCTATGACAAGGACATCACTGTTTTGGCGGTCTTGCTTGATGGTCCTGTGGATCTGTATCGGGAAAAAGGTCAGGTGATAGAGAGTAATTAAGATATTCTTTCCTGAAAGTTGAGTTCAATATTCATCATTCGATATTCTTAATTGGAAAATAAATCAACTACTTCGAGCTTTCTTTAAAATCTTCCTGACTAAGCAATAAACCAAAAAAGGTCTCCCATTTGCACAGGAGACCTTTTTCACTTTGATTTGATGAATTGCTTAAGCCACTACTTTCTCAGCTAGCAATACTATCACATTATCTTTTACTTCTACTACTCCGCCATCCACGATCATGGATTGCTTCCCTTCAGGAGTGGTAAAGGAAACAGTTCCCTTTGCCAAAGCCGAAACGATCGGAGCGTGATTATTCAGCACCTGAAATGATCCATTGGCGCCAGGGAAACTGGCTTCGGATACTTCACCCTGAAATACTTTTTTGTCCGGTGTGACGATTTCTAAATGCATGGAATTTTATATCATTTGGAGACTTCTCTTAGAAAAAGTGAAGCTCTCCGTTAAACTATTAAATGTTACAGGTTTTCGGTTATCAAAACTGACAACCGAAAACCGACAACTAAAATTTATCTAACTTCTGCCATCATTTTCTCCCCCTTAGCGATTGCATCTTCGATGCTACCTACCAAGTTGAAAGCTCCCTCAGGAAGATGATCCAACTCACCGTCCATGATCATGTTGAAGCCTTTGATGGTGTCTTTGATATCTACCAATACTCCCTTTAAGCCTGTAAATTGCTCTGCTACGAAGAATGGCTGAGATAAGAAACGCTGTACACGTCTCGCTCTGTGTACGACTTGCTTATCTTCTTCAGAAAGTTCTTCCATACCCAAAATCGCAATGATATCCTGCAATTCTTTGTAACGCTGAAGAATCTCTTTCACACGCTGTGCGCAATTGTAATGTTCGTCTCCAATAATGTCCGCAGACATGATTCTTGAAGAGGATTCCAAAGGATCCACAGCAGGATAAATTCCTAATTCTGCGATCTTACGCGAAAGTGACGTCGTAGCATCCAAGTGAGCGAAAGTCGTCGCTGGAGCCGGATCAGTTAAATCATCAGCAGGTACATATACAGCCTGAACAGAAGTAATAGAACCACGCTTTGTAGAAGTAATACGCTCCTGCATAGCTCCCATTTCTGTTGCCAAAGTTGGCTGGTAACCTACTGCAGATGGCATACGTCCAAGAAGTGCAGACACTTCAGAACCTGCCTGAGTAAATCGGAAGATGTTATCGATAAAGAATAGGATATCCTTACCAGCTCCTTCGCCGTCACCATCTCTATAATATTCTGCCAAAGTCAAACCTGTCAAGGCAACTCGTGCACGTGCCCCTGGAGGCTCATTCATCTGACCGAAAACGAAGGTTGCTTTAGAGTCTTCTAGTTTTTTCAAATCAACTTTAGAAAGATCCCATCCACCTTCTTCTTCAAGGCTGTGGATGAAGTCCTCACCGTAAGTAACGATGCCCTGACTCGATCATTTCTCTCAATAAGTCATTTCCTTCTCTTGTTCTTTCACCTACACCTGCAAATACAGATAGACCAGCATATGCCTTCGCAATGTTGTTGATCAATTCCTGAATCAATACAGTTTTACCAACACCAGCACCACCGAACAAACCAATCTTACCACCTTTTGCATACGGCTCGATCAAGTCAATTACTTTGATACCTGTGAAAAGTACTTCTGTAGCTGTAGAAAGATCCTCAAAACGAGGAGCAGATCTGTGGATAGGAAGTCTTTTACCAACTGGAATAGCAGGCAAACCATCGATAGGCTCTCCAACTACATTGAAAAGACGGCCTTTGATGCCCTCACCTGTTGGAACAGAAATAGGTTCACCAAGGTCTCTTACTTCCATGCCACGAACCATCCCTTCAGATGAGTCCATTGCAATAGTTCTCACTCGATCTTCACCCAAGTGCTGTTGAACTTCCATTACGACCACTTGGCCATTTTCTTTGGTAACTTCTACCGCGTCAAGGATGTTTGGCAGCTTGCCGCCTTCAAAGGAAACGTCCACTACGGGCCCGATCACTTGAGTTATCTTTCCAATATTTGCCATTTGATAATTGAAATGTAAAAAGGATGTGCTTTTTGAATTCGACCGCAAAATTAACCAATAATGCCTAAACCCAAAGGATATTTGGGAAATTAATATCCTAAACCCCCAATTTTTAATGACTTCCGTCTAAACACTCTTTTTGTTTAGCAGTCAACTATATAAACAAGAATGTAGCACATGTTTTCTTCTTTCTTACATTTTTGAATTCGAGAAATTTTTACCTAGTTCTTAGAATTCTTTATTTGGAATTAATCTAATTAAGATTACATTTGTTCTTTATCTAAACTTAATCTAAATAATGTTAACACGCTATCTACCTCTTATCCTTGTAGTTTTGGCTGCATGTCTCCGCTCCTTCGAAAGAGGAAGAAACAACCGCCGAGCGTAAGATCATTACTGCTGGCGGTACCATTACAGAAGTCGTGGATGCACGAGGATATGGCGATCTTATCATCGCAACCGACATAACCTCGACTTTCCCGGCATCCATGCAGGATCTTCCTTCCATTGGGTATAGAAACCAGATCAAAGCAGAAGGGATTCTTGCGCTAGGTCCTGATTTGGTGCTTATAGAAGAAGGTTACCTCAATCCTGATGCAGCGACTCAATTGAAAGCAGCTCAAGTTAATATTGAGGTTTTCACGAAACCAACTACAGTAGAAGGCACCAAGAAATTGGTCACGGAGTTGGCAACTTTCTTTGAGGAAGAGGATAAAGGAAAGGAAGTAAATGCCGCAATTGATGCTGATATAGCTGCACTGAACAGCTATTTGGAATCTGAGGAATCTAAGCCAAAAGCAATCTTCGTAATGGCCCGCGGCCCGGAGACAGTATTTATCGCTGGAGACAAAACCTTTGCAGCAGAAATGTTTGAATTGGCTGAGATCGAAGGAACAGCTACAGGCTTTGACGAATTCGCTCCTATGACTCCAGAATCCTTGGTGTCTATGAATCCAGAGTATTTGGTGTCTTCTTCGAATCAGGAATCCAAAGTGTAGGTGGAAAAGATGGCTTGGTAGCGATACAAGGAATAGATCAAACCACAGCTTTTAAAGAAAATCAAATCGTTGCTTTAGATGGCCAATACCTTTCCGAGTTTTGGACCAAGAGTGGGAAAAGCAGCATTGGAACTAGCCAAAGCCGTAAGGCAATAATTAAATAAGTATAAGATAAAGCTTAGAAAGTAAAGTTAAAATCAAGCATTGAAGCCGCTTCGGTCTCCCGTCTTCGGTCTTCCAGCCATATAAATAAATGATCACCGCATTGAATCATACTAATATCCAGAGTCAAAACCTCACCCTCCTCGGGTTTGGGTTTGTGTTGGTTTTGGTGGTGCTGGCTTCCCTTTCTTTGGGCGCCTTTAGCATTCCATTTCCTCAGACGCTTGCGATCTTATTTGACCAAATCGGTATTCAACTAGGAACTTTTGAAGTCCAACAAGCCAATGTGCTTCTCCAAATCCGCATGCCTCGTGTGCTGATGGCCATGCTGGTAGGAGGAGGGTTAGGAATAGCCGGCGCAGCATTGCAAGGCATGTTTAGAAATCCTTTGGTAGAACCAGGGTTGATCGGGGTAAGTACAGGATCCGCCTTATTTGCTGTGATTTTCATGGTATTGGTGCCTACAGTTTCCTCTTTGGCTTGGATCAAAACTCTCGGCTTGCCTCTTTTTGCATTTATTGGAGGTTTGATTTGTGTGACGGCTGTCTTATCAACTGTCAAAATCCCAAGGAAGAAACAGATGCTGCAACTTTAATTTTGGCGGGTGTAGCGATCAATGCATTGGCAGCAGCACTAATTGGTTTGGTGCTGTTCTTTGCAGATGATTCCGCTTTGCGAAGCTTCACTTTCTGGAGTTTAGGAGATCTGGGTGGTGCTACTTGGGGCAAAAGTCCCAGTAAGCCTGATGCTTATAGGTGTTCCATCAGTTCTACTATTATTTAATTCCAGACAATTGAATGCGCTAGCGTTAGGAGAGCAAGAAGCTTTCCACATGGGTGTAAACGTGCAGCAAGTCAAAATCCGACTGCTTATTTGTAGTGCTTTGGTCGTTGGAGTTGGAGTTTCCATGGTGGGAATGATCGGATTTGTAGGTTTGGTAGTACCGCATTTGATTCGAATTCTGTTTGGAGCGGATCATAGACTGGTGTTGCCTGGATCATTTCTTCTAGGTGCGATTTTGTTAAATTTTGCCGATCTCATCGCAAGAGTGATCGTAATTCCCGCCGAAATGCCTATAGGCGTGATCACCGCACTGATCGGTGCACCATTTTTTATCTGGCTTATTTTCAACCTGAATAAATCCAAAAACTAATGCTTCAAGCTTCACAAGTACATTTTTGCATTCGCCAAAGACCTATCGTAGATGAGGTTAGTTTGGAATTGAATCCAGGGAAATTCTAGCAGTGCTAGGCCCAAATGGCGCAGGAAAATCAACTTTTTTCAAAATCCTCTCTGGAGAGATCAAATGCAAACATGGTTCTGTGGGCTACAATGGCCACGATATTCATAAACTAAAAGCCCGTGATTTGGCTGCGGTGAGAGCTGTAATGCCTCAGCATACGCAAGTTAATTTTCCATTTACCGTGCAGGAAGTAGTGGAGCTTGGCCTGATCAGCACCAAAGTAAAGCAACCTGCAAAACTCATTCAAGAAGTTTTGGAAAAGCGACGAATACTTCCCACTTGAAGGATCAGGTTTTCAATCACCTTTCCGGCGGAAGAAAAAGCAGCGCGTGCAACTCGCAAGAGTACTGAAGTACAAATCTGGGAGACAAAGCCTTTTCCAAGGTATTTGCTCCTTGACGAACCAACTTCCAGCTTGGATATTGCGCAGCAGCATGCAGTATTGAAAATCCTTCAAACGCTGAAATCAAGAAATATTGGAATCTTGGTAATTCTTCATGAGCTGAACCTTGCGGCACAATACGCAGATAAAATTGCCTTACTGAAAAATGGCATGATCGCAAAAGCAGGAACGGTAAAAGAAGTATTAGAGGAAGAAATCCTAGAATACGTTTTTGATCACCCGATTCAATTAATTCAAAACCCTGTTACAGGTGGACTCCTCATATCAGCAACCGCACAGGCACAGGTACAAACATCCATACCCACATTTAAACAAGCGTAACAATGGAGTCTATTCAAGACTCCGCACAATCCCTGAAGCAAGCATGGGAGAATCTGAAAGAATCTGAGCCTCAACTTAGAATCCGTGATGCTGCCGCTAAACTTGGTGTGACTGAAGCTCAACTTTTAGCCACTGGAATCGGCGCAAACGTGATTCGTCTGACTGACAATTTTACCGAGCAACTGGAAGAATTCCCAAAACTAGGCCGCGTGATGTCATTGACAAGAAGCGAAGGCTGTGTATTGGAGCACAAGGGACCCTTTCAGAAAATTGAAATGCATGCTGCCGGACCGCACAAAATCGCTACTGTGATTGGCCCAATCGAGCAGCGAGTATTTTTCGCAGGTTGGAAATTTGGTTTTGCAGTGACTACCGAGACTCCTCGTGGCACTATGAAAAGCTTGCAATACTTCGACAAAGCTGGTGAAGCTGTAATGAAAGTCTATTTGCAGGAGAAATCAAATCCAGAAGCTTACGAGGAATTGGTAAATAATAATACAGCAGAAGACCAGTCTGCTGAGCTTGGAGCTGGAAGCTTTTCCAGCTCCGGAATATGTGTCCCGAGAAGAATTGGACTTCGAAGGATTTTCCAAAGATTGGGAAACGATGAAGGATACGCATGATTTCTTTGGTATGCTTCGCAAATACAAGCTAAACAGGCAAGATGCTGTGAAGTGGATTGACGACAAATGGGCGTATGAAGTGGACAGACTTTCTGCACGTAAAATCGTAGAAACTGCCGCTGAGACCAAGCTTCCTATCATGATTTTCGCTGGGAATAAAGGCAACATCCAAATCCACCAAGGTAAGGTGCAGACCATTCGCCAGATGGGTGATTGGCTCAATGTACTTGATCCTGATTTCAACATGCATTTGAATGAAAATGTGGTTGACAAGGCCTATGTAGTTCATAAAAACACGGAAGATGGGTTGGTATCTGCTGTTGAGCTTTTCGATAAAGCAGGCGAAATGGTCGCTCAGTTCTTCGGATTGAGAAAGCCGGGACTTCCTCAGAAACCTGAGTGGAAAGCTTTGGTAGATAGCCTTTAATACAAATTTCGGCGGGGAGGTAAAGCTTCCCGCCATCTCAAAAATTTTTATGCACATTCGTAGATTTGATCTAAATAAACACTTCATCGTTTTCTCTTTGCTATTCCTGGCGTATGCCAATTATAGCACAAGCTCAAGCTGTGTTGCAAGGAAAAGTGGTGGATTCCCATGGCAATGCGGTGTCTCATGCTACGATCTGGCTGGCAGACCTTAAGGGAGAGGTCGCCGACGAACAGGGTGTATTCTCACTTGCCCAATTGCCATCAGAAGGGAAACTCAAAATTTCAGCGGTGGGATTTGAGACGATCTGGGCAACTTGGCCGGCAGGAAAAACTACAGAAACATTCGTATTGACTTCCTCAGACTTCTGATTTGGAAACGGTTGGTGGTCATACAGGGAATTTTGTGCCTCAGTCTGCCAGGGCAGTCTGTCTATCAGGTGCGGACAATCGGTGCTGAAGTCATTAAAAATCGAGCACCAAGTAATATTCAGGAGGTTTTGAGCACGGAGCTGGGAATTCGCTTTTCGCAGGACAACGCCTTAGGCTCAAGCAATATGGAGCTGCTGGGTATGTCTGGCCAAAATGTGAAGATCTTAATCGACGGCATTCCGATGGTCGGTCGTCAGGGAACCTCCAATGAAATTAATATCAACCAGATCGATCAACCGGATCGAAGCGGGCGGAGATTGTTGAGGAACCATGTCCGTGGTTTACGGAGCAGATGCACTTGCTGGTGTAATCAATATTATCACCAAGTCAGACGGTCCAGAAAAATTTGATGTGAAAGCTCGGGTGCAGGAGCAAACAGTAGGGAATGAATACAGTCCTTTTGATGGAAAAGGCACTCATATAAGAAGTGTGACTGGAAGTTACCGCTTGAAAAACTGGGACTTTGGAGCTTCATTTTCTCAGAACAACTTCGGAGGTTGGAAAGGCGAAGAAACAGGCAGAGAATACGAATGGCTTCCTAAAGATCAGAATTTCCTAAACCTCAAAGCAGGTTGGGAACCTGAATCTCTAAATCTGGAATATCAGCTAGATTTCTTGGATGAGACTGTTTTTTCCTATGGGCCAGAAGCACGTTTGGAGATGCTGGATCAGGAATTCATCACTTCCCGCTGGATGCATAGGCTAGAAGCGGAAGATGGGATACCAATTCCAAATTTGGAGTTACCTGGACAAGGAGCATTTACAGATTATGCCCGAGAAAGCCAGACTTGGGTGACCAATGTGCGGACAGGTGAGCATTACCAATCCCAAGCTCCCGGAGCTAATTCTACCATCGATTACACTGGATTTAGCTGGAGAATGATCGGCGATTGGAAGCTTGCTGATAAATTCAATTTGCAACCTGAAATCCACCTGAATCTGGAACAAGGTTCTGGCGAGAGAATAGACGAGAATGAAGGAATTCAGGATTATGCAATTTTCCTTTCCGGAGAGTGGTCTCCAGTTTTACCGATTAAAATCAAACCGGGACTACGCAAAAGCTGGAATTCTGCTTACGCAAACACTAGCTTTGATTCCTTCATTGAACACAAAATTTGCTTTGAATGAAAACTTGGATCTGAGATTGGCCTATGCCAACGGATTCAGAGCTCCTTCTATCCGTGAGTTGTATTTCAACTTCTTTGACGCAAGTCACAGCATTACAGGCAATCCAGACCTAAAAGCGGAAACCTCCAATAGTTTCAGATGGATCATTGGATTGGAAAGCTCAAAGCTCAACCCAACCTGGAAAATTTCAACTGTGCTGGGCGCTTTTTACAATGATGTAAAAGACAGAATCGCTTACGGTGCAGAGATCCTAAGCGACATTCAGGTGACTACCTTGTTCAATGTGGAGCGATACAATGCGGCTGGTCTTACGCTGAACAATAGCCATCTCGTTCAAAAACCTGACTGCGAATGTTGGTGTTCTCCTACATCGGACGCTACAACCTACTTTCTGAAGTAGCAGACTATAGTTCCCGATATGAGCTGGACTCCAGAGGTGAATACAAATTTGACCTATCAGATTTTGCCATGGAGAACTACTGCGACGCTCTTCTACAAATGGACTGGAGCGCTGCCGGGCTATGAGAGAATCACTGATTCTGAGGGAAACCCTTCCGCAACTGAAAGAATGCTGGACGGCTACCACTGGATGGATATTTCTTTCAAAAAAGATTTTGGCAAACACATCTCTGTGAATGCCGGTAGCAAGAAATATCCTGAGCGTAAAGCAAATCAGTAGTACTTCCGGGTAGGTGGAGATGCCCATGGAGGTGGAACCGAAAGACCCGTAGGCTATGGAAAGACTCTTATTTCCTTGGCCTCACCTATCAATTAAATAAATAACTATTCCCCCAAATTTAAACACAATGCAACAGTATCGTTTTCTAACTCTTACAGCCTTAATGGCTGGCGTGACACTTTTCTCATCCTGCAGTGATGACGATCAACAGAGCCAGTAGTAGTACCGCCTACAGAATCAGGAATCATCGAAGTAGATGGTGGTGGAGCAGAATATCCAAATACAGCTTATATCCAGTTCCGAACTGGTACACAGACTGCGGTAGCAAGGGAATCTTGGGACTTGGCAATATTTGCCACAGGTTCTGGGTTCAAAGTTCTGATCAACGGGAACTACTGGTAGCGATGGCCATGGCTACTGGCGAAGACTGATATCAATGTGGTTTCTTCAGCTGATATGAGGTGCAGCTGACTCTGCAGCTTTGGTTTTAAGCTTTACAAATCTTGAAGGTATTCTACATGTAGACTGATCCTTCTATGCCACTTTCTAAGCCTGCAATTGCAGCCTGCTCAGCTCCAGCTCTGAAGCAAGTAATGAAGCTTTATATTCCTTCCCGAGGTGCTAGTGGTGTCGAAGCAAAGTCTCTTAAGAAAATGAGAATCACCTCAGAAATGGTGAAAGGTTATACGCTTCAGCATGCTGATGCCCACGCTGCTGATTCTTATCTCTGTGGACGTAGTCAAAGACAATGATCATAATTTTGTTCATTCCAGTTTTGAAAATGGAATTGTGGACGTGGAGCCAGCGAAAGATT
>NZ_JBVVUG010000036.1:0-85724 GCF_055809615.1 Algoriphagus sp. 10J20-15
GCACCTCGCGGGACGCCGCAAGACCGATAAAGGCCATCAGGGCTGTTGCTAATAAAGTCTTTTTTAAATTCATTGTCATTGGTTTTAGATTTGCCTTCAAAATACGACTTTTTATCAAAATAGAACGTCTCTTATTCTATGAATATCGACAGATGTCGGATGTACGATGTTTTAAAGATGTTATGAATAACTCTAGCGCTACATCGGACATCCAACACCCGACATCCTACATTCTTTTTAAATCTTCACCCAAGCTTCTTTTGGTATTACTTTCCACAATAGCTTCACCAATAATCAACTCTCTCAAGCCGTCAGCAAAAGTTGGGAAAGTAGGGGCTTCTGGCTGTTTGCCATCTCTGATAGCTGCATAAACTTCTTTGAAAAGTTGCTTTGAAGTATCAGGGAATCCCTCTTGGTGACCTCCTGGGAAGCTTACCAATGAACGAGCTCCTTCATCCACCAAAGCTGGATCTTTCATTAAAATTGAATTTGCTTTATCTCGATGTCCAATCCAAAGTTCATTTGGCTTCTCAGCATTGAATTCCATATTTGATTTGGAACCAGAAATCTCAATATTCAAGCGGTTTTTACGGCCTGCATTTACCTGACTTACTACGATAGATCCAGTTCGACCATTGTCAAAGCGAAGCATAATAGTAGCGTAATCTTCAGAGGTTACTTCATATTCTTCATAATCCTTTGGATCAAGCGCTTTTCCTGAGAAGGACTCCACAGCTTTTAATGGCTTCAAACGAGTAGGATGGACAATGGAGAAATCAGCCATAACAGCAGTGATTTTCAAACCAGTCACATATTCAGTCATATCCAACAAATGAGAACCTATATCAGCTACTACTCTAGAACCACCTGACTGCTTAGGATCTAATCTCCAGCTATAGTCAGTTTTGTGAATCAGCCAATCCTGAAGGTAGGAACCCATTACTGAGTACACATCTCCCAATTCACCTTTTTGACGCATTACTCGCATCTGGCGAACCATCGGATAATATCTCAAATTGAAGTGAACTGCGTTGATTAATCCTGTTTCTTTCGCCACCTTCACAAGCTCTTCAGCTTCTTCAATCGTCATCGACAAAGGTTTTTCACAAACCACATGCTTGCCTGCTAGCATACATGCTTTTGCCTGCGGAAAGTGAAGGAAGTTAGGAGTACAGATGTGTACTACATCAATGCTTTCATCTTTCAACATATTATCAAAAGTGTAAGCATTTGGGATTCCAAGCTCTGCGGCTTTGGCATCTGCCACTTCCTGATTTACTTCTACAAGGCCAGTTACCTCGATGTTAGGAATTCTTCTAAGTGCTTCTAAATGAGCTGGGCCGATAAATCCGGTTCCCACGATAGCTGCTTTGATAGTCTGAGCCATAGGTTTTTTAGGTTGTTTTTTGTTTTATTTCAAAATGTCAAATTAGGAAAAATGCCTCAAAACATTCCCATTACAGGAAAGTGATTTCAGGTTAGACTTTTTTTGATTTCTGGAAAAGCCCTAAGAAATAGGATAAGAATGAAAATTCTATTGCTTGGAAATCATCGTATTAGAAATCGAGGAGGGTTCTAACCACCATTTTCTTCCGGTCTGCAGATTTTTATCCAATTCAATAAATTCTCCAATTTCAGGAACGTAGATCGGCTGATTTATTTCTTTAGCCTTGGCAATAACCCGTTCTACAGGATCAGTCCAAGAGTGCATAGCCAGAGTAAATGCTGCCCAATGTATTGGCATAAAGGTTTTTGCTTGTATGTCCTGAGCTGCTTGAGCAGTTTCCTCCGGCACCATATGAATATCTGTCCAGCGCTCATTGTATTGACCACACTCCATCATTGCAAAGTTGAATGGGCCATATTTCTCACCAATCTGCTTAAAGTGCGGACCATATCCGCTATCTCCACTGAAATAAATATTGTCAGATTCTCCTTGAATTACCCAGGATCCCCAAGGGGTAGAGAAACGATTGTTCAAACCTCGGCCAGAGAAATGTCGAGCAGGAGTGAGAGCTAGAAGCAAGCCATCCGCCTGGACGATCCCCATCCCACCATCCTAATTCATGGATTTTCGAAGCATCAACGCCCCAATCCTCGAAATGTGCTCCCATGCCCAATGGCATATAAAAAGACTTGGTCTTATCCTTCAACTTTTGAATAGATTCATAATCTAAGTGATCGTAGTGATCATGGGACATAATGATCATATCGATCTGTGGTAACTTCTCAACTTGTATTGGAAGCTCTTTACTGTAGCGTTTCTTACCCAAGAGCGGATTCGGAGCAGGAACTTCCCCAAACATTGGGTCTATAAGTATGGTCTTTCCATCGATTTGAAGCAAAAACGAAGAGTGTCCAAACCAAACCAGACGAGTGGGATGATCTTTATTTACCAATTCCAGAGAATCCCGGTGCTCAATTGGTAATTCAAAATCAGGACGTCTGGAAGGATCATTTTTGAAAAACTCCGGAAGCATTTTGATAGCTTCAGTAAAATCCATGTCCATGTTGGTGGGCATCAGATTACTGAATTTCCCATTTTCGAAATAGTCCAATTTTTCGTACTGAAGAACCTTTTCTTTGGAAGGATTTGCGCCAAATTGAGGACTAAGATTTACAAATAAAATAACGACAATGACGACGAGGACTATGAGGGAAATGACGGTGATCATTAGATATTTTAGTGTGTTAAGGAAAAACTTAAGCATATAGAGCCGTAAAAGCGGGGATTAAACTATTGGCTTTAACTGAAATGAACTGTAAAAGGTGCGAGATGAGTGATTTTTTTATCGATTTTAAACTTTAATAAATGTGGAGCTTTTTTCAATATATAAAGAGAGGTGTACTTAATAACTCAGCTCCGCCACGAGAGATTTAGCCACTAATTTTATACAATCGGTTTCTATACTCTTCTGATTTTCTATAACTTAATCGGATAAAACTTAATTAAAAACCCAATGGCAATTATAAACCTCAAAATCAACGGAAAGGCTCATTCAGTTGATGTAGAAGAAGATACCCCTCTTTTATGGGTGCTTCGAGATCATCTCGGATTAGTCGGAACAAAATACTCTTGCGGTGTCGCTCAATGTGGAGCCTGTACGGTCCATAGAAATGGAGAGGCAATGTTTTCCTGCATCACACCTGCCGCTAGTTTGACCGAAGATGAAATCACCACGATTGAAGGACTCTCCAAAAATGGTGATCATCCCGTACAAAAAGCCTGGGCTGAAGTGGATGTGGC
The DNA here is from genome assembly GCF_055809615.1 of Algoriphagus sp. 10J20-15. Taxonomy (NCBI): domain Bacteria; kingdom Pseudomonadati; phylum Bacteroidota; class Cytophagia; order Cytophagales; family Cyclobacteriaceae; genus Algoriphagus; species Algoriphagus sp. 10J20-15. The sequence goes on from NZ_JBVVUG010000036.1 coordinate 3,248, forward strand.
TCAATGTGGATATTGCCAAGCTGGGCAGATTATGAATGCTTCCGCTTTTCTCAAAAAGAACCCAGCTCCCTCAATGGATGAAATAGATGAAGCGATGAGTAGAAATATCTGCAGATGTGGTACTTATCATAAAATCAGAGAAGCCGTTGCAATGGCTGCTAAATCCGAATAATCATGGCTACACTGACAAAAACTAACAGAAGAGACTTCCTTAAAATAGCCGGAACTACGGCTGGAGGCCTATTTATTGGCTTTAATTGGATGAGCTGCGATTCGCCAAAAATGGATGTGCTCAGCACTGAAGAAGTACTCGCAAATGCCAAGAATTTCAATGCATTTTTGAGTATTGCACCTAGTGGAGACGTAGTGATTTATTCCCCTAATCCTGAATTGGGGCAAAAGATTAAGACCTCATTCCCGATGGTAGTAGCTGAGGAATTGGATGCGGATTGGAGTAAAGTGAGAGTACTACAAGCTAATCTCGATACAGATAAGTATGAGCGACAATTAACTGGTGGCTCTGGAGCTATGCCTCATTCATGGGAGCGGCTTCGCAAAGCCGGGGCTACAGCTAAATTTCTTTTGGTAGCTGCTGCTGCGAAAAAATGGGAGGTTTCAGCTGACGAGTTGAGTACGTCTGAAGGGATTATTTACCACAAAGCCAGCGGAAAGAAAATAGGTTATGGAGAAGTAGCCAATGATGCAGCTTTGTTGACTGCACCTGAAGAGATTACCTTAAAGGATAAGAAAGATTTTAAAATCATAGGCACACCAGTAAAGAACGTTGAGAATGATGCAATTTTCACTGGAGAGCCCCTATTTGGACTTGATTTTTATAGAGAAGGAATGCTCCATGCAATGATTCAGCGGGCACCTTTTGGCATGAAAATCAAATCCATAGATGATGGCGCAGCTAGAAATGTAGCTGGTGTTAAAGATGTGGTAACTTTTGAGAATAGCGTGGCAGTGGTCGGAACGTCTACTTGGCCGCTGATGAAAGCAAAGAAGCTCTTAAAAGTGGAGTATGAAGCAGATGGAAAAGTAGAGAGTTCGGCAGATCACGATCAGATTTTCAAAGATCTACTTGCAAATGGAAAGGCTGAAGTAAAGCGGGAAGACGGAAATGTTCAAGCAGCTTTCAAAAATGCCGCACAAGTTGTCACTGCTGAATATCAGTGTCCTTTCCTTTCACATTCGCCTATGGAACCAATGAATTTCTTTGCGCATGTGCAGCCAGAACAAAGTGGAATTGATAGGACCAACACAAACTCCGGAAAGTGCCAGAAGGGCTGCTGCAGAAGTTACTGGAATTGCTCCTGAGAATATTTCAGTAGAAATCACCCGATTAGGTGGTGGATTTGGAAGAAGACTTCGCGCAGATTATGTATCTGAAGCTGTTCACGTTTCCAAAATGATGAATGCTCCAGTGAAACTTACATGGAGCAGAGAAGATGACCTGACTGGAGGAGCTTACCGGCCAGCTGTTCGCTATAGATTTGAAGCGGCATTGGATGCAGATGGAAATATGACTGGCTACAAACTCAGAGGAGTAGGTATGAATGCCGGTAACAGTACTCGTGAAACTAATTTTCCGGCTGGGGCAGTTGATAACCTTCTGATCGAGAATGTCAATTATGAATCATCCATTACTACAAATGCTTGGAGAGCTCCGATTACCAATTTCTTGGCTTACGCGGAGCAGTCATTTTTGGATGAAGTTGCCTTTGCTGCCAAAAAAGATCCTGTGGAATTCAGAATGGAATTGTTCCAAAAAGCCAAAGCAAATCCTGTAGGTGGAGAACTTCGCTATGATGTGGACCGAATGATTGGAGTTACAAAAATGGCTGCAGAAGAAATCAAATTGGGGTAAAAACCCGAATGTTAAACAAGGCTTCTCTGTCTATTTTTCACACAGAACTTATGTCGCACAAGTAGCTGATATTGAAATGGAAAACGGTACTCCATCTCTAAAAAAGATTCATGTGATTACCGACTGTGGAATGGTGGTAAATCCTACTGGAGCTGACCACCAAGTTCGTGGTGGAGTTGTCGATGGAATGGGGCATGCGATGTATGGAAACCTGACCTTCGAAGGAGGACTTCCAACACAAACGAACTTTGACAAATACCGATTGATCAGAATGAAGGAAGTTCCTGCAGTGGATACCTATTACGTAGACAGTGGCTTTGACCCAACTGGACTAGGTGAGCCTTGCTTGCCGCCAACAGGTGGAGCTATCGCAAATGCTATCTTTAGTGCCACTGAAAGAGATCGAGAAGTCAGCCTTTTATCGAGCAAAAGGAATTCACTGACCTTAAGTTGGGTATAAAAAGAGCTTAGAAAGTATCAAGACGTTAGACATAAGTATCTAGATGCTAGAATCAAGTAACAGGATTAAATAATCAAGAAAATAGATTCAAGAACTAAAAGAAAAGCACTTCCATAAATTTTTGGAAGTGCTTTTTATTTGATTTTAATGCCGCAAGTAGTTTATCAATGAGACTGTAATCTTTACTCTTGCCTCTCACTTCTTATGTCTTAAGTCTAAATACTTATGTCTTGCTACTTGATACTAACTCTAAATCTCATCCATCTCTCTCTCAGGCCAATAAGGTCCTTTGAGATTCATATTGACTCCTTCAATTTCAAAGGTAATTTTCATACTTTCCCGCTTTTGATCATGGATAGCAAGGCAAGCATTGTAGTGGATGAGGTCAAATTCCAATTCGAAATCACCTGAGATTTCATCTTGAAAATTAATATCAGAAGCCAAATCCACCTTCTCGGTATGAGCACCTTCTTTCCTGAAATAATAGGAGAGAAAGATTCCCAAATCTTTTTGGTTTTCTCTTAAAACCTTCTTGAGTTCTTCTGAAGTTGGCTTTTCCGAGGAGGGGAGTGTTAAGGTCCATGATTCTTGCATGGGGCTAAAATTAGTCAATTATTGTTTGTTCATCATTTAACTGAACAAGGTGAATTATGATTGATACATGTAATTCCTCACGCTTAAAAAATCCCTATTTTGCACTTATGAATTACCCGATTTACCTTGATTACAACGCTACCACTCCTTGTGCTCCAGAAGTAATTGAAGCGCATGATTCATGGTTTGGAGAACATTTTGGCAATGCAGCGAGCAAGTCACATGCTTTTGGTTGGATGGCTGAAAATGCTGTAGATGAAGCCAGGGAAAATGTAGCAAATCTGATTGGGGCACAGACCAAGGAAATCATTTTTACTTCAGGAGCTACTGAAGCAATTAACCTTGCAATCAAAGGAACTTTCGAGATTTTCAAAGGTGAAAAGCAACACTACATTACTTGCCAAACATAACATAAAGCAGTATTAGACTGCATGAAATCCATTGAGGAAGCAGGGGCAGAGGTTACATATTTGTCTGTAGATAAACAGGGAAATATCAGCTTAGCTGATCTGAGAGCAAGCATCCTTCCGAACACCAAAATGATTTGCCTGATGTGGGCAAATAATGAAACTGGTATCATTCATCCAATCACCGAAATAGCAGAATTGGCAGAAGAAAAGGGAATAGTCTTCTTTACTGATGCAGTGCAAGCAGCAGGCAAAATCCCAATCTCTGTTGAGGGTGTGCACCTGATGGCTATTTCAGCACATAAACTTTATGGCCCGAAAGGGATAGGAGCACTATACGTCAGACATAACCATTCATTGCCTAAGCCCCTAGCACAGATTCATGGAGGCGGGCATGAGAAAGGTTTTAGAAGTGGAACATTCGAATGTCCCCGGAATTGTGGGTTTTGGTAAAGCTGCTGAGTTAAGAATGTCGGAAATGAAAGCGGAATCAAATCGACTGGAAAGCTTCGCGTATCTGCTGGAATACAAACTCTTATCACTAGAAGATACTTTTTTGAACGGAAGTCAGAATAGGATTTCCCATGTCACAAACATTGCTTTCGGTGGAGTAGAAGGAGAGGATTTGCTCCGCAAAGTTTGCCAAAAAGTCGCGGTAAGTTCAGGTTCTGCCTGTACCAGCATTTCCCCAAAACCATCTCATGTGCTTCAAGCGATGGGTTTAGATTCAGACCTAGGAAGAGCCTCTATTCGTTTTAGCTTAGGAAGGAATACTACTGAGAAGGATGTGTTGGATACTGTGGTTTGGGTGGAAAAGGTGGTGGGGGAATTGAGGCGGAAAAGTGGTAAAGTTCTGAAGTTGTAAGGCTAGGTAATCCAAACCTTGCAACTTTTATACTTTCCAACTTAGGACCTAGCGGTTCAAGTCCCTCGAGTCCTCCTCAGTATCAATATCTACTTTGCCTTTAGTGAAAGCTTACAGTAACCATACCATCTTGGTTGTCGCCTTTTTTCTGCAATTTTCTTCGCACCTTCATCACCTGTAAGCTCCATCAATTCTTTGAAATAAGCCTTTCCAAATAGAATAGGAACGCCAGTTGTCTTGGAATATGCACAGGCTACAATGCCCTTTTCTTCCTTCTTCTGAGTCGCAATAAGCTTATTTAGCAGGATCTTCGCATCCAACAAAAGGCTGATCGCAAAGCATTATAATCACTTGATCAGGCTTGTCGAACTTCAACATGTATTCAAGTCCAACTTTTATGCTGGATGACATGCCTTTTTCGAAGTGTTGATTAGGAATATTAGGAATGCTTGCTCCTGGGAAGTCTTCTTGATTTCGTCACGGTTTGCACCCAGCACCAAAACTCTTTTATCCACTTTAGCATCATTTGCAGCATCAATAGCGAGTTGAAGCAAGGTCTTTTCCTTATATTTTGCTATCTGTTTTGGATAGCCAAGTCTGGTTGATTCTCCTGCTGCTAGTATGATGATTCCTGTTTTCATGAGTTTAATCGTGTATTGGGCCTGTCTTATTTCGCAGAAAGGTACCTTGTTTTTTTGCCAAAACCGCTTTCACTTCTGCTAAAATGGACAAAGCAATCTCTTCCGAACCCTCAGCCCCAATATCCAAACCCATGGGAGAATAGATAGTTGCTTGATTGACAGGGATTCCTTTCTTAGCTAAGCGCTCAATTAATTTCTGGGACTTTTTTTTCGGACCTAAAATTCCCAAATAGGGCAGATCGAGTTTAGACAGCTCTTCCATTACCAAAGCCTCATATTCAAAATTATGAGTCATTAAAAGTGCTGCTGAATGTTCATCTGTTTCGAGGTGCTCAACGACTGCTTCCCCAGAACCAGTGAGAACTTCTCAACGCCTGAAGGAAAGCGAGTAGGCGTAGCCAAGTTCTTTCTCCCATCAATGAGAATTACTTCCAAACCAAGAATATCAGCCATCTTGGCTAGAGGAATTGTATCATTTCCAGCCCCAAAAGGTAAAATTCGAATGGTTGGTTTGATGGATTCGATAAATACTTGAATATCATCTAAGCTTTCAATACTTACGAATTTTATGATGGTTTGTGTCCATGGTTTTTAACTCGTCTTGGATTTTTGCCCAAAGAGGAGTTTCCAACTTATCTTCATCCCCAAAAACATGATTTCCTTTCAAAAGTATCTTTGTTCCAATCTGTTCTTGCTTAGAATATTTGACTGAAAAGACTGTAAGTAATCTGCAGAAAACCCGATCTCTGGAGAGCGATTTTCAACAGTCTCTATTGGATTTATAGTATTTTGATAATCAATGGGTTCTCTATCAATGACATGAGTAATTCCATTACAGCGCTGTACCCAACTCCAAACTTTTGGTCATCTTCATCAGTGGTATCGTAGGTAACCAACATCGATTTCTGCTGAAAAATTACAGTTTGAGCTTTGCGAAGCGCATCACCTTCCAGACATCCTCCGCTCATAGCGCCTGTCAATTCACCATCTTCAGACACTAACATTCTCGCCCCAGGTCGTCGGTATGGCCGAGCCATCCACCTGGACTACTGTTGCCAGCGCAGTATTCTTTCCAGCTAATTTATATTGCTCATAAGCCTCAATGATGGCTTTAAATTCTTTCATAGATAGATAATCTGTAAGCTTTCGTGATTTAAGTTAGGCTACTGTTTTTCAATATCAAAAGAATAAATGTGAACGGAGGCTAAGGTTTGAAATTCGTAAATATTTATTTGTTTTACGAAGCATGGAATTTTGCGATGAATGAAGCTTGATCAATATATTAATGGTAAAATTTGAAGTTATTAATCACTCCATTTGACCAATGAAAATCCCAAGTCTAGCACAACTTAAAAAAGAACTCAGCTTTCTTAATGAGAAGGAATTGATCGAATTGGTGGCAGATCTTAGTAAATTCAGTAGAAGATAATAAGTCTTACCTATTTTTTAAACTTAACGAGAAAGACCAACCACAACTGTATGTAGAAATGGTGCAGGAAGAGTTGGAGCTCGATTTTCAAACTGCAAGAGGTGATCATTCCTATTATGCAAAAAAGTCAGCTCAAAAGCTTCGCCGAAAGATGAACAAGCTACTTAAACTCAAGTAAAGCTCAACACTGATCTAATAGAAGTATTGTTGTTTTTCTGCGCAAAGCTGAAGGAATACGGCTTTCTCAGGCATAGAAATCAGGTTTTGGATAATATCTATCAAATGCAATTAGCAAAAGCAGTTAAACTAATCTCTGGATTGCATGAGGATTTGCAATTTGATTACGAGGGCAGAATTGAGGAGTTGACCTAAGCTTAAGCCTCTTAGTTGACTTCAAGAAAAGTGTTGGGTGGTTTGCATGGAAGCAAGGCAAAAGATACTTTGTATCTAAATTGATAATAAACCTAGATAATACTAGCAGATTGTAGTTCAACAAGCTATGTGTTCACCTTAGGTTTATTTATGAGCCCAACCTAAAACCTGTAGAATGAAATCAATTTTTAAAATCCTATCACTGGAATTAATCTGTGTATCCTATCACAGTTTTGCACAACAAACTTCCACTTCAAATGAACTTTGGCAAGGAAGACAAGCTGCTGTAGTCCTCACATACGATGATGCGCTGAATGGCATCAGACAATGTAGTTCCTGCCCTAGAAGCTCATGGACTCAAGGGTACATTTTATCTTTCTGCATTCTCTGATGGTAGTAAGAATAGAAGAGAAGATTGGTAAAAAGCGGGTTGATTAGGTCATGAATCAGCGAATATCACACGCTACATCATCCTTGTGATGCTTCATTACCTGGAAGATCCTGGGTAAGTCCAGATAACGATTTGCATAACTACACGACAGCCCAAATTCTGAAGGAAATCCGAATGACCAATGTGTTTTTGGAAACACTTGATGGTAAAAAGGAGCGGACTTTTGCCTATACCTGTGGAGATACAGCAACTGGCGAAGGTTCATTCATGGAGGATATCAAAGGTGATTTTGTAGCTTCCAGAGGAGTTCGAGGAGCATTGAATTTGATTGGAAATATAAATCTTCTCAATGTAGATAGCTATGGAATCAATGGAGAATCAGGTGCAGAATTGATTCAATTGGTAAAAGAAGCGCAAGAAAAAAATGCACTGATAACCTTCCTTTTTCATGGAGTAGGAGGTGAGCATAACTTAAATGTGTCATTGGAAGCGCACCAGATACTTATTGACTATTTGGCAGAAAATGATGAAACCATCTGGACCACAACCATGCTGGAAGCAGCAAAACATGTGAAGGAACACCAGAACTAATACGCTCAATATACCCGAAACCTATTATGAAAAAGACAATTATTATAACCTTAATGCTTGGAATTGGCGGCTTTGCCAATTCTCGAACGACCAAAATTGACGCAAGCAAATATCCCGCACCTGTTACTTTTACCAATGAACAGGATCACGCCAATATGCAGCAGGAGTTGGGTATCAAAGTGCTTCGACCTGGGCCAAGCGGAAATGAATCTGCTCCAAATGCGGCAAATTACGATGAGGCAAAAGCAAACCCATGCCCAGAACTACCGGATATTTTGACAACAAACGCAGGTCAAAAAGTGACATCCCAAGAAATGTGGTGGAAAACTCGAAGACCTGAATTGGTGGATGCTTTAGAACGTGAAGTTTACGGCAAACTTCCAGAAAATATTCCTGATGTGAACTGGGAAGTGAAAATCACTGATCGGGAATTTGTGGCAAGGACCCCTGTGATCGCTAAGCAAATAATAGGACATGTCGATAACAGTTCATATCCTCTGATTGAAGTGGATATTAATATGATGCTGGTAGTTCCTGCGAATGCTAAAGGTCCTGTTCCTGTTCTGATGATGTTTGGTCGTCCATCTTTTCCCGCACCGGCACAACCTAATGGGGAGGATATGGAAACTTTGAACACATCTTTTAAGGAGATGATGATTAAGAATGATCCTTCCTTGCAAGCACTTTTTGATAAATATCCTGCTTACAATCCAGTGACTCGTTTACCTGGTGCAAAACTTCTTTGCGCCAGCACCAACAGGAGATTCGCCATCCACAGAGCAATTGCTGGCTGCTGGCTGGGGCTATGTAACTATTGACCCGAGCAGTATACAGGCGGACAATCACGCAGGGATTACTAGAGGAATAATTGGTTTGGTGAACAAAGGTCAACCTAGATCTCCTGAAGATTGGGGAGCACTTCGTGCTTGGGCTTGGGGGAGCGGCTAGAGCCTTGGATTTCTTGGAAACAGAACCTTTGGTTGATGCTAAAAAAGTTGGAATTGAAGGTGTTTCCCGATATGGAAAAGCAGCTTTAGTAACGATGGCATTTGAGCCCCGTTTTGCGACAGCTTTAATCGGGTCATCTGGAAAAGGCGGCACCACTCTACATAGACGTGTTTTTGGCGAAGCAGTAGAAAGCCTTACCGGTGGAGAAAACTATTGGATGGCTGGGAACTACATGAAATATGGTGCTGAAGAGTCGGTTTTTGGAAGAATGGATGGTTGTGATCTTACAGTTGATTCTCATGATATGTTAGCATTATGTGCTCCTAGGCCAGTTTTTGTGAGTTATGGCATTCCTGAGAGTGGAGATGCAAAATGGCTGGATCAAAAGGGGAGTTACATGGCTGTTGTGGCTGCTGGTGTAGCTTACAAACTATTAGGGGCAACTGATCTCGGCGTTTCCAATGACTACATGAAAGAAGAAATGCCGCCTTATAATACCGATATGTTGGACGGAGATTTGGCTTGGAGACAGCACGATGGAGGACATACCGATGGACCGAATATGCAGCATTTTATACCTTGGGCTAATCGGGTGTTGGATTATGAGAAGTAGTTGAACTATGTTTAACACCTGATTTTGAAAATCCATTTTATATAGGTTAATGAATTTTCATTGTGATTTTTAGCTAATTAAAATTGACTAACATACGCTTAAAGGAGTTCCAAAACTTTTTTAAATGATGATTAGCAATATTAAACGCACAACTAGATTATTCTAAATCCCAACTAGGTATATCAATTTTAAGGATGTTGAAAAACAACTAGTTATATGATTTTTTTCTCAAAAATAGCTAATTTGTAGATCCTTGATATGAATACTTTTTCTGAAAATTTTTAAACTTTACCGAATATGACAGGATTGATAGTATTGGATACTTTTATCAGTTTGGTTTTCATCTTTCTTTTGTACAGCCTCTTTACAATGACTTTGATAGAATCCCTTACTTCAATTTTTAGTTCAAGGGCTAAAAATTTGATGGCTGGAATTGAGCGCTTATTGGCAGACGAAAATGAATCCAATAAAGCAAACCATACCATTGTAAATTTATTTTGGGCCAAGACCAACAGTGGTCTTACAAAAGCCTTTTACAGTCATCCCTCCATTAGGTACCTAGGGCCAAAAGGAATCAATAGTAAGCCTTCCTATATAAGTTCAGATTGTTTCAGTTCAACCTTGGTTGATTTATTACAAAAAGGTACTAATAGCAATCAAGTCGAGAATATTAATGCAGCATTGGGAATAATTCCAAAGTTTGAATTGGAAGAGCTAGAAGCTGATATCAGGGAATTAAAAGAAGAAATCAAGGTTCTAAAAGGGATTGAATCTGTAGACGAATTTGAAATTGAATCAGCAAAACAAGAGCTTTCTTACCTTCAATTGGAATTGGAGAACCGTACCAAGACCAAGAATCCGTTTCTCCCGAAAGACTTTAGCATAGGAGCAGATACCAAATATCAATTTAATCTACTTTGGAATGAGGCAGGTGACGACATAGAAAAATTCAAGGGACTACTTGAGCAATGGTATAATGAGCAAATGGATAGAATTTCGGGTTGGTATAAGCGGAAGTTATCGCTTCTTACTTTTATCCTGGGTTTTATAATAGCTTGTTCATTTAAAGTTGATACCATCCAATTAGCTATGGAATTGTCAAAAAATGAAGATTTGAGAGCAATTTATGTGGAAGGTGCTAAAGAATTAATAGCTAACAATGAAACCTTGGATAGTGTGAAACTTGATAATAACAGGCAATATTTTGATAAAAAGCTACAAGAAAATAATCTTGTTTTTTCTGTCACAGACATCAGTTTTAAAGACATAAAATTCTTGAATTGGATAGGGTTCTTAATCACAGCTTTTGCGATATCCTTGGGAGCACCATTTTGGTTTGATCTGCTCAGTAAGCTGATGCGCGTAAGAACTTCACTACAGCCTGCGGCTCCATCATCCTCAGGCACTTCTACTTCCACAGAGACTAAAAACACCAAAGCAGTAGGATAATGGCCACTTATAAAGGAATTGTAACTAAGTTGGTGAATACCAGAATTTTCAAACCATCTGTAAACGCTCCTAAATCTCAGGAACTTCAACCTAGATGGGATGTAGAAATTTCGCATGCTATTCGTGGTGAAGTTCATCGGGGGATCGATATTTGGTATGTATTGACTAACCGTACTTTTGTATGGAGTGGAGCTATTTTTTCAAGCCAAAATATCCCAATATTGGCTAAACAATATCTAGTGACTGCCGACGATATAGGAGTAAATAAAGAGATAGATCTTGGAGCAAAACTTGCCTTAAAAAACGGATGGATAAATTCAATAGCTGTCTTGATTAACCGTATGGAAAATGCTGATGATGAGCAGTTAGAAAGTCTGAATAAATTTCTCAATGAAACACATAGTATCGGATCTTCTACGCCCTTAGCCAATACAACTCACGTAGGGCTGCACTATACTATTACATCAGGCAAACCTGTTTCTCCAATTGAAGAAGTTAAAAATCTTGTTGACGAAAATGGGTACTTTCCAGAATATAAGGTTTTGGATAGTAACTATGGTACTGATGCCTATGTAACACAAGCCATGCATGAATTAGAATCCCAATACATCAAATTTAAAAGAGTTTTCAAGAGAGAACCTGCCCACCTGACTTCTCATCATGATGTCCATACATTTACTTATCCTCTCTTCAATTCTATTCATAGCTGGGCGATTAACAAAAAGATTCCAATTCGTTCACATAGTTTCCTGCCTCCTATAAGAAGGGAATTTTATGATTTGGGCGTTAAACTGAATTTGCCATCAATTGATACAATGGATTCCTGGTCTATAAAACTAGGTTGTCAATCATCTTCAGACCATACTATGGTTGGCCATTATGGTCCGGCCCCTTTTCTTCCATTGATTAGTTACACCAGTGTAATTAGGAAGAAGCATAAAACTTTAGATGCTGGGATCTATGATTTTTTGGCTAGCACTGACCAATCGAGGGAAATCATGGTTCATATCATAAAGTCGGATTTCACAAAAAAAAGGGAATTTAAAGATCACTACAAACCATTCGTGAGAGAATACCCTGGAGTAGATACTAGATATTTTGCCGGACGTGTTGCAGAATTTCGCTCCCTACAGAGCAGGAGTCTTGCTTTAGAAGGAAGAACAAACAGTTACTTTATTCCATTTGATTTCATTATTCCTGAAATAAGGCCAGTATAAATACGAGTTGAACAGATCGTAGGAATTAAATCTCGAATTTTTCGTGAGTCATTTCTTCTGCCGCTGTCCATAATTTAGAGGCGACTAGAAGATCATGTGATCTTGAGGAAGAACTCACCACTTTTGGCAGACCTTTGATTTCTTTGAAACCAGAAGGCCCAAAGTATTCTCCACCGTTAGCCGAGGGATCTAAGGCAGCTTGTAAAATAGGAAGTGCACCTGCTTTGGCATCTTGTCCTATAAATGATGCAAATGGGGCAAATAATTTAGCACCGATACTTGGAAGTAAGTGGCCTAAATTAGTGCTTGAAAAACCAGGATGTGCAGCAAGAGATTTTAGTTTTAATCCATTATCTTCTATTCTTCTCTGAAGTTCATATGCAAAAATCAGACATGCCAGCTTGCTTTGGCCATATACTTTCCAAGTCGAATAGTTCTTCTCTGCATCTAGATTAGTAAAATCTATCTTTGCATTTTTATGCGCAAGACTACTTAGCATCACCACTCTCGATCCTAAGGTAGTTTTAAGAATAGGAAATAGACGCTTAACCAATACAAAATGGGCTAGGAAATTCACTCCAAATTGACTTTCAAACCCATCCTTAGTGATTTGGAAGGGAGGCATCATTATTCCAGCATTTGCTATTAGAAAGTCAAGTCTATCGTATTTTTTAGAGAATTCTTTTGCAAAAGCCCGCACAGATTCCAGGCTCATTAAGTCAACCAACAAAATTTCAAGATCAGCATCCGGTACTTTTCGTAGAATTTCGCTCATCGCTTCCTGTGCTTTTGCAAGGGAGCGACATGCTAAAATCACTGTAGCTTTCTTTTTAGCCAATGCCAGGGCAGTTTCGAATCCTATTCCATTGTTGGCTCCTGTGACAATAGCTACCTTGCCTTTTTGAGATGAAATAGATTCTAAAGAAAAGTTTTCCATGTAGATCAAAAACTATAAGTGGTTGAATGTAAGAAGGAAATATCGAAACCTAATATTATCTTTTAGTAATCCTACCTCTTGTGGAAGGGAGGCTAGGGTCATAACAGTTCAGATTTGCCAACTCAGTTTTTTCATTTATCTTTTCAAAAACACCACCAAACAACATATGAAAAATTTACTTTATGCCTCAGCATTTTTGATGCTATTAGCAGCATGCTCCCAGCAAGAAGCTATTGAGAATCCCCCTCAACGTGAATTTGTGAGCATAGCTGGAATAGACCCTTCTATAAAGCCAGGAGATAGTTTCTTTATGCACGTAAATGGGATCTGGTACGATTCTGCCAAAATTGCTGATGACCAATCTGGTGTAGGTTCGTATTCTTTTTTGAATATTCCTCAAAAAAAACTTCTTGAAAACATATTGGAAGAAGTGTCCAAATCCAAAAATCCAGCTGGAAGTATAGAACAGAAGGTTGGTGATTTTTACGCTTCAGGTATGGATACTGCGGCGATAAATCAGCGGGGTTTTGAACCTATAAAACCTATTCTTGATGAGATTGAGGCAATTTCAGACTTGCCTTCTTTGTTGAGTTTTGTAACTGATGAAATCAAATCAAACAGCGAATCTATCATTGGTCTTGGAATTTCTCCGGATGCCGAAAATAGCAGTATTAACATAGCACATTTTAGCCAAACTGGACTGGGTTTACCCGATCGGGACTATTACTTCAATACAGATTCTTCTACGATTGCTATCCAAAAAGCTTATTTGGATTATGTTTCGACACTTTTCGAATTAACTGGAAGCGAAACGACTGAAGCTCAGAGGAATGCGGAGAAGGTGTATGAAATTGAAAAACAGTTGGCTCAATCTCACAAAACACGAATCGAACGAAGAATTGTAAAGGAGAATTACCATAAAATGTCCGTAACTGAACTGAATCAAAAACAACCGACAATTGGGTGGAGTACCATGCTTGAGCAGCTAGGACTAGATGCAGATTCGGTAGATGTTCGTCAGCCAGTTTACTATGCGACTTTGGATAAAATGCTAAAAGCAGTTCCTCTTACGGATTGGAAGATTTATGTCAAAGCTCATACTCTGGATTCCTTTGCCGAGGTGTTAAGTAAGCCATTTGAAGATGCTTCATTTGATTATCAAAAAGTAATCAATGGTCAGTCAACCCAATTGACCAGAGCTCAGCAAATGGTACAAAAAGTGGATAGACAATTAGGGTTTGCATTAGGCCAACTGTATGTGAAACGTTATTTCAATGAAGATGCCAAAAAGCGGGTTCTTGATTTGGTCAATAATCTTCAAAAGGCTTTTGAAAGTAGAATCAATCAATTGGACTGGATGAGCGACAGCACCAAAACTCAGGCGAAAGAAAAGCTGTATGCGATCACTAAAAAAATAGGCTATCCAGACGAATGGAGAGAATATGATGTGACCATAGATCCATCCAAATATTTTGAAAATGTACTTGCTCTTCGTAAGGATCAGAGTCGTTACCAATTGGATAAATTCGGCAAGGCTCCAAATAAGCTCGAGTGGGGTACGACTCCTTCTACTGTAACAGCGTATTACAATCCTTCTTTGAATGAAATCGTTTTTCCGGCAGGAATCTTACAATATCCCTACTTTGATCTTTATGCTGATGATGCGATTAACTACGGTGGAATCGGAATGGTAATTGGCCATGAGCTAACCCATGCTTTTGATGATCAGGGAGCGCAATATGATAAGGATGGCAATGTGAAAAACTGGTGGACTGCGGAGGATTATGAGAAGTTCAAAGGCAAAACGCAGCAATTGATCGAGCGCTATGACACGTTCACCGTCCTGGATTCTATACATGTGAAAGGTGCAATGACTATTGGAGAAAATACCGCTGATAACGGGGCTTTATACATTGCTTATGAAGCCTTTAAGTTGACAGAACAAGGTCAGGATACTACTAAAATCGATGGATATACTCCTGATCAGCGATTTTGCCTTTCCATCGCCAGAATCTGGAGAGTGAATACTAGGGATGAGTTTTTGAGAACTTATGTTAATACAAATTCGCACTCGCCTGCTGTTTGGCGCGTAAATGGACCGTTGATGAATTTTGATCCGTTCTACACTGCATTTAATATTCGCCAGGTGATTTGAATTATAAGTCAGAAGCAGAAAGAATTAAAATCTGGTAAATGACTTAAAAGAACGTTTGGCAGAATACCTATAGAACCCATATCTCGTATGGGTTCTATTTTTTTTAGGGATATAAATATGACTCAAGATTAAAGAACCTAGAAGAACCGTTAGACAGAATACTTTTGTAAAATTTTTACTTTCATGGATATCTTTCTAACAAATTCTATTGGAATTCAGAAGGCCTTACTTTATTTGCCTAAACACTATTGTTTTCAGATGAATATTAAAACCAAAATTCTCCAAAGTATTTTCCTACTTCAAGCTTTACTTTTTTCGTTTTGTTCAGTGGCTCAAACTGACTGGCTAATAGATAATAGCTCTTATCCTGCCAAACTAATTGAGTCAGGTGATAGGCTTGAGCTTTCTAATGGTTTGGTGAAGCGTGTGATCAAAATCTCCCCAAACGCAGCAACTATAAGCTTGGACAATTTATACAGTGGAGAGTCATTTTTAAGAGGGGTAAAGCCCGAAGCTGAAATAACAATAGACGGAGTAAACTATGAAGTAGGTGGCTTAAAGGGACAGCCTAATTATGCATTTCTAAAGAAAGAATGGATAGCTGATCTCAGCAATAATTCTACTGCAATGCAATTCTCTGGATACGAAATTTTAGATACTGAAATGCCATTTGAATGGGCGAAAATTAGATATGGGGATCATAATGCTCCTTGGCCTCCAAAGGGTATTCACCTTCGATTGGATTTTGATCTACCAGAAACCAATCAACTGTTACTTTCCGCCAGCCCTTTACCAAGTGATTTGGGGAGGAAAACTATTTATGAAACTAATTTCAATAGTTTGGATAAAGGCTGGACTAGGTATGAATCTAATTCTCATGCTAGATCCTCCTTCGAAAATGAAGGAAAATTAGGAGAGATCTATACGCTACAAAATTCATCTGTCTATGTAGAGCAAAAGATAGACCAAAGTACAAGAATTATAGAGGCGACTTTCAATACAGGAACTGATCAAGCAGAGGAATTTGGACCAGGAATCAGCTTAGTTTGGGCTGATAAAACTATCAAATTTTATTTAAAGGCCAGGTGATAATTCATATGACGATGGGATTCCCATGTTTGGGCTTTGGGATGGAGAAAAGCATATCCAAGCTGCTGGAGGAAGATCTAAACAAGGTATATCTACTGCTTGGTCACTTCGCTTTAGAATAACTGATGAAGCGGTTTTTTGCGAAGCTAAACCCAAAAAAGGCGATTGGTTAACTATAGAGAAATTACCTGCTTTCTCTACCTCACCGATGAGTGTGCGGATTGGAAAAACCAATGGAAGTGGTGAAGGGAAGGATGATAAAGAATTAGGCGAATTAGTTCGACTGCAGGTGGTTGACTTCGCTTTGTATGGGGACATTGACACCACTATTGTACCTAAATTACAACCTGGAGATTTGACAGTTTCGGTACATTATGAGTTATATGATGGTATTCCGGTTTTTGGGAAATGGATTTCAGTCAAAAATTCGAGTGGAAAAACAATAAATATTGGAGATTTTACCAGCGAAATAATTGCAGCTGTGGAGTACGAATCCCTAGTGGAAATGCGTGAAAACACCGTTTTCCACGAGCCTAATATCCATGTGGAAACTGACTTTGCTTTTTCTAGTATGACGGCCAGAGACGCCAATTCTCATGTAGTAAAATGGCTACCAGACCCAGAATACAGTAGTCAGGTAAATTACCTCAGGCAGACTCCAGCATTGCTAAAGGTAAGCCCTGAATTTGGTCCAGATCAAGACTTAAAGTCAGGAGATGAATTCACCTCCTTCCGAACTTTTGTATTGCCTCATGACAGCTATGAAAGAGAGAGGCAAGGTTTGGCGCTGCGCAAAATGTATAAAACGCTGGCGCCTTGGACTACCGAAAACCCATTGATGATGCATGCCAGGTTTGCGGATTGGGAAGGAGTTAAAAATGCGATTGACCAAGCTTCAGAGGTAGGTTTTGAAATGGTAATTCTGACATTCGGTAGTGGCTTTAACATTGAAGACGATAGTGATGAATACCTTGCGGAAATGAAGAGGTATGCGGATTACGCCAAGGGAAAAGGCGTGGAGATTGGTGGTTATTCTTTACTTGCTTCACGAAGCATAGATGCGGAAACTGATGTGGTTATGCCTGAAGGAAAGCGCCCAACTTTTGGGAATTCCCCATGTATAGGAAGTGATTGGGGACAGGAATATTTCCAAAAACTCTACAATTTTTATGAGAAATCGGGCTTCACACTTTTGGAACATGACGGCTCCTCTCCTGGAGATATTTGTATATCTGAAGATCATCCCGGACATAAAGGACTGGCAGATAGTAGATGGAATCAATATCAAGTCATTTCCGACTTCTATAAATGGAGCCGTGGAAAAGGAATTTATCTCAATATTCCGGATTATTATTTCATGACTGGTGGTAGTAAAATTGCCATGGGGTATCGTGAGGTGAATTGGAGCCTGCCGAGAAACGAACAGTTAATTCATGCCCGTCAGAATATCTTTGACGGCACTTGGGAGAAAACGTCAACAATGGGATGGATGTTTGTACCCTTGACAGAATACCAAGGCGGAGGAGCAGCTGCCACTATCGAACCTTTAAATGAGCATTTGGCACATTATGAAATGATGATAGCATCAAATCTTGGAGCTGGTGTACAAGCATGCTACCGAGGACCTAGGCTTTATGATACCGAGGAAACCAAAATGATGGTGAAAAAGAGAGTGGAATGGTATAAAAAAGCATCGCGCTGTATTAGAAGGGGATATTATTCATTTGAAAAGAGCAAATGGTATCGACCTGGATTATTGGCTAAATGTAAATCCCTCTGGGGAGGAAAAAGGAATGTTGGCAGTATATAATCCTACAGATCATGAAATCACAAAGAAGATTACAGTACCCCTATACTACGCTGGCTTGAGTGATAAAACCAAAAAATCTGGTAGTGATGGTTCTGTAAAAGAACTAACTCTGAACAGAGAATACGAAGTTGAAGTTGAAGTAATTGTCCCAGCAAATGGAGATGCTTGGGTAATTTTTCAATAATAGTAGTAAACTCCTTTAAAATAGAGTTGAACGGTTTAAAGAGACCAACTATAATTTCAAACTTCCCTATTCTAGTTTTATAGTATATGTATAACCGCTTTTGTGCCAGTATGGAGTCAAAAGCGAAAAATGATATCTTAAACTTAAGAATTGGGGCCGCTTCAGCCTGTCCCACCAGTGCAGGAGTCATCGGTTATCGTTCTTCCGGCCATATAAGCAAAGAATCTAAGGTGAATGGCACCATCGCGTATATTCATTGTATAATTAGCTCTCATTGAACTTTTTCATCAATTGATAGGTAAACTGAATAATTTCTTTGTAGTTCTCTTTTGATATTTTCTCATCAATTCCATGAAATCTTGTCATAGACTCTGAAGTAATACGGAGCGGGTAATATCTGTACACATCGTCAGAAATCTTATAAAAATATCGAGCGTCAGTTCCACCACCAATTAAACCAGGTACCACCACCGTTTCAGGAAAGACAGACCGAACTGTAGCTTCCAAAAGTTTATAGGAATCTGAATCAATTCGCGAAGAAGGGGATGGATTAGTTAAAAAGCCTGATTTCTCTACTCGAACTTTATCACTGATGGTACTCTCTATATGTTTCTGAACCGACTCAATTGTTTCTCCCTGAAGAATTCTAAAATTGATAGTAGCCTCTGCAACTGTTGGAATCACATTATTTTTAACTCCTCCATCGATGATAGTAGCAGCTGTGGTGGTATGTGAATTTAGCGCTTCCAAAATAGGCCCTTTCAATAGCCATAGATTAGCAAAGGCAACTTTCTGAGCAAAGGGCATCTCAGGACCTAAATATTCGAGTTGGTATCGAACAGGATCTACTAATCTGTATGGCCGTTGATTATTTTCTAAGTCTACAATAGCTTGAGCAAGCATACCAATCGTGTTCTCTCGTGGCGGAGCAGAACTATGACCTCCATTTGTCTCGACAATTAATCGAAAAGATGCAAATCCCTTTTCTGCAACATTGATCATAGATACAGGCTGATCAATTCCCGGAACCATTCCTTTAGCTATCATTCCTCCTTCATCTAGGGTGAAGGCAGCACGAATTCCTTTCTCTTCTAAATAATCGGCAATTTTAGCTGCACCATTTGTTCCACCAACTTCCTCATCGTGACCAAAAGCAAAATAAATCGTTTGGTTTGGGACAAAACCTTCTTTAATAAGTATCTCGGCGCTTTCTAATAAAGCAATAAGAGATGATTTGTCGTCCATAGTACCACGGCCAATAATATGATCTTCCGTGATTTTACCTTCAAATGGTCCCGCTTCCCACATATTTAATGTAGGCACATCTACCGGTACTACATCCTGATGTGACATCAAAATAATTGGTTTTTTTGTAGGGTCAGCACCTTCCCAAGTATAAAGGAGGCTGTATTCACTGATTTTAGTAAGCGACATTGCCTCATGCACCAATGGGTAAGTTTCCGCCAAAAAAGCATGAAAACCGCTAAATGCTGCAGAATCAGGGACGGCCTCTTCACTGAAAGATATTGTCTTAAATCGTATGGCCTTCGATAAATTTTGAAAAGCATTTTCTGAAATTTCGACTACCTGAATAGGCTGTGGTTCTACCTGTTTAGACTCCATCCTAAGTGCATTGAAAATCAAAATGGCACCTAGAAGGATTACCAATACAAATAGTCCTAAAAATATTTTTCCGATTTTCTTCATGTGAAATAGTGTTGAGATTTGGGATAATAGGTTGAATATAAGAAAGTAGACTGAATTCTCTTAAATTGAATTTAATCCTAAAATGCACGGGGTTACAATCTCACATTCAGATAATCAGAATCTATTCTGGATATTTTAAGATCTTTAGCCTACTTGCACAGCAAAACTGAACACAGAAATCATTTGAATTACACTTATGTTTGACGGTCCTGATTATCCCAAATCAATCACTGAAGAAGAGT
Organism: Algoriphagus sp. 10J20-15; assembly: GCF_055809615.1. Classification (NCBI taxonomy): domain Bacteria; kingdom Pseudomonadati; phylum Bacteroidota; class Cytophagia; order Cytophagales; family Cyclobacteriaceae; genus Algoriphagus; species Algoriphagus sp. 10J20-15. The sequence continues at coordinate 23,219 of NZ_JBVVUG010000036.1, forward strand.
TTGAATCCTGGTTGGAAGAGGGTAGAACTAGTAAAATCAGCTACCATTTTTTGCTGATTGTATGGAATGTATATGATGAAAAGTACAATCCCGTCTTTGTGGAAACTAGAGATGAAATAGGAAATTATGAATTATACCCCGATGCTAGAGGTTCCGAAGGATTGATAGCAGTCTATGATCTCTATTCTGAAAGTAGAGTTGGTCTCTAAGATTAGCTGTAAAATACCATATAACTAATATATGTTTTTGGTGAATTTTGCCGATCAACACACAACTAGTGGATTCGAGTTAATATTTCTATTATTTAGCTGTAAGAAAACCTCCCTATCTATGTTAAAAAGAATCACCTCACTTGTTCTACTTGTTATCCTTAGCACTGCCTGTAGCAAAAAGTCTGAAAAAGCTCCTCAGGAGTTTAATGTAGAATTTGAAAAATTCAAGCTAGACAATGGTCTCGAGGTGATTTTTCACATTGATAAATCAGATCAAGTGGTGGCTGTTTCACTCACTGCTCACGTGGGGTCCGCTCGTGAAAAAGAGGGTCGAACTGGCTTTGCGCATCTTTTCGAGCACCTGCTTTTTCTAGAATCAGAAAACTTAGGTAAAGGTGGATTGGATAAAATGACAGCTAGAATAGGAGGCTCTGGAGCAAACGGTTCGACGAGTCGAGACAGAACGAATTACCTTCAGACTGTTCCGAATGATGCATTGGAAAAAATGATATGGGCAGAAGCAGACAAACTAGGTTGGTTTATCAATACTGTAACTGATCCTGTTTTGGCCAAAGAGAAGCAGGTGGTGAAAAATGAAAAAAGGCAGGGCGTGGACAACCAACCCTACGGCCATACTTCTTATGTGATTGACAAGAATCTATATCCTGAAGATCACCCTTACAATTGGCAGGTAATCGGCTCATTAGAAGATTTGCAGAATGCGAAATTGGAAGACGTAAAAGAGTTTTTTAGAAGATGGTACGTTCCAAATAACGTTACGCTTACAATTGCTGGTGATTTTGACCCAAAACAAGCGAAAGAATGGGTGAAAAAATATTTTGATGAAATAGCCGCTGGTGAAGATATAGCCCCACTTACACCAAGACCAGGGAAAGTAGAAACCATCCAAAAACTTTACCATGAAGATAATTTTGCCCGCCTTCCTGAACTGACCATGACTTGGCCTACAGTGGAGCAATATCATGCAGACTCCTATGCTCTGGATGTGCTTACTGATTATCTATCCAATGGAAAAGAGGCTCCACTCAATGTAGTTTTGGTAGATGATAAAAAACTAACATCTAATGTCAGGATGTACAATAGAACTTCAGAATTGGCTGGACAAGCGCAACTTGCTGTTCGCGCATATGCTGACAAAGATTTGGATGAAGTAGCTGCCGCCATAGAAATGGCTTTCGCCAAATTTGAAAAAGAGGGCATCTCAGAAAAAGACCTAGCACGAATAAAAGCTGGACAGGAAACACGGTTCTACAATGGACTTTCAAGTGTTTTAGGTAAAGGAGTACAGTTGACTCAATACAATATTTTCGCTAAAGATCCTGGCTTTATCAATCAGGATATTCAAAACATTTTATCGGTGAATACAGAAGACGTGACGCGGGTTTTCAAAAAATACATTTACGGTAAGAATTACATAGCTACCAGCTTTGTGCCCAAAGGAAACTTCAGAAGCTGCACTCCAAGGATCTAAGAAAGCTGAAGTAGTAGAAGAGCAAATCGTACAGGGTGCAGAAGAAAGCTTTGATCCGTCGATTCAAGCTGAATACGAGCGTGCACCATCCACTTTTGATAGGTCAGTCGAGCCTCCATATGGCAAAACACCTGAGGTGACCATTCCTTCAGTTTGGGATGATTCACTTGCTAATGGCTTACAGGTATATGGTATTGAAAACCATGAAGTTCCATTGGTTCAATTTAATATGATAATTGATGGAGGACAATTATTGGACGATCCTAATCAAGTAGGAGTGGCCAATCTTTTGGCACAGTTGATGACAAAGGGTACCCAAACCAAGACAACTGCTGAATTGGAAGACGCGATTGATCAATTAGGAGCCTCAGTGAATGTATATGCAACTACAGAGAATACAACTATAGCCGTAAATACATTAAGTAGAAACTACGATCAGGTGATGGAATTAGTAAAGGAAATCATTCTGGAACCAAGATGGGACTCACTGGAATTTGAATTGGCAAAACAATCTACCATCAGCCATATCCGACAGCTGGAGGCAAGCCCCAACATGGTAGCCCAAAATGAATTTAATAAGTTGATCTATGGAGAGGGTAATATTCGTTCTCAAAACATTTTAGGAAACATTAAATCTGTGGAGTCGATAACTCTAAATGATCTGAAAACCTATTATGATAACTATATTTCTCCATCAGTAACCCGAATGCATGTTGCTGGTGATTTAGGGAAAGTGAAAATCATTGCATCTCTTCAGGATTTGATAACCGCCTGGGAAAGTAAGGACGTGAGTATTCCTGCTTATGATGCTCCCTCAAGGCCAGAGAATGCACAGGTTTATTTTTATGACATCCCTGATGCAAAGCAATCAATGCTACAGTTCGGGTATCCAGCGATGACTTCAACCCATCCAGATTATTACCCTGCGGTGGTAATGAATTACATCTTGGGAGGAGGAGGATTTGCTTCCAGACTAACTCAAGAACTACGTGAAGGCAAAGGATATACTTATGGAATTAGGTCTTCATTTTCCGGTGGAAAAGTGGCCGCTCCATTTACTATTACTAGCGGTGTGCGAAGCAACGTTACGTATGAGTCTGCTCAATTAGTAAAAAATATACTATCAGATTATCCTTCAACTTACACTTCTCAAGATCTGGAAACCACTCAAAGCTTTATGATCAAAAGCAATGCTCGAGCTTTTGAGACGGCTGGGGCAAAACTGAATATGCTAGAGAATATCAGTGAGTTTGGATGGGATCCAGGCTACATGAAGGATAGAGAGAAAATAGTGAATGAACTGACTGTGGAGAGAATTCAGGAATTATCAGAAATGTACCTTGACCCAAACAAGATGATTTGGCTGATCGTAGGCGATGCCAAAACACAATTTGCTGGTCTTGAAAAACTAGGCTTTGGGAAGCCAATTCTTATTAATGCAGAGAAGGTGTCAATGGGCGTGGATAAGTAGGAACGTAGTTGCCATGGTTGCAAACCTGACCATTCTTCACCTGTAGATTAACAAAAAAATCGCTCGTCGAATTTTCACGACGAGCGATTTTTGATTTAATGGTCAAAAATAGTTGGTAAAAGCTGTGTAAACTATTGATTTACTGTCTTTCCTGTGACAACCTTATTGAAAGTGGTTTCAATAAGGTTGTTTTGTTTTATGGAAAAGTCAAAAAAAAAGGTGTTGGGCATGTGGCTTTCTGGACTCAATCAAGTGGGGAAAGCAAGGCGGCAAGCAGCGATATAAATGCAAAAACTGCGGGATTCTCTTTACCGGTTCGAATCCATCGGTGGCCAAGTCCAACCAATTTATATGGTTTGAAAAGTGGGTTATCGGCAAGCAAACATTGGAGCAATTGGTTGTTCTCACAGGGTACAGTAAAAGCACCATCCAGCGGCTGTTCAAAGGCTATTTGAAAGAGCCACCGATGCTGAGTGTTTACCCCTCTGAGCGTGTAAACCTGATCATTGATGGCACTTATTTCACCAACGACTTGTGTCTGATTCTGTATCGGGACAACACCGTCAAGTTTACCCAGCTCTACCGTTTCAGTAGTGGAGAACGGTATGAGGAGCTGAAAGAAGGCCTGGAAAATCTGCTGGCTCTTGGTGTTCAGATTGAATCCATCACCTGTGATGGTCACCGGGCTCTACTACGGGCGGTGAAGAAAGTTTGCCCCGATGTGACCCTTCAGCGATGTGTGATCCATGTCCAGCGTATGTGCAGAATATGGCTTTCCAGTAAACCAAAGAGCATTCCTGGTCAGGAACTTCGAAGAATCATCTCTACACTGCATCTGATCCGTACCCAACAGCAGCTCAGCTTTTGGCTGCTGGATCTGGCCAATTGGGATGCCCGTCATCATGAGTTTGTGCATGAGAAAACCGTGAACCCCACCACTGGAAAATACTGGTATAAACATAAGCTGTTGAAGCGTTCCTTCTCTGTAATTATGAGCGCACTGCCCAATTTGTTTCACTATCTGGAAAACCCAAAAATACCCAAATCAACAAACGGTCTGGAGTCGTTCTTCGGACATTTAAAAAACAATCTCAATGTCCATAGAGGACTTTCGAACGCAAACAGAAAAAGCTTTTTGAAATGGTATCTGTACTTCAAAAATCAACAAGGTAAAAGGTTTTCCAAGCCATGGGACAAGAAGAATGAAGCATGAAAAAAGGGCTCCGAAAAAACGAAGCCCTTCCATTCCACTTGACAGATTTTATTGCTGGTAAGTTGCTCCTCAGCAGAGCTTACGTCCTCTTCAAATCTGTCGCAGATTATAATGAAATTTTATACCAAAGTCACCAACTATTTTTGACCACATTACCCGATTTTTTTACCTACACTTCGACACTGCAAAGTCTATCAGAAATTAATTTTAAATTTTCTTCGCTTCTCCAACCAATTCTTCATTTCCATCTGACAAGCCGGCTTCTATAAAAGCATCAATTTCAGCATTTCTCTCCTGTCCATTGGCTAACAGGACACCCAATGTAATCATTGCTCCTATTCGAGTCCCAACTTTCTTAGCAGCTGTGTTGAATAGGGGAGCCAATTCCTCGTAGCTCACTTCCTCAGCCAATTTCGCAATATCTGCTCGAGCTGCGGCAAGCTTATCACCGGATAGATTCGTGTATTTCTTTGAGATTTTCTGAATCTCATTGATAGCAGAGCGCTGCCCTTGAGCCTGTCCGCCTCCATGGTTCTGCTGCTTTACGGGTTGATTTTGCGGTGCAGCAGCTACCGGAGCCTGTTTTGCCCATGAATCCCTCAAACCTACCGTTTTATTAAAAACAAGGTTTTCTGAAGAAGAATCCTTATCCAAAGTAAAGTAACCAAGTCTCTGAAACTGAAATTTATCATCAAGGGTTGCATCCTTAAGAGAAGGCTCTAGATAGGCCTCTTTGATTACCTTGAGAGAGTCTGGATTTACGAATTCCATAAAATTCCTGTCCTCATGACTGTCTGGAGCTTCGTCCAAAAATAGTCTATCGTATTCTCTAACTTCCGCTTTTATTGCATGCTGTATAGATACCCAGTGAAGCGTCCCTTTTACTTTTCTCGTGCTAGCTTCAGTTCCAGATCCAGATCTTGAATCCAAGTCAGCAGTACAATGAATCTCAGTAATATTGCCCTCAGCATCTTTTACTACTGACTCACCTTTGATGATGTAGGCACTTTTTAATCGTACCTCATTTCCCAAAGTCAAGCGGAAAAATTTACTTCCTGCTTCTTCTTTGAAATCTTCTCTTTCTATATATAATTTACCACTAAATGGTAAGTCATGAGTTCCTGAATTTGGATCTTCCGGATTATTTTCAGCGGAAAGTATTTCAGTTTTCCCAGCAGGATAATTGGTGATTACCAACTTCACTGGATCTAAAACTCCCATCACTCGCGTTGCAGTTTTATTCAAATCCTCTCGAATGCAAAATTCCAACAGAGAAACATCTGTTACAGAATCACGCTTGGAAATTCCGGAAACATCAGAGAATTTACGGATAGATTCAGGCGTATAGCCTCTTCTTCGTAGACCAGAGATAGTCGGCATACGAGGGTCATCCCATCCGGTTACAGTTTTGGTTTGAACCAATTCAAGAAGCTTTCTCTTGCTCATGACTGTATAACTGAGATTTCTTCGGGCAAATTCTCTCTGCTTTGGTCTCAGTTTGGTAGGGTCATAGATTTGATCCAAGAACCAGTCGTACAGCTCCCGGTGCATTTTGAATTCCAACGTACAAAGAGAGTGGGAAATCTGCTCTACGTAATCAGACTCACCGTGAGCCCAATCATACATTGGATAAATACACCATTCAGTGCCAGTACGATGGTGCGCTTTCCTCACAATCCTATAAAGAATAGGGTCCCGCATCAACATATTGGAAGAGGCCATATCAATTTTCGCACGAAGTACATAGCTACCTTGCTCAAATTCTCCAGCCTTCATTCTGTCAAATAAATCTAGATTTTCCTCAACTGATCGATCACGAAAAGGACCAGCCACTCCTGGAGTTGTAGGCGTTCCTTTTTGCTCGGCCATAGCTTCTGCAGACTGTTGATCCACATAGGCTTTCCCTTCTTTGATCAGTTGAACCGCCCAGTCATATAGCTGTTGAAAGTAGTCTGAAGAATAACATTCTGTAGCCCATTGAAATCCAAGCCATTGAATATCACGCTTGATTGCATCTACATATTCCTGTTCTTCCTTACTTGGATTAGTATCATCAAACCGAAGATTAACAGGAGCATTATGCATTTCTCCCAATCCAAAATTCAGGCAAATAGAAGCAGCATGGCCGATATGTAAATACCCATTCGGCTCAGGTGGAAAGCGAAAACGAAGTTTCTCCGGAGAAAAGCCTGCTGCTAGATCGTCAGCAATGAGTTGTTCTATGAAATTGAGTGATTCTTTTTCTTCTGTCATGGGTGAAAATTGAATTTCAAAATTAAGGCAAATGACTTGAAAAGCAATTAATGAAAACGAGAGAGGTGGGAAAGTGGTAAAGTTCTAATGAATTTAAATTTGAAAGATTACAAAATGTAAATAGCAGGCCCTACATGACCAGAATCCGTAAAACAAAAATCGTAATACTTAAATGAACTATGAAGTGCCTGCTTATTTTTCATTAGGAACCGAGGCATACTGTTTGTTTATTTCCTCTGAAAAATAAACGAACATGGCCATCATAGGAAAGCTTGTAAAAGCCGGATTAGAAATAACATCAAAACTTACTTTAGGAGAGGATAGTCCAAGGATTTCTCAAGAGAAGCAGCTGAAAGAACTCTTAAACCAAGCTAAAAATACTGCCTTTGGGAAGTATTATGGATTTGAAGAAATTCTGAAATCAGATGATCCAGTCTCAGCATTTAGAAAAGAAGTCCCAATATTCAATTATCAGACAATGCATGAGCAATGGTGGGTGAGGCAAGAGCGATTGAATGATATCACTTGGCCAGGCAAACCAGATTTCTTTGCACGTAGCAGTGGCACTACTGGGAAAAGTAGCAAGAGAATACCTATAACCAAGGAATTCATGTCCTCCATGAGGTCAGTAGGATCTTCTATGATTAACTCTCTTCATGAATTCGATTTCCCCGAATCGCTTTTCGAATCTGAAGTCTTAATGTTGAGTAGTTCTGCAAATTTGGATGAAAATGAAAAGGGTTTCAAAGAGGGAGAAATCTCTGGAATCAATGTGAGTAATTTCCCCGATTGGTACGACATTTTCTACAGACCGGGAAAAGACATAGCAGCTATTTCTGATTGGGATCAACGCGTAAATGCAATTGCTGAACAAGCACCTGAATGGAATATTGGAGCAATTGCTGGAATTCCATCCTGGGTATTACTGATGCTACAGCGGATTATAGAGCGACATCAACTAAATACCATACATGAGATCTGGCCAAACTTTCAAGTGTATGCCTCCGGAGGAGTTGCATTCGAGACTTACAGAGAAGACTTTGAAGCGGTTTGCAAAACGCCAATTAAGGTTTTGGATACCTACTTGGCATCAGAGGGATTTATCGCCTACACATGTAAGCCAGAGACAATGGCGATGAAATTGGCTTTAACTCACGGCTACTTTTTTGAATTTGTCCCCTTCGATGAACGAGGAATAAACGAGACGGGGGATCTATTGAGCGACCCATTAGTATTGGGGATAGATGAGGTAGAAATCGGAAAAGAATACGTGTTGATTTTGAGTTCCTGTGCTGGAGCCTGGCGATATGCTATAGGAGATGTAATTCGATTTGAAAGCCTAACTCCACCACAAATTAAAATCACAGGAAGAACGAAATTCTTTCTAAATGTAGTTGGATCTCAGCTTTCGGAAGAAAAAATGGACAAAGCTATTTTAGAATTAGCTGAAGAAAATAAGACCTCTATAAACGAGTACATGGTGGCTGCTGTTAAAAATGAAGATGGTGAATACATTCATCAGTGGGTGCTAGTAGGTGAGGTGAAATCGGATGCGTTAGCTGAGAAATTGGATGAGATATTGAAAGCAGCTAATAAAAATTATGCTGTAGCCCGTTCCAAAGCGCTTAAGGGAATCAATGTAAAAGTGATATCAAAAGATCAATACACCAATTATTTAGCATCTACGAGTAAGAAAGGTGGACAAACCAAAACTCCGAAAGTAATGACAAGCGAAAAAATGAATTCCTTACTTGAGTTTATATCTCAACCTTAGGCAATACAGGCACAAGCTCATCTGGACAAAGTTCGGCACCACGGATTGACATATAATACCTTTTGATCTGGTCTTGATAATCTGGGGAAATAAAATCATTCTCAAGAATATATTTCTTAGCTGCAATCACATCTTTTCGGAAGCCATGTCGAATAGCTATGCTATCCGCTTCATGTTCACGCTCACGTTTATATTTGTCTGACAAAACATATCGGATACCATATGCGATCATACCAGCGTTAGAGTGATTTTCATAATCGACTATATGGCCAAGCTCATGCGCAAACCAACCACGTAAAACATTCTCAGGTAAATCTGCAATGTAGAGATCGTCTGAATCAAGTACTTTTTCGGCTACATCTAAATTATACTGTCGATTTTTTCCAAAAATATCACTGAGATTAATCACTGGCTGAGCCTGCATAGTAGAGCTACTAAGACTGCTCTGGATCACATCAAAACCATAGCTGTGGAGTTCTTTGTATTCCTGCCATACATCAAGAAAAACATTCTTGATATTAGCATGAATGCCTGGAGAAAAATTGGGAGTGTCTGATTGAAGGGTAGGGGTTTGAAGAGATTTGAAGGTAATTACACCCAAAATTATAATAGCTACTGCTCCTGCTAAAACTTTCTTTTTGTGTTGCATAGCAAAGGTGCATCAAAGAACGTTCCAGAGGAGGATTATCAATTGTAATGGTTTTATACTAATTTTTGTTACGGTAACAAACCCGTCTCAGTCGCATGGATATTCTAGCGAAAAAATGAACTTCCATAAAACGAGGCTCATTAGCTTCGGCCTGCAGCAACACAGGCCGAGAAAGCCATGAGGGAAACCGAATCCCAGAAATTAGTAATTATGATAATTGGGTTTTATGTCCTGATTATATCTGACAGGACCTGTATAATAACCATCATTCTAATCTACAACTCGATCAGTTTTCCTATTGTGAAGTGGATAGCCTTTGATTTTATGCTCTAACCCACTAGTGATTAGCCAATAATCCAACTCTTTGGATTCAGATCCATCAAGAATAGACTGTGCTTTTTTATATTCCTTTTCCAACAGATGGACATCAAAGCTTACTTTTTCAAGGATGGTCTTATAGTAGTTAAGAAATGATCCTTTTTTCATCTTAGACTAATTTTTGAAATTAAAACAACATGTTAGTTATAACAGAGGAATATTTAATTTTTATTAGGCTACCGCATCCGGTAAACTAGGGTAGGGCAATCTCGATTAAGGTTGCCCAATCCCCATTTAAGATATCTGTATTGTTTTAACCGGCTTCTTTTTCGCTTCTTCACGTTTAGGGATAATTAAGCAAAGAATCCCGTCTTGGTAGGTAGCTTCAATCTTTTCATTTTCTACCGTATTTGGCAAATAAAATGTTCGTCTAAATGATTGATAACTGAACTCTTTGCGTGCATACCGTGCCGGTTCGTTAAAGTTATCCTCCGATTCCGAAGAAATTTCAGCCTGAATGCTCAAGGTATTATTATCCAGCTCAACCTTGAAATCTTCTTTTTTCATTCCTGGAACAGCCATTTCAACTTTGAAATCATTTCCGGTTTCGATGATATTTACACTAGGGAGTGTATTTTGCCGGGTATCTCTTCCAATACCAGCTGTATCTAGCCAATCAAAAAGCCCTCTAGAAGGAAAGTCATCAAAAATACTAGTAACAGGGCTATAACCGTTTCTTTTCATTAATGTGTTCATTGCTTTTACGTTTTTAAGGTTTAACAAATACACTTACTTGATGGCTGATCCTGTTGAGTTTTACAACAAGATGCAGAATCAAGAAATTAACAAATTGAATCGCGATTCGAGCACATAAAAACAAGTTAAATGCCAAGCGTTTTGAAGGATGAACGTTGTCACTTTTCCCGAAAAAATGTCAGAAATAGCGATTATATGGTAGTATATAATGTCAGTTTTTCATTCTGCAATCCTTCATTCTGACATTTTTCTTTTACCATAGAGGTAGAGAGAACATAAGAAAAATTGAAGTTAAGTATTTTATAAGGGAATCATCAATCCAGAATAACGGAAATAGTTGAACGGAATATTATTTATATCTAAGAATATGAATCTTATCAAGTTTAATTCTAAAATCTGGAAGAATGGGTGGATATTAAGGAGCCAAGTAAGGAATAGGTTATTCTTTGTGTGTGTGAGAAAAGGAATAAAACTTAAATAATCAAAATATGAGTGAATTTAACAGTGTAATTGAAAAAGGACCCATTAGGAAATTAGTTATTGCTGGAATAGTGGTGATCATACTATTTATTTTAAAACCGTGGGTGCAGATTGGTGCTGGAGAGCGTGGAATAGTTTTGAACTTTGGAGCAGTACAAGACCAAGTATTAAGTGAGGGTATTCACTTTAAAATCCCTGTCGTTCAGACTATAGAGATTATGGATGTCAAAATCCAAAAAGCAACAACTGATGCCGCTTCCTCTTCCTCAGACCTTCAGGATGTAGATATGTCGGTAGCTTTGAATTACCACGTGATTCCTGAGGAGGCAAATTTAGTTTATCAGACAATTGGAGTTCAATTCAAAGATAGAATCATAGATCCTGCCATTCAAGAGGTAATGAAAGCGGTCTCAGCCCGTTATACTGCCGAAGAATTAATTACAAAAAGGCCAGCGGTTAGCTCAGAAATGAGAGAGGCTTTGACTACTCGTTTACTAGAATCTAAAATAGCCGTAGATGCATTCTCAATAATTAATTTCAGCTTTAGCCAGACATTTACCGATGCAATAGAGGCAAAGCAGACAGCAGAGCAAAATGCCTTGAAAGCTAAGCGGGACTTAGACAGAATCAAGGTAGAAGCAGAGCAAACCATTGCTCCAGCTACTGCAGAGGCGGAGGCTTTAAGATTGCAGAAAATGAATATATCCCCTGATTTGATTGAGTTGAGAAAGATAGAGGCCAATCTTAAAGCAATTGAAAAGTGGAATGGCATCCTGCCTGAGGTTACGGGAGCTGGTGCTATTCCATTTATTGGAGTAGGAGAGGCAGCGAAAAGAAACTAAATAAAAAACTGGAAAAAGAGGACTGAAGAGAAGTTTATAGATTTAACCAGTTGTGGTGAATAGTTCCTCAAGGCTACCGGGTGGTTTCATTCGGTAGTTTTTTTATACAAGGCTGAGTTAAATCCAATTTATTTAAACAATATAATAACCGCGCCCAAAGCTGTTAAAATCAGTATCATCTTTCTGAAAAAGGCTTCATCGATCATCTTTATTAGTTTTATTCCCAGTACAAATCCTAGGATAATTGCCGGTATCAATTTCAGATCCAGGAGTAGAGTTGCCTCTGAAATAGTATCCCAGAAGAAAATATGAAAAGGCAATTTGAACACATTGATAATCAGAAAAAGCCAAGCTGCTGTACCTATAAAATGGTTTTTTGGCAGACGCATAGCCAAAAAGTAAATATTAGAAATAGGGCCAGCCAGGTTGCCAACCATAGTCGTAAAACCTGCTAAAGTTCCAACTCCACTCGCAAAAGCCCAGTGCGTGGGGACTTTCTCTACTTTTTTCTGATCCCACCAAACGATAATAGCCAAGACTAAAAAAATAATAATGGCCATAGCGATTTTAAAAGTTTGCTCAGGAAGATCCATCCCGATCCAACTTCCCAGAACAATCCCTAAGATCATCCAGGGTAGAAATTTAGCCACATATTTCCATTGCGTATGACGATTGTAATAGATAACAGCTAACACATCAGCAAAAACTAAAAGCGGCAAAACGATTCCTGTGGATTGTTTCGCTTCAAAGGCTATAGCCATGAAAGTCACATTGATAATCGCTATACCCTTGATTCCAGCCTTGGATAACCCGATGACAAAAGCCGCTAAAAAACTAAGAATCCATGATGTGGTACTGATTTCTGATGCAATAGATAAAAACATAGGTATGATCACAAACGAAAAGCTAAAGTATTACTGATTGCCAAACATATAAAAATCAACTGAAGTACTTGTACGATTTAACCTTAGAATTCCTGAGCCATAATTAAATAGGATTAGCATGTATTGCTGGATTTGGCTCCTTTCAGTTATCAAACTCAATACTGCAGATTACAATTTCAGGCAATGGAAATGGAATACTCTATTTAACCATTAAATAGTTCTTTATCAGCTATTTGTATTGTATTATTTATGAAAAAATTATGACCTGAATTAAGGAAAAAACCGCTAAATTTTCTTGGATATATTATTCACGACTTAGATCTCTTCAGGCAATTGGGGCAAGGAAGAGCAAAATATTTCAGGTGTTAGAAAAAGATTGTTTTGGTTTGAACCTAGCGATTCTTAGTTTAGAATTAAGAAGTATAGCAAGTTAATATTAGAAGCCCTTTTGTTTGGAGATGGGAATGAACCCCAAAGAAATAGTATCAATTAAGGAGTTTGAAGATTTGTTGATCAAAGCAACAAATACTGCTAATGAAGGGATTACTATTAGTTCAATGGATCAAATAGATAGACCGCTTGTTTTCGTAAATGAGGGATTTGAGAGATTAACTGGGTATACAAAGCTGGATGTCATTGGCAAAAATTGTAGGTTCCTGCAAGGGAAGGACACCGATCAATCTACTGTAAATATTCTTAGACTAGCCATACAAAATGGAGAGCAGGCAACTGTTGAATTATTGAATTACAAGAAAGATGGAACTCCCTTTTGGAATAGGCTTTCTATTACTCCTCTCAAGGATAAAAATGGGATAACGACCCACTATGTAGGAGTACAGTCTGATATTACAGAGTTACGGGAAACCCAAAAAAGCCTTAAGTCAGCGAATAAGGATTTGGCCTCATTTCAGAATAAAATCAAGTATGAACTGGAAGAGGCTAGGAGAGTCCAGAACTTCATACTTCCATCAACTTTTCCAACTACCACCAAGCTTAGTTTTGCTTCAGTTTTTGAACCTATGGATCAAATTGGGGGAGACTTTTATGATATTATTGAAATTGAAAAGGGAGTTTTCGGCGTATTAATAGCTGATGTTACAGGGCATGGCATACAAGCAGCTTTACTGACTTTCATGACTTCCTTTGCCTTCAAAAATATAGCTCTACAGACTAGTTCTACAGCCAAAGTAGTTACAGAAACAAATGAAAAGCTCTATAATAAAATGCCCCGGGGTTCATTTATCACCATGTTTTATGTTGTTTATGATTCTAATACCCGGCGATTGAGTTACACTCAAGCTGGCCATCCAGAGGGCTATGTGGTCAGGGCCAACACTAAAGAAGTGATTTCTTTGACATCTTTAAGTCCTCTTGTAGGCGCATTTAGCGGGGAAACTGTAACTTATTCAGAATCTACAATAAAGCTGGAAATTGGAGACAAGGTAGTCCTGTATACAGATGCTATACTAGAGGTTTGGAATAGTGACGATGTGATGATGAAAAGAGAGGAATTCACATCATTTTTAAAGAATAACTCTAAACTTCCAATCAAAGAACTCTTAGATAGTATCAAATCATTTTGCCTTAAATTCAGCGGAAAAAGCAGTTTCAATGATGATTTTACTATGGTAGGATTCGAAGTATTGAATTAATTACTGATAGAAATTTTCAGAACTTTGGCATAAAAAAAGCCTCAAAAGAGGCTTTTAATTACTTATAAATCAGCTTTTTATTACATTGCCGGAGGCAAAATCACAGCATCAATAACGTGAATTACTCCATTTGAAGCATCGACATCAGCCGTTACCACGTTTGCCTCATTAACTTTAGCTCCGTCAGTTGTAGAAATAGTAAGATCTTGTCCATTTACAGTTGATGCTTTCATTCCATCTGTAAGATCAGTAGAAATTACTTTTCCCGGGACAACGTGGTAAGTTAAGATAGCAACTAGTTTATCCTTGTTTTCTGGTTTTAATAGATCTTCAACAGTTCCTTCAGGTAATGCAGCAAAAGCTTCATTAGAAGGGGCAAACACTGTAAATGGTCCTGCGCCTTGTAACGTTTCAACCAGGCCAGCAGCTTTTAATGCTGCTACTAGTGTAGTTAAAGATTCATTTTCAAGCGCCAAAGTCACTATGTCTTTTGGCTGCTCGGCTACAACTTCTTCAACTTCTACAGCTCCAACTTCTTCTGTGGATGTTTTTTCTCCGCTACATGCAACTGTAAATAATAGCGCTACAGCGAATAGATAGTTTAAAGTTTTCATGATTAATGGTTTTAGTTTAATACCATAACAAAGTATTGGCAAACTTGTTCACGAGACTTTGGCTTTGGGTCTATATGTTACATAATTTATATTATGTTAAATAGAATAATTATTCACCTACTCATTCAATGTATTCTCGATAAGATAGTTCTATCAAAATTTTTTTGAGCAATATTCAATCAGTAAACGATCAGTTGGTATTGAAGTAGAATTTAAAAAAGCGAATGGGAAATTCATAAGGCCAGAAATTTCAGCCTTTGAGCTTTGATTTTTATTTTTCGGCAAAATATATGTCTCGAAAAGTTTTAGCTTTAAGACTTTATGAAGATCAATCTTAAATCACTAGGGCTTTACTTTGGGCCATTAGCATTTATAGGAATCAATTTTTTTGTTGAGTTCAATGGATTAAACCAATCTGCTCAATCCATGCTCGCTTTAGCTGCTTGGATGGCGATCTGGTGGATTTCTGAAGCCTTACCCATTGCAGCGACCGCATTCCTCCCTTTGATTTTGATGCCTCTTTTAGGTATTCTCCCTATCGCTGATGTATCTGAAAACTACATGCACCCCACAGTTCTGCTGTATATGGGTGGTTTTCTATTAGCAACAGGGATTGAAAAATGGAGCTTACACCGCAGGATTGCTTTAAATATTATAAATCTAATAGGAACAGACCTTCGCAAGATCGTGCTGGGTTTTATTTTGGCCACTGGAATCCTTTCGATGTGGATCTCCAATTCAGCAACTTCTCTTATGATGTTGCCTATTGGCTTGGCTGTGGTAAATCAGTTTAAAGATCAACTTGGCTCATCCAAACTAGCCATTTCTGAAAATCTCGGTAAAGCTATAATGCTTGGAATTGCCTATAGTGCATCCATCGGAGGAGTCGCTACATTGATTGGAACGCCAACTAATATCATTTTAGCGAGTGTAGTTTCTGATCTATATGGATATGAGATTGGTTTTAATGAATGGATGTTGTTCGGCTTGCCTTTGTCTGCAGTAATGCTTTTTATATGCTGGTACTATCTGGTAAATTTTTCCAACCCTCTACCCTCCCGTTTTAGTTTGAGTGATGGAAAAAGCATTATAAAAACACAGCTAACTGCCTTAGGTAAAATCACCTATGAAGAAAAAATTGTAATGAGTATTTTCGGTTTGGTTTGTTTTGCTTGGATTAGTAGATCTTTCTTATTGCAGCAATTTTTGCCTGGCTTGGACGATACGATTATTGTGTTGATTGGTGTAATAGCGTTATTTATTATTCCTTCCTCAAAAGATGGTGAACGCATACTAGACTGGAAAACTGCAGAGCGCATTCCTTGGGGGGTATTGATCCTTTTCGGTGGTGGGCTAGCTTTGGCAGCTGGATTCAAAGAAACTGGATTGGCAGAATGGATAGGAACTCGATTTACGTTAATAGAAGGTATTTCCTTTTTACTTTTGCTACTGATTATCGTAGCTTCTGTCAACTTCCTTACTGAAGTGACATCAAACGTGGCCACCGCATCCATGTTGCTTCCAATACTTGCATCAGTAGCAGTGAAGCTTGATTTACATCCTTTTGGATTGATGGTTGGAGCAACGCTAGCTGCAAGCTGTGCATTTATGCTACCTGTGGCAACCCCTCCAAATGCAGTTGTTTTTGGATCTGGCTATCTGCAAATGAAGGATATGGTTAAAGCTGGTTTTTGGCTGAATGTGATCTCAATCATTCTGGTAACCTTGATGGTGTATTTTGTCCTTCCAAGTATATGGGACATTAATTTGCTCCAAAACCCATTCTAGCACACACTAATTCTATATTCAGTAGTCCTTATGCTCTCTTTTTGAGGATCAAAGCTCAATAGTGAATGCTGATAATCGTAGAATTATATAACAATAGCTACCCATCAACGAACGCTAAAATCGTATTTACATAATCCAAAATTCTTATTCATCCCACAAACTCCCCATTTCGTCACATACTTTTGTAAAGACTTTTTTGTACCACTACTCTTGTCTTATCAATTAGGAAGAGAATTAATGAACACCAAGAAAGTCTTTTATTTGCTGATCCTTTTAGCGCTTATTTACAATATCATGCTGATGTTTTCAGACGGCAGACCTGTGAAGGAGGATTCGGAAAAGGTTACTTTGAACATTAAGACAAATCCAATTGAATCAAGGTAATCTAACATGTTTATAATTAGTGATATATGAAATCAAAAAGATTAGTATTTAGAGATGTAGAATGGTGGATATCCACCTTCGTTTTTTTGATAATAGTGTTGACGAATATCGTTTTTGCGATGTCAACCCATAGAGAGCCTATAGCACAATTCTTTGGGATAGTTGTACTACCAATAGTTCTATATGCTGGCTTTTATGTGATGCATCTAATTATAATTCCTAAGTACCTAAAAGATAAAAATGTTTTACATCTGATTCTTTTCTCCCTGCTTACCATGCTTATTACCGGTGCGTTAACTGGCACATGTGCAGCGATAAATAATTTGGGTGCCGAACGTTTTTTTCGTTTCTATCTAAGTGTGATTCTGCTGTACTCAGTTTATTTGGTGATTGCTAATCTGTTACGGAAAATGTTTTTACCTCCAATGTTTAAGGATTTTCAGCTATATAATGGAATCCGTTTATTTATGATTTTTATATTTCTTGGAGTATTCCTATTTGTCTCCCAAATTTTCGTTAATGAGGCAATTTTGTTTATTCTACTTTTGATAATTCAGGGATAGCCTTCTTTGTACTTTATAATTACTACCTGCTTTACAGAAATAAATTAAAAGGTAATTTCAAAGCTTATCGTTGGTTCTTGTGGGGTCTGTTGATCCTGATTTTCCTGATATTTGTAATTATAGCTGCGGAGAACAATGTCCCAGAAATTATCCTTCTTGGGGTTGGAATGATCGCTGCATTGATTTTAATTGTATTTCCACTTTCCAATATAGTATTCAGTAAGTATGATGATTATAGAGGAAAAATTGACACACTTTCCGTACAAGTCAATCAAAGCACTGCCAACCTCAGCTTCCTAAGATCTCAGATCAATCCACATTTTCTTTTCAACGCCTTAAATACACTTTACGGAGCTGCATTGATGGAAAATGCGGAGAAAACGTCTGACGGTATACAGAAACTGGGTGATATGATGCGCTTTATGCTTCATGAAAATCAGATGGATAAAATTCCTCTGACAAGGGAAATAGATTACTTGAGAAATTACCTTGATCTACAGATGTTACGTTTCAAAAACGAATCTAATTTGGATGTGGAGATTAAATTGTCAGACGATATCTGTGAAGGCAGCATTGCTCCCATGCTTTTGATTCCTTATGTGGAGAATGCGTTCAAACATGGAATTAGCACGAAAAGCAAATCTTGGATCAAGATCAATCTAAGATGTCTGCAGGGCTCTGTGCATCTTGATGTGGTCAATAGTATTCATCCCAAAAAACTAACTGAAGATCCACGGGACGAATCAGGGATAGGGTTAGAAAATGTCAAAAGCAGGCTGGCCCATTTTTACCCACAAAAGCATAACTTAACCATCGTAGCAAACGATACAGAGCACTTTGTACACTTTTCTGTACAACTAAGTTGATATGATTAGAGCAATAGCAATTGACGACGAATCCATGGCATTGGAAGTAATAAAATCTCATGCTTCCAAAGTTCCATTTTTGGAACTTAGTATCACTTTTACCGATGCTGTAGAAGGTTTAGAATATATAAAAGCCAATTCTGTAGACTTGATTTTCTTAGACATCAATATGCCTGATATTTCAGGAGTGGAATTAGCGGCACTTTTACCGAAGGAAACACAGGTGATCTTCACTACAGCCTATTCAGACTATGCCGTGCAAGGCTTTGAGTTAGATGCAATCGACTATTTATTGAAACCATTTAGCTTAGTTAGATTTCTTAAAGCCTGCCAAAAGGCTCAGGAATGGCAACAATTACAACCCAGAAATAGGCAGCAGTTTATCTATATTAAAACCTCAGAAGGTCAAATCAAAGTAAAGTTCAAAGACCTGTTCTGCTGCGAAGCTACTGGTAATTATGTGACCTTTCACCTGAGAACTGAAAAGCTGATCAGCAGGATCACATTAGCTGAAATAGAGAAGGAACTCCCCTCTTTTTTTATCCGTACACATCGCTCTTACATCGTCAACTCTGAATTGGTAGATAAAGCTGAACGACATCAGTTGATCCTAGAAGGTCAATCTTTCCCAATTAGTCTGTCCTTTATAGATGAGGTAATGGGGCATTTTGATCGAGTTTAGAGGGGATAATTTGTATTTAATCAAATGCACTAAGCAAACCTAGTTCTTTTACATAGGCTCAATAAAGTCCTTTTTATAAGCCATAGGAGTTTTGCCAATTCTATCTTTAAACTGCTTATTGAAATTGGATAAGGTTGGGAAACCACTTTCATAGCAAACCTGACTAATGTTCAAGTCTTCATCCTGAAGCAACTTGCGCGCATTGCTGATACGCACATCTCCTACAAAATCGGAGAAAGATTTATTAACCCGTGTTTTAAAATATCGGCTAAAAGCACTTTCAGACATATTAGCTATGGATGCAACATCACTCAGTGTAATTTTCTCCTTGAAGTTTTTAAGGACATATTCCAGTATCTCGGAGATCTTATCCTTTTCATGTGCTCTGTAATTGCTCTTATAATCTGTATTGGTGATTGGATGCAATTCGGAGCTGTGGGCTAAAACATCCAGAATCTCTAAAAGTCCAATAATACTGGCGCCGCCCTTGAGATGAACCAACTCTTTCATCATTTTCATCACCTTTTTATTGGTTTGCCCGGTAACTTCTAGACCTCTATCCGCCCTGGCAAGTAGTTTAGCTATTTCTTCAAACTCTTCTTTTTGCAAAGCATCTTTACCTAAGAAACTTTCAGGGAAATAAATCACAATATCATGGGTATCCAACCCATTTGCCGGGTCAAAATATGCGTTATCACTTCTCCATACATGTGGGAGATTTGGACCAGTAAGAACTAAGTCACCTTCTTTGAAAGGCTTCATGTGATCTCCAATGTAGCGAGTACCTCTACCCTTCAAAATTACATTTAATTGATATTCTTCATGAGAGTGCCAATATTTATCCAAATAAGACTCTCGCAATTCCCTTATAACAAAAACTTTGTTACTGGGAATTTTTGATTTCTGCAATGGTTTTTTCATAGGTTCTATCTGACTTACTCTATTTTTTAATAGATATTACGCCATAAGTAATCATAATTCAGTCATAATTCAAGTTTATCATATTTTAATTGATGACTAAATTCAAATTTTCTTCTACCCTCAGAAATTAAATATTCCTGGACATTTAGTGGTGGATCCCTCGAATATGCAATAATTCATTCTCTAGAAAAATTAAGGATGATTTTGGGCTTTCTAGAAAATTTAACTGCCTTAGTAGTACTAAAAAAATTATTGAATGCAATTGCTTACAAGCAAAAAGGTGACAGATTAATCTATCACCTTTTTCATACCCACTTGATAAAGTGTTTTTAGCTTAATTCTACACTTTACCTACTTTCTTCTTTCACTCTTGTTCCTTCAGCATCAAACATCCCCAAAAGATCTCCTTTAGCATAGTCAGCGTCTACTTTTTTCAAAAATAAAGTAACATCATAGCCGCTAATAGTAAAGGCAGTATTAATAACATCTCCATTAATTGAAGCGGAGGTCATTTTTTTCTCTTCAGTGGCTCCTTCTTCAAAGAAATAACCAGTGGTTTTCCCATCAATTGTCTCAAATCGAATAGGGATTACAGCATCTCCTTCAGGAGTTCCTTTTATTAATACATTCCATTTGCCTTCAAAAAATTCAGGAGAAGAAATGGAAGCTGCAATTACAAAGCTTAGCGATAGCATAAACATTATGCTTACCAATACGAGTTTAGTTGATTTCATGCGCAATTGTGTGGTTTTAGGTTTTAATCATTCAATATACTGAAAACATTACCTGTGAATTTGAATTTATACCTCGATTTCTTCTAATATTATAAGAGTAAGTCAAATAACACATTAGCAATTAAGGTATTACAAGAATATTCGGTATCTTATCTATACTTAAAGTTTGCCCTTCCCTTTATAGCAAAAATCTACTAGGCAAAAAATCTAACTACAAGAAACAGAATTGAATCCAGAGATTCTTGCTGAGTATTGTTTAGAAAAAAGGAAAATGAATCAATTCAAAATCGTTTAAATAAGAACGTTTGACTCCCTAATCTTTGCTGATGTCCAAATTACTTTCATTGACTTTAATTTTTCTACTACTATTTTCTTGTCAAGAGCCGGAAGATCCAAATCTTTCAGGAATACCAGAAAATGGTATAGAAATAGGTAATCAGATTTGGATGAAAAAAAATCTGGAGGTAAAGAAATTCAAAAATGGAGATGATCTCTTCCAGGCCACTAACCAAGTGGATTGGGAAGATGCTTATTTAAACCAAATTCCGGCTTGGTCTTATTATGAAGATTTAGATCAAAATGGAGAGATTTATGGACTTATCTATAATTACTTCGCCATAGTTGACCCAAGAGGATTAGCTCCAAAAGACTGGAAAATCCCTAGTATATCTGATTGGAATGACTTGTTTATTTTCAATGGAGGCACATTTGAAGCAGGTAAAAAACTTAAAAGCACGGAGTACTGGCTTAATAAATCTGGAACCAATTCAAGTGGCTTTAATGCACTTCCTGAAGGTGAAAGATACATTGCTGGATATTTTGGATCAAAAGGGCTAATCGCTTCTTTCTGGACATCTACCACAGAACGGTCCGGAGATATAATAACTGTGGGTATTTCAGATCTTTCAGAGGACTCTAAAATTTTCGTTTCAACTTCTAATGCTGCCTATTTTTCTCCTTCTCAAGAATTGCCAGGCTATTATTTGAGATGTATAAAAGAATAATAATCGATGAATTATAATTGCCAATATAGGTAACCACCTAGAATGCTAAATTAAGCTTTAAAAGAGCTTCATTCGCTAAATCAGAACATCCAATCATTTATGAATTAAGTTGAAGACGAATGAAATGTATCTGTATCTGATCTTCGACTCTTTTGTCTAGATCTTCAGTCTGAGCAATATGAAATTGATCGAATTTCGGATCAGTCCTAAAAGTTGGGGGAATTGACACAATCCATTTTCTTTGCTAAAAAAAGAATTGGAAGAAAAGGACTACCTCAGCTTGCTTTTGCCTCAGGGCCTGCTTGAATTTTTCAAGGTTACTTCAGCGGGACTCAAAGACAATGCTTACCACATTTATTTGGAAGAGCTCAATATTCATCCCGAGCATCTTCAGGGGTCAAAACTCACCTCAAAGGGTTTTTATGATGAGGTAAGTATTCAGGATTTCCCGTTGCGCGGTAAAGCCTGTTTTCTGAATATTAAGAGGAGGAAGTGGCTCAATGAAGAGACAGGAAAGAATGTGAGTAGAGATTGGAGCTTGGTGGCAAATGGTACGCGGATGACAGAGGAATTCGCGCTTTTTTTAAAAAGGAACGACTGGATTCATCGCCGGTAAGTTGCAAAAGCCTAGCGGATAACTTCCAGGTGAAACGGAAAAACCCTTGAGCATCAATACGTTTTCCATCTGAGCAACTTCCTGGATTCTTGGCAACAACGCCCACATGCTAAAGACTGGATTCTTTTTCCTGAAAATCTGGGAACACATCTCAGCATTGATGAAACAGCCCTCTCTCAAGGAGAACTGTATACTGTCCTGACCAATAAAGCAGCAAAAGGTAAGAAGGGAGCTCTGGTTGCCATGATAAAAGGGACTGAAAGTGAAACAGTGAATGTTGTTCTCAGGCAACTACCCGAGAATAAACGGAAAAAGGTAGAGGAAGTAACACTGGATATGGCCGCCAGTATGGAAAAGATCGTACGCCGTAGTTTTCCCAAAGCCCAATTGGTCACTGACCGGTTTCATGTCCAGAAACTGGTCTATGACGCAGTTCAGGAAATGAGAATCGCCCACAGATGGGAAGCTATTGAACAGGAGAACAAGGAAATGGAGCTCAGTAGAGAGTGTAAAAAAACATTTATTCCACACAAGCTCGAAAATGGTGATACCGAAAAACAACTGTTAGCCAGAAGCAGATACCTGCTTTTCAAAGGAGAAGATAAATTGGACAATATCGCAGGCACATAGGGCCGAGATTCTCTTCCGGCGCTACCCTGATCTGGAAAAAGCCTACAAACTATCGAGATCTCTGGCAAGGATCTATCAAACAAGCAAGCTAAAAGGTGTCGCCTTCACCAAGCTGGCTCATTGGTACAATGAAGTGGAAGAAGCGGGCTTCAAATCATTCAATACCGTGTCCAAAACCATACAGAATCACTACACTTCCATTCTGAATTTCTTTGAAAACAGGAGTACAAATGCATCAGCAGAATCATTCAATGCAAAAATAAAAGCATTCAGGGCTCAGTTCAGAGGTGTCACTAACATTGAATTCTTCCTGTTCAGACTATCTAATATCTATGCGTGAATAAATCTGCTCCCCAGATATTCCGACTGATCCAATTTCTTAGTGTAAAGTACGTATTCAAAAATCATATCAGTGGAGCTTTGTCCTCCTAAAATACAAAAAGGGAAACATTTCTGTTTCCCTTTTTGAGCCTCCTATCGGGATCGAACCAATGACCTACTGATTACAAGTCAGTTGCTCTACCAGCTGAGCTAAGGAGGCTTATTCCGTTATTGTGATGCAAATATAGGCGTTCACTTTATTCGCTCCAAACCCTCAGAAAAGAAAAATCCTATCTTCCTTATTCTGAGTGAGAAAAATTTAAAACTCCCTTAAAATTGACAGCTTACTCTTCAACTTTTCGATCTCTTCTTCTGCTTTCTGAATCTTAAGATCAAACTGATCTTTCAATTTATCTGCAGTCTTTGAGGCAGCAAAGAATTCTAAATTGTTTTTCCACAATGTAATGTTATTCTCCAATTCAGAAATTTGCTTACGTATACCGTGTTCCTTTTTATTAAGCGTCTTCACAGCGTTAGGATCCGATTGAAGTCTGTTCAGATTTAACCTAAACAAGAATTCTTCTCTTCCAGCACCCTCAGGACTTAGTTTTTCTAAGTAAAGGTCTACAGCTGTTTTGAATTGAGCCTGTATCTCCTTCATTGATTTTCTTGGCACAAATCCAAGATCATTGAACTCCCCTACTAATTTGGTCAATTCTTCCTCAGACACTTCTCCCTTTTCAGCCGCCTCAGTGATTTGCTTGCACAGAGCCTGCTTGCTTGCAAGATTCTCCTCAAACTCGGCATTGGACTGCTTATTTGATTCTCTTCTGTTGTCAAAGAAAGTATCACAAGCAAGTTTAAAGCGCTTATATAGACTATCTCTACTCTTTTCAGGGGTTGGACCTAGCTTTTTCCAATCTTGCTGAAGTCTCACTAAGGCATTGGCTGTATTCTGCCAATCTGTAGTGTCTTTTAGTTCTTCTGCTTTTGTAATTAACTCCTCTGCTTTAGCTTGGTTTGTTGCTCTAATTTCATCAAGTTCTTTAAAGAACAAATTCTTGTTGTGAAAGAATTGTTTGAAAGAAGCCCAAAAGGATTTGTTGATATCTCTTCCGGCCTCTCTAGGAACTGGACCTATTTTTTCCCAATTTTTCTGAATTTCCAAGATCTCCTTAGTCTTGGTATTCCAATCACGAATTCTATCAGCTTTAAACTCAGCAAATGGTTTTAATGACTCAATTAGAGCTTCTTTTTGATCTTGATTGGCTTTAAAAACTTCTTTTTGACCTTCATAGAAATCCTTTCTACGATCATAAACTGCATCAGAAGCAGCTTTAAATTTCTGCCATAATGCCTCCTGCTCCTCCCTAGGAACTGGACCAATATGTTTAAACTCCTCGTGCAGCTCATTCAATGCCTTGATTGCATCTTTAAGATCTTTTACATCTTTCAATGCAATAGCTTTATCTACAAGCTCCAATTTACTTTCAAGATTTTTCTTGCGATCAAGTTCCTTTAATTCAAAATAGATACTTCTATTGTCATAAAAGCGATCCATTAAAGCATTGTAACTAGCCCAGAGACTTCGATTTTGCGAAGCTGGAACTTGACCGATGCTTTTCCACTCTTCTTGTAAGGCTTTTATAGTAGCCATACTTAAAGTAGTTTCCTCTCCATCTACAAGATCTCTGAGTTTATTTAGCAATTCAGTCTTTGCCGCCAAGTTGGATTCTTTTTTCTTCTCAGCTTCTTTGCGAAGCGCTCCTATTTGATGGCGATATTCGTAATAATAGGTATTGAATTCCTTTTCTTCGTCGCTTGGACCGAAGTCAAAATCGTCTTCCGAGCCACCTTCAGCTTTAAATTTCTCTAGCGCTTCATCCTTCTCCTTATGTGTATATTCATCAAAAGCTGCCTTGATTTCATGGACAAGCTTATCAATTCTATAAATATTCTCCTGTTTCACTTTGCTTTTTAGCAAAGCCACAAGTTCTATTTTGGACAGTGTAGATACCTCGATCTCCTCTTCATGATGATCGTCATCTTCATCCTCAGAATCACTCTCTTCGGATTCTGAATCCGTCTGTTCCGTTACATCATCTACTTGTCCTTCATCAGTAGGTTCAGTTGAGGGCGTCGGCTCCGCTGATACAGGGTCGTTGACAGCAGTTATAGGAGCTTCCGTAGTCTCTTCTTCCACAGCCTCTAAAGATTCCGTGGTCAATTCAGCTTCCGAGTCGTTCTCTGGTTTTGAATCTACCTTTGAAGTAGGTTCAGGTATCCTATCATCCGGAGATTCTTCCTTAGTTTCAGATTTAATTTCCTTTTCGATACCCTTCACCTCTTCAGAATTGGAGGCTTGAGTCACCTTGTCCTTGTCGGACAAATCATTACTTTTATCAGTCATAAAAACAGTACTATTAAGCGGCAATATGGGCAAAAGTAGGGATTTTGCCTAATTTAATCTTGGATCAAGAGGATAATTTGCTATTACCTTAAACTCCCCTCCCATATTTTTAAGCAGGTTTTTCCAGAGTTCTTCCGGGGTAAAGTTGAAGGTTTGTTCATCAAGATTTTCCCTACAGATAATCCAGGTCTCATCGGATAACTCTTCATCTAATTGCTCAGAACCCCATCCGCTATACCCTAAATAGAACCTGACTGAATCATGGTCAATTAAACCTAACTTTAATTTTTCTACCAAGGAATCGTAATCTCCTCCCCACCATATATTTTCTCCCAATGAAATACTGCCCTCTAATGCCTTTTCTCCGACATAAATGAAATGCAGTGTATTTTGCTCTACTGGTCCTCCTACGAAGACTTCTTTATCTAAAAACTCCAATGCTTCTACAAGTTCTCCCAATTTAAGTATTGAAGGTTTGTTGATAATAAGGCCAAAACTACCTTCTTCGGAATGTTCACAAAGTAAAACCACAGAGCGAACAAAATTTTCGTCTTGCAAAAATGGCTCGGAAATTAAAAGATCACCAGCCTTAGGGTTACGTTGTTCATCTTTAATCATTCGCATCTAAATTCTAAATTCTTGAAAAATATAGATCATAATTTTTTAAATGCAATGGCTATGGTAATTTTATATCTAAGAATTAATTGATACTAAACCAGCTATGAACATCTCAGCAATACGTAAAGACTACACTATTAAATCTTTGGATATCAGTGATGTAAACATAGATCCAATCGTTCAATTCAAAGCATGGTTTGAAGAAGCTTTATATGCTCAAGTTCTAGAAGTTAATGCAATGACTGTATCAACAATTGGTTTGGATGGCGCTCCAAATGCTAGAATTTTGCTATTAAAGGGAGTAGATACTGGTTTTGTATTTTTTACCAACTATACTAGCGAGAAAGGAAAAGAACTTGAAAACAACAATGCTGCGTCTTTAACATTTTTTTGGCCTGAACTAGAGCGTCAGGTACGGGTACGAGGAAAAGTAGAAAAAGTGATTGAGGAAGAGTCAGATACTTATTTTTTCTCAAGACCTATAGGTTCACAAATCGGAGCTTGGGTGTCCCCGCAAAGTCAAAAAATTAGCTCTAGAGAAACTATCAACGAACGCCAACTAGAAATTCAAAAGCAATTTGAGGGAAAAGCCATCGTTCGTCCACCGCACTGGGGAGGCTATAGACTAATGCCAAATGCTATGGAATTCTGGCAAGGAAGGCCTAGTCGACTTCATGATAGAATTAAATACGAACTAGTGGATGGGGAATGGTCTCTAAATAGACTTGCTCCTTAATTATTTCAAATCGAAAAGATTATCGGTGCCTATCATCCGTTCCACAGTAAATCCTTCACCGTATTTCACTAGAATTTTATGACCAAATTCTCTGGCTCTTGCTTCTATGAATGGTAGAAACTCCGGATCGGAAATAAAACTTACAGGTTCTTCACTCGTTGGATCGTAAAACTGTGATTGGAAAGCAAGGATACTATCTATTTTAGTCTGCCAATATGGAGTAATATCCATTACAAAATCTGGCTCGATGTAGTTATTCTGAATATAGTGATAGACAAATTTTGGTCTCCAAGCTTCTTGAACTTCACCATCTAAATAAGTTTCAATCTTTCGTAGCCCACTCATAAAGCATGCTGTGGAGGCTAAACTAGAACCTTTTCCATGGTCCGGATGTCTGTCCATTACTGCATTAGCCAAAACAATTTCAGGTCTATATTTTCTGATCATTTCGATCAATTTCATTTGATGAAACTCATCATTTTGGAAATAAACGTCCTTAAAACCTAAATTTTCTCTTGCAGATAATTGAAGAATTTTACCGGCAGCATCAGCCTCCTGAAGCCTAAGCTGTGGAGTTCCACGTGTCCCCATTTCTCCCTGCGTAAAATCAACTATCCCTACTTTATGGCCTAGTGCCACATGGGCTGCGATAGTTCCAGAGCAGCCAAGTTCTGCATCATCAGGATGTGCTGCAAAAACTAAAATATCCAGCTTTGTCATTTTCTACTTTGGCTAGCGAACCCGGAGGTTCTGTCCTATTCTTAATATTGTGCGAGTTGAGATCCCATTTAGTCTAGTTAATGTACTGACTGAAACACCATATTTTCTGGCAATGGATCCCAGGTTTTCTCCCTTTTTAACTTTGTGATATGCGTTTGTTCTGGCTTGAACTATGTTACCAAAAAGCGCAGGAGTTATCAAATAATTTTGATCCCGGATTTTGTACTCAGGAAAATCATATACTTTTTCTGCATCGAAGGCTAAACCTCGGTAGCGAAGCTCATAATGCAAATGCGAACCGGTACTTTTACCAGTATTACCACCTTTCGCAATTAAATCACCTGCTTTTACTTCTTGGCCAACATCGACTAGTTGTTTGGATAAATGACCATAAAGAGTTTCCAAGCCATTTTTATGTCGGATAACTATATAGTATCCATACCCGTACCTATCGTAAGATTTTATCCGGACTATGCCATCAAAACCACTATAGACAGGATCCCCAGTGTTTAGATCCAAATCTGTCCCATAATGCCATCTCCTCCATCTATACCCATAGGATGAAGTGATGGGAGTAGTTTCGAGGGGCATTTTCCAATTGTATCCAAAAAACTCATCGTAAAGACGAATATTTACAGTATCCGAAAATGTCTTTGGATCAAAATTATAAATATCAATTTTATTAGAATCCCAGGAAGAGTAATACTCAAAAGCGGTAACCCAGATACTATCAATTTGGATTTGCTCAGAGACTTTTATCAACTGATTTGTGGGTGCCCAAATCATGATATCCTGGTCCTCACTAATAATAGACCTTACTCTTCCGAGATTTACGTTATTTTCAAAAATAATGGAATCAGTGACTGAAGATAATGTCCTAAGGTAAGATTCCTGATCAAACCCTCTAAGCTCTATATTCCTCCTCTCCTGGCCTGATCCAGTAGATTGCGTAATATTATTTTTCTTGATAATCTTAGGAAAAATTTGAGCATTGGCATTTAAAGCGCCAATGCTCAGATTTAAACAAAAGACTACAAATAGGATTGAGTACCTCATCTATTGGGTTTAATCATTCTCGAACTCAGCCAAATATCGCTCAGCATCCAAAGCAGCCATACAACCTGTGCCTGCCGCAGTGACTGCTTGCCTGTAGATGTTATCTTGAGCATCTCCACAAGCAAAAACGCCTTCGATGTTGGTTTTTGTACTTCCTGGGATAGTTTTGATATACCCGGCTTCATCCATATGAATATAATCTTTGAATATACCGGTGTTTGGTTGATGTCCAATAGCAACAAAGAAGCCAGAAATGGCGATTTCTGATTTTTCTCCAGTTTTATTGTTAAAGATTCTAAGGCCATTTACCTCATCCTCGCCCAGTATTTCATCTGTCTCAGTATTCCAGAGGATTTCAATCTTTGGATTGTTCATCACACGTTTTTGCATGATTTGAGATGCACGCATCTCGTCCTTACGCACAAGCATGTAAACTTTACTACAAATATTGGAAAGGTAAGAAGCTTCTTCACATGCAGTATCCCCTGCTCCAACTATTGCAACTTCCTGACCTCTGAAGAAAAACCCATCGCAAACTGCACAGGCAGAAACCCCCTTGCCATTGAGTCGAGTTTCACTTTCTATTCCTAACCATTTAGCAGAGGCCCCTGTGGATATTAAAACAGTATCCGCATGAATAGTTACCTGCTCATCTATAATGACCGTATGAGGTTTGGTAGTGAAATCCACACTTGTGGCCAAGCCATATCTCACCTGAGTACCAAATCGTTCGGCTTGTTTTCTAAAGTCTTCCATCATCTCCGGTCCAGTGATACTATTTGGATACCCGGGATAATTTTCGACATCATTAGTAATGGTCAGTTGACCACCTGGCTGTGCACCGGTATACAATACAGGAGAAAGTCCTGCTCTTGAAGCATATATCGCTGCAGTATAACCTGCCGGTCCTGATCCAATGATCAAAACTTTTACTTTTTCAATTTCTGGTTTCATTAATAGTTAATATTAAATCGGGCAAATTTTACGAATTCTCTCCTAGTAACAAAGTTGCATATTGTTAAAATTCCCTAAGGATTTGACTTAAGTCATAGAATAAATTACTACAATGAACTGGTCAAAAGAGATGGTATAAAAAAAGGGGGCTATTAACCCCCTGTGTTTTGTGTGCTATCTTATCCGAGGTAAGGTTTCAGCGTCTTACTACGGGATGTATGTCTCAGACGGCGGATTGCCTTCTCTTTGATTTGTCTTACTCGCTCTCTGGTCAGATTGAATTTCTCTCCAATTTCTTCCAAAGTCATGGCATGCTCTCCGTTGAGACCAAAGTAAAGCGTGATTACATCAGCCTCTCTTTGTGTCAACGTAGAAAGTGCTCTTTGAACCTCCTTACGAAGGGAATCATTCATCAATCCGTCATCTGGCTTTTCATCACCGTCATTTTCCAAAACGTCCAATAGGCTATTTTCTTCACCTTGCACGAATGGTGCATCCATAGATACGTGACGACCAGAAATCTTCATGGTATCAACAACCTCGTTAGCAGTCACTTCTAGAACCTCTGCCAATTCTTCTGGAGATGGTTCACGCTCAAATTTCTGCTCAAGCTCGCTGAAAGTCTTGCTGATCTTATTCAATGAACCTACTCTGTTCAATGGAAGACGAACAATTCTTGACTGCTCTGCAAGTGCCTGAAGGATAGATTGTCTAATCCACCAAACGGCATAAGAAATGAATTTAAATCCACGAGTTTCATCAAATCGCTGCGCAGCTTTGATCAAACCAAGGTTTCCCTCATTGATCAAATCTCCCAAAGAAAGTCCTTGGTTTTGGTACTGCTTGGCAACTGATACTACAAATCGAAGGTTGGCTTTGGTCAATTTTTCCAGTGCCAATTGGTCACCTTCTCTAATTCTCTTGGCCAGAACTACTTCTTCATCTGCTGTCAACAGGTCAACTTTTCCAATCTCTTGAAGATATTTATCCAGGGACTGACTTTCTCTGTTGGTAATCTGTTTGCTAATCTTTAGCTGCCTCATTCAGGAATATGATTTGTGAATTTTAATATATTATAAGAATCAAATTAATCAATTGTTTCGATTAACCTTATGAATTAGATGCTGGTTTCTCAGGTTTTGGCAATAAAGCCTTTCTTGAAAGTTTAAACTTACCAGTCTTCTTATCGACATCGATCAATTTAACCTGTATTTCTTCTTCCTGGCTCAAGCACACCGTCCATAGTTTCTACACGCTCATGCTTGATCTCCGAGATATGTAGTAAACCATCCTTACCCGGCATAAATTCCACAAAGGCGCCAAAAGGTTGAATATTTTTTACTTTTCCAGTATAAGTCTCTCCAATTTCAGGTTGCGCTACGATTGCTTTGATGCGGGAAAGAGCAGCATTAAGTTTATCTTGATTTGCAGAGAAAATATTGATTTTACCCTGATTATCAACTTCTTCAATGACAATAGTAGCTCCAGTATCCTTCTGGATTTCCTGAATCACCTTACCACCTGGTCCAATCACCGCACCAATCAATTCCTTTGGAATCATCATGATGAAAGATCTTGGCGTATGAGGCTTCAATTCTGCCTTAGGAGCTGCAAGAGTCTTGGTGATTTCATCCAAAATATGAAGTCTACCTTCTTTTGCCTGAAGCAAAGCTTCTTTCAAAACTGAGTAATCCAATCCTTCTACTTTCAAGTCCATCTGACAAGCAGTGATCCCTTTAGAAGTTCCAGTTACCTTGAAATCCATATCACCTAGATGATCTTCGTCTCCCAAAATATCTGAAAGGATAGAATATTTACCAGTTTTCGCATCAGAGATCATCCCCATAGCGATACCAGTTACAGCAGATTTGATAGGTATACCTGCATCCATCAATGCCAATGAACCCGCACAAACGGTTGCCATAGAAGATGAACCGTTAGATTCTAAAATGTCAGAAACGATACGGATGGTATATGGATTCTCCTCAACAGGAGGAAGTACTTTTTTCAAAGCTCTCATGGCAAGGTTACCATGACCCACTTCTCTTCTTCCTGGACCTCTGTTAGGTTTTACTTCACCTGTAGAGAAGCCAGGGAAATTATAGTGAAGGTAAAATTTGTTGTATCCTGAGATAGTCGCACCATCTACCATCATCTCGTCCATCTTAGTACCCAATGTACAAGTAGTCAATGATTGTGTTTCACCTCTGGTAAACACTGCAGATCCGTGAGCAGAAGGTAAATAATCAACGACCGACCAAATAGGTCTTACTTCGTCCAATTTTCTACCATCCAATCTTTTCTTCTCATTCAAAGTCAAGTTTCTAGCAGCTTCCTTATGGATCTTACTGAAATATGGACCAATAAGGCTTGCTTCGTATCCGTGATCTTCACCTAAGCTAGCTACGAACTCTTCCTTAATTTCTTTAATTAAAGCAGAACGCTCAGATTTATTAGCAATAAGTTTGCCTACAGAAGCATAAAGCTTGTCGTAAACTTCTGCTCTCATTTTATCGAAAAGAGCTGGATCAGACTTCTCGTGATTGTATTCTCTTTTTACTTCTTTACCTACAAGCTTTGTCAACTCGATTTAGCCTGGCAATGTCTCTTGATTTCCTCATGAGCATATTGCATCGCTTCTAGCATTTCTTCTTCCTGAATCTCGTCAGCTTCACCTTCTACCATTAGGATAAAATCAAGTGATCCTGCAACTATAAATTCCAAAGAAGCTTTTTCCAACTCCAAAGGAGAAGGATTAATTTTCAATTTACCATCAATTTTAGCTACACGAACTTCAGAGATAGGACCATTGAAAGGTATATCAGAAACTGCTAAAGCAGCAGAAGCCGCAAGACCTGCTAGTGCATCTGGAAGCACATCCTCATCACCACTTATTAAGGTAATGGCGATCTGAGTATCTGCGTGATAATCATCTGGGAAAATTGGGCGAATAGCTCTATCTACAATACGGCTAATCAAAATCTCGTAATCGGAAAGTCTTCCTTCTCTCTTCAAAAAACCTAGTGGATCTTTCCTGAGGAAGCAAACTTCTCTTGGTAATCAACTGACATAGGTAAAAAGTCCACCCCTTCTCCAGCTTCCTTCTTGGATACTACTGTAGCCAAAAGCATAGCCTTACCCATCTTCACTACTACTGATCCATCAGCTTGTTTAGCCAATGCACCGGTTTCTATTATAATTTCTCTGCCATCTTCAAGCGTGATGGTCTTGGTGATTAAATTCGGTAACATAAATAATTGTTAGTTTGCGTCGTAAGTGGTAAAAGTTTCGGTATAACCTTAAAAATAAAAAAGTAAGGTTCTCACTCAAGAGAACCTTACTAGATTGGTTATTTTCTGATTCCTAGCTCGGCGATGATTGATCTGTATCGCTCGATTTCTTTCTTGTGAAGATAATCCAATAGGCTTCTTCTCTTACCTACTAGCTTCAATAAACCAAGTCTTGAGGAGTGATCCTTCTTATTTGACTTCAAATGCTCAGTCAAATGCTTGATTCTGTGTGTAAAGAGGGCAATCTGAGACTCAGGAGATCCTGTGTCAGTAGCAGATTTTAACCGTCCATGATTCTTAAATAACTCTTCTTTAATCTCTGAGGATAAATACATGTTTAGCTAAATTTTGTAAAACAACCACAAAGGTAAGATATATTTTAAGAATATGAAAGCTTAATTCGCTTTTGAACGAAGAACTTTAATTCTGTTTTGAACACTTTTCCACATGCTCAAATAGAAGTCAGGTTCGAATAGCCTGGAGTCTTTTCTTGCTTGTCTTATAAAGAATAATCCGAAGGGAAGTAAACACAATATTGAAAACCAAGTTCCAAATAATGGATCAGTTAGCCCTTCTTTGGCCCACTTCTCCCCTGTTATGGTAAGCATATAGTAAACGATAAAGAAAATAATAGATACTAATACAGGCATGCCTAGTCCACCTTTTTTTAATAATTGCGCCAAGTGGTGCGCCAATCAAAAACATTGCAAAGCAAGCGAAGGCTTGCGTGTATTTTTGATACCATGCTATTTGGAATCTCCTGTAGTCTCTCTTATAATTATCTATTTCAGTTTTGCGAATGGAAAAGTTGTTTTTCAGGCTTCTGGAATTATTCAATGCCATATTAACGGCACTTAACTTTATTCCTCGACCTTCCACTAAGGAATCGATCTCCTTTTTTTCCTTATCGGTAAGAGGAGCAGTTCTAGTTACTTTTACTGCTACTTTAGCTTCAGGCATTACAGCTGAATCCAGTGCGGCAGGTTGATCTTTTATTTGCCTTTTAGTATTGGCCGTAATATTAGGGGAATCTTGAACAGATGTAGTCTTTACTTTAATTGATTGAATTGAAGTGATGGCTGAGTCTTTACCTGCGCGGCTTGGCAACCTAGCTTCTGGATTATCAGTCAAAACAGCACTTGTATCCTTCTTGGCATTGAACTTTAAATTCTCTAAGGAATCTTTTATAGCCTCTTCTTTTTCAAATTTTGCCTTCCTAACTGAATCGTCTAAAAACTTACGTTGGGCAATATCAACTGGAGGATCAAATTTTCTATCTCTCGTGAAGAAGGGGTAAATACTTTCAGTACTTTGATAATTTTGATAAAGCTTGTCATTCAATAAAGTACTAATAGAGTCAAGCCCAAGTTTTATTTGTGAAATATTTTTGATTGACCTATTCGTTGACCATGCATCTTCTGCTGTTCTATTAAGTTTAAAGGTATTATTCAGGTCAAATACAATTTCATTTGTATCGAAAGAAGTTCTATTAAATTCTACAGGTTTTTCCTTAATACCTCTTGTTTGCCTTTCTTCACTGTAATTAATTCCTTGAAACAAGGAAAGCTTCATGTAATTTTCATTGAAAAAGGGTTCCATCCTACCCGAGTCTGCAAGGGTCATATTTAAATTTCCTGAAGACCCACCTGCATGGCTGTAGATTATTATGTCTTTGAGCCCATATTCACCTACTTTTTCATTGACCTTAATACTATAACCAGGAATCCCTGCGTAGAACACTCCAGCTTTTATATCCAACGCCGGAGATTTCATTCGAATATCATAAAGCAAACTAAACGTCTTCAGATTTACCTTAGGAACCAGGTAATTGTTGGAAAGGTATGCAGCAAAGGAAAGAATAATCACAAACACACCAATTGGCCTTAATGCCCGCAATAGAGAGATCCCACTGCTTTTTATAGCCGTTAATTCAAAATGCTCTCCAAGATTGCCAAAAGTCATTAAACTGGAAAGTAGCACTGCAAGAGGCAATGCCATGGGGGAAATGCTAATCACAAAGTACCCAATCAATTCAGCATAGATCCAGAAGCTCAGTCCCTTACCAAAAATCTCATCGAAATATTTCAGCATGTTGACAGTCAACAGGATAAAATCCACGACAATAAAAGTCAATAAAAATGGGCCTAAAAAAGACCCAAGTATAAGTTTATCTAGTTTCTTCATTATTTAAACTGCTCACTAGGCAAATACGAAGCCTTGGAGTCGAAGTTCAAATTTGCTAAAATGAATTGAGATTACCCACCTATAATATCTTTCAATCTCCCAATTAATCCTTCCCAGATCGCAACTAGCTCATCGTCTTCATAGCTATCCGAGTAATCAATCACTTTTAAAAAGAGTGTTTGCGTAAGATCATTTTCTTCTAGCTTAAATTCTATATAAGCATGATCTGATTCATCAGGACTTTTTGGGTCGTAAAATTCAAATTTCACATGTGAGTTACTTCGCTGAGAAGCTAGGCGAGCGTAATGATCCTCGCCATCAAAATTGAAAATATAATTCTTATCCTCGTTTATTTTCACTTCATCGGCAAACCACTCCTCTAATCCACTTGCAGTACTCAAATAGTGGAAAACTATTTTTTTGGAGGCATTGATTTGATAATCAGCCACAAACTTGTTTTTAACCATGGTAATCGTTTTTACTCTATGTAAAAATTCATTTTTTTAAAGAACGTCAACTTGCATTTCACAATACAAGACCTCATATTTGCATTCCCATTCGAACGGGAGGTTATCTGGGTTGATAATAAACGATTGTCAACTAATTCATTTGACGGATGAAAGTGCTTTAATATAGGCATTAATTTCAAAAATCAATATCAAAAAATATTTCTACTAGGTTAGAAACTCATTGAAGTAATTGAAACAACATTAATATATAAATGGCGAGGTAGCTCAGTTGGTTAGAGCGCAGGATTCATAACCCTGAGGTCGGGAGTTCAAATCTCCCTCTCGCTACATAAGGCTTTCGGAAATGGAAGCCTTTTTTTGTTTTACTATATTTGATATCTAATTAGAGCACAGGACTTATATCCGCCGCGGCGGACGGGAGTTCAAATCTCCCTCTCGCTACATAAGGCTTTCGGAAATGGAAGCCTTTTTTTGTTTTACTATATTTGATATCTAATTAGAGCACAGGACTCATATCCGCCGCGGCGGACGGGAGTTCAAATCTCCCTCTCGCTACATAAGGCTTTCGGAAATGGAAGCCTTTTTTTGTTTTACTATATTTGATATCTAATTAGAGCACAGGACTCATATCCGCCGCGGCGGACGGGAGTTCAAATCTCCCTCTCGCTACATAAGGCTTTCGGAAACGGAAGCCTTTTTTTGTTTTACTATATTTGATATCTAATTAGAGCACAGGACTCATATCCGCCGCGGCGGACGGGAGTTCAAATCTCCCTCTCGCTACATAAGGCTTTCGGAAACGGAAGCTTTTTTTTATTTTTATTAATGGATGAATTTGTAGTCTATATTCTTTATTCAAAATCCTCTGGCAAAACCTACACTGGTATGACATCGGATTTGATTACAAGGTTTCACTTTCACAACTACAAGTCAACCAAAGGGTTTACCTTAAAATATCGCCCTTGGTATGTCATTCATGTTGAATTCTTTACTACCAAAAATAAAGCTTTGATGCGAGAAAAAGAATTAAAAACAGGTAAAGGCAGAGACTGGATAAAACGTGAAATTCTATTAAATTATTACTAAGTACAGGACTCATATCCGCTACATCACGGCGCACAGGCGCGGCGGTCGGGAGTTCAAATCTCCCTCTAGCTACACAAGACTTTCGGAAACGGAAGCCTTTTTTTGTTTGTATACTAGCTTCTCACTCTTAATTATTTACCAACTAATTATTCTTTATTTTTAGAGGATGACATCGTCCGAAATAAAAAATCCACCTAGTTCATTTTTTTTTAAACTGAAGTTTCTTGGGCCTGGATTTATACTTTCGGCCTCCATTGTCGGATCCGGTGAATTAATCGCAACAACGGTACTTGGTGCGAAAGGCGGGTTTATCACCTTTTGGGTCATTCTAGTTAGTTGTTTAATAAAAGTTGCGATCCAACTGGAATTTGGTAAGAATACCATCGTAACTGGTAATCCATTGATGACTTCTTTTTCCACATTATCTGGACCAAAAAACCGGGCAGTTTGGAGCACTTTCATATTGACACTTTTTAAAATAGTGCAGCTGGGCGGGATGATTGGAGGAGCAGCCATTGCCCTTAGTATGCTTTTACCAATGCTACCTCCTATCCTACTCGCTTTTATTTTGGGAGCTATTACAAGTCTTTTAATTTTCAGGAATTACTATAGTATAGTAGAGCGAACAACCATGTTCATGGTTTTTGGATTCACTGTTTTTACCTTGGCTTCTGTTATCGCAGTAAATTATAGTCCTTATGCCTTTTCAATTGATGATGTCTTATCTGGATTAACATTTGAATTGCCTTCAAATCTGATTTTCGTCGCGATTGGAGCTTTCGGTATAACAGGTGTTGCCAGCGATGAGATAATCGCCTACACTTACTGGTGCCTAGAAAAAGGCTATGCCAAGTATACCGGCGAAAATGATGGAAGTGAGGAATGGAAAGTCAGGGCAAATGGATGGATTAAAGTCATGTATCTAGATGCCATCTTCGCAATGCTTATTTACACCCTCGTCACTGCAGCATTTTATCTTTTGGGCGCTTCTATTCTATATGGCAATGAGGCTATTCCAAGTGGCAATCAACTTATAGAAACCTTATCTAGTATCTATACCCAAACCCTAGGCGGCAATGCAAGGCTTACATACATTACCGGAGCTTTCTTTGTGCTTTTTTCGAGTGTGTTTGCTACGCTTGCTTATTGGACACGATTGCTTCCAGATATCTTTGGAGAATTAGGTTGGATAGCTTATGAAAATCTGAAAACTAGAAAAAAATGGGTTGCTATACTAGCCTGGGTTCTACCGATCCTATGGGCTCTTGCCTTTGCATATGTAGAGTTACCTGCGTTTATGGTACTGTCTGGAGGAATAGTAGGTTCAGTACTTCTATTAGTAGTCGTCTATGCAGCCATTCAGTTTCGATTTAAAAACAGTGTTTTAAAATTGGACTCAGGATTTATTTCTATTCTCCTATTCTGGCTTAGCGTACTTTCCATAGGATTGGTATCTTTCTATGGAATTGTGAAGTTATTTTAGCTGAACAATTCCAATTGTAGGGTTTTTTTCTTCTGTTTCACTATCTGAATATTCCAATTGCTGCACGAAGTAAAAGATGTCCCTTCCTAAATCCAGCGGCCTAAGAACTACTGGGTTTCCATTACCATCTAAGACTCCCTTTTGCAGATTGTATCCGAGTGCACTCTCCTTTTCATAGATATAAATCAGGTACTTAGAGTCTGCATAATACTCACAGAGCACATAGGAAAGCGAATTAACTACATTGTATATCTGGATTTATTTTATGCCACCCTTGTCTAAAACCTGTTTGGTTTCAAAATTCAATTTCAAGAATGGTGTCAAAACTTTTTCCTTGAATTTATATAAGGTGTCATGAAGAATTATTTGACTACCAAAATCCGGCACATACACAAAATGGTCAAGCCCTACTGTGGAGAAGTAATTCTTGATTGGAAAGTCAGAAGCTGAGCGTGATTTAAGTTTCACTTCCCTAACTAGTATGGTATCAACCACATCCAAAGATTTATTGATTTCATAAAATGAAGCTCGGTTAAGAAACCCTTCCTCCTGTGGTATTGACAACTCTTGCCTCAGCACAAACAATTTATCTTCCAAAACGGAGAAAGCATTCACATTAAATGGAAGTGAATTTTCTAAGAATAATTCATCCTCCTTGGAATAAACGTACAGCTTCCTGGCCTATGCTACATAAAGAAGGTTTGATTCTTCGTCAATGGTCATTTGAGGAAAAAATTCATATTCTCCTGGCCCCTCTCCCCGTTTGCCTAATACCTTAACAAACTTCCCTTCTTGATCAAATATCAAAATCCTCCTGGAAGCATCTGAAACATAAATTTTATCATTGAACAGTTTAATATCCAAAACACCTGTCAAAAAAGAGCTATCATTGGTCTCTAGCTGAATGAGTTTTAAAGATTTTGTCAATTGTTCTAGTTGCAATTCCTGGTCTATCTTACTAGGAATCTCAACGATTGGTAAGCTAGTTTCTAGAATTTTAGAGCACCTAAAAAATCCGAATCCTACTACAAAACAGGCTGATAGTAAAAAGAAATTTGACTTATGCTTCATTTTCTTAACAGTTCAAATTGAGAATTTATATTACTTAAATCCTATCAACAAAGCTATAGCCCAAAACAAAAAAGCCTTCCCGAGGGAAGGCTTCCAATAAAATAAGACAGTGCAACCTTATTTTACTCTTTCAACTACAGCTTTGAATGCTTCTGGGTGATTCATGGCCAAATCTGCCAAAACCTTACGGTTAAGTTCGATTTCACCTTTCTTCAATAATCCCATCAATTGAGAGTAGGACACGCCGTGCATTCTTGCACCTGCGTTGATACGCTGAATCCATAAAGCTCTGAATTCTCTTTTCTTCGCTTTACGGTCTCTGTACGCATACTGAAGACCTTTCTCATACTTGTTTTTGGCTACTGTCCATACGTTGCTACCTCTTCCGAAGTAACCTCTTGTGGCTTTTAGCACTTTTTTTCTTCTTGCTCTGGACGCTACCGCGTTTACCGATCTAGGCATAGTGTTTTGTTTTTTGACAGTTGGTGCCCCGAGTGATCGAGATCTTGATTACCAAAATGTCTGGTGAATAAATAAACCTTAATTAATTGATTTTTAAGCTACTGCAGAGAATCAGATTCTCAACATGTCTCTTACTCTACCCTCGTCAGACTCATGAACTAGACCAGTTTTAGTCAAGTTATGCTTTCTTTTAGTAGATTTTTTCGTCAGGATGTGGCTTTTGAAAGCGTGTTTCCTTTTGATTTTGCCGGTTCCCGTTAAAGCGAACCTCTTCTTTGCACTGGATTTGGTTTTTACCTTTGGCATTTTGCTGTATTTATTTAGTTGAAATTTATTTCTTTCCTGCCTTCGGAGCGATGAAGATGTTCATTCTTTTACCTTCCATTTTCGGAAGCTGCTCTACTGCACCGTATTCTGCAAGTGCCTGAGCAAATTTCAGAAGTAGCATCTCTCCTCTTTCTTTAAACACAATGCTACGACCCACGAAATGTACGTAAGCCTTTACTTTTGCGCCTTCTTTTAAGAAGTTGATGGCATGCTT
The DNA here is from genome assembly GCF_055809615.1 of Algoriphagus sp. 10J20-15. Lineage (NCBI taxonomy): Bacteria > Pseudomonadati > Bacteroidota > Cytophagia > Cytophagales > Cyclobacteriaceae > Algoriphagus > Algoriphagus sp. 10J20-15. The sequence continues at coordinate 63,419 of NZ_JBVVUG010000036.1, forward strand.
CAATTTGAAATTGTAATCATGATCATCAGTATTCGGTCCGAATCTGATCTCCTTCAAAACAATCTTTGCTGCATTGGATTTGATCTCCTTCTGCTTCTTTTTCTGCTCGTACTTAAACTTTGCGTAGTCAAGAATTTTACAAACGGGAGGATCAACATTAGGAGAAATCTCTACCAGATCCAGGTCATTTTCCTGAGCGAGTTTGATGGCTTTATCTGTAGGAAGTAATGCATTTCCACCTTCTACAAAATCACCAACCACCCGTACTTCACGAGCTCTGATTTTCTGGTTTACTTTATAAGGTTCTTCTTGTCTACCTCTATAGGGTTGTCTGTTGTTTCTCAAGTTAGCTTTGATTGTTTTTATGAAATTGGATGCAAATATCGGAATTATTTCTAATTAAGAAAAACTGAATTAAATAATACAGTCAAATTACTTAGTTAATGATGCTGAAATAATACCCTGAAAATAATTTATAAACTCCTCCGCTGAGAAGTTACCTAGATCTCCTTCACCATGTTTTCGAACGGAAAGTTTTCGCTCTTCCTGCTCCTTTTCCCCTACTATTAGCATAAAAGGCACTTTTTTAACTTCAGAGTCACGGATTTTTCTTCCGATCTTTTCATCTCTGTTGTCAATAGAACCTGATATTCCCACCTCTTCGAGGATTAACTTTATTTCTTCTGCATATTCTATATATTTCTCAGAAATAGGCAAAATATTGATCTGCTCAGGAGAAAGCCATAGTGGGAAGTTGCCTGCACAGTGCTCAATAAGCACTGCTACGAAACGCTCCAAAGAACCAAAAGGCGCTCTATGGATCATCACAGGTCTATGCTTCTGATTGTCCGAACCTATATATTCCAACTCGAACCGTTCTGGTAAGTTATAATCGACCTGGATAGTTCCCAACTGCCATTTTCTTCCTAAAGCATCTTTCACCATAAAGTCCAGCTTAGGTCCGTAGAATGCTGCCTCGCCCAGCTCAGTCACAGTAGTTAATCCTTTCTCTGCTGCCGCTTCGATAATTGCAGATTCTGCCTTATTCCAGTTTTCATCCCCACCTATATATTTGGAAGGATTTTCCGGATCTCTCAAAGAGATTTGAGCAGTGTAATCTTCAAAACCCAAAGCTTTGAAAACATACAATACCAAGTCAATTACTTTGACAAACTCCTCTTTCACCTGATCTGGACGGCAGAAAATATGTGCATCATCCTGAGTAAATCCTCGAACACGGGTCAAACCGTGCAATTCTCCACTTTGCTCATATCGATACACAGTACCAAATTCCGCATAGCGAATCGGCAATTCTTTATAAGAATGCGGCTTATGCTTATAGATCTCACAGTGATGCGGACAATTCATCGGTTTCAGCAAAAACTCCTCTCCTTCATGTGGAGTCGCTATTGGCTGAAAAGAATCCTTACCATATTTCTCGTAGTGACCGGACGTCTCATATAATACCTTATGGCCAATATGTGGAGTGATCACCTGCTGATAACCTGCTTTATCCTGCGCTTTTTTCAGGAAATTAACCAAACGCTCTCTTAGCAAGGTTCCCTTTGGCAACCAAAGTGGAAGGCCTGCTCCTACTTTCTCCGAGAATGTGAATAGCTCAAGCTCACGTCCTAGTTTCCTGTGATCGCGTTTCTTAGCTTCTTCCAGTAAAGTCAGGTATTCAGAAAGCTCTTTTGCTTTCGGGAAAGTAACCCCGTAAATACGGGTAAGCATTTTGCGGTTCTCATCCCCTCTCCAATATGCGCCGGCGATATTTGTCAACTTCACAGCTTTTACAAAACCAGTATTTGGAATATGCGGTCCACGACAAAGATCCACGAAGTTTCCTTGCTGGTAGAACGTAATTGAACCATCTTCAAGTCCTTCCAAAAGGTCTAATTTGTACTCGTCACCTTTCTTCTGGAAATAATCGACTGCATCTTTCTTGGAAATGTCAGTACGGATATACTCATTCTTTTCACGAGCCAGCTCGATCATTTTCTTCTCAATAGCTTCCAATTCTGAACCATCTAAGGTCTTATCACCGAAATCTACATCATAGTAGAATCCTGTTTCGATCGGAGGGCCAATACCGAATTTGATACCTGGATGAAGTGCTTCCAATGCTTCTGCGAGCAAGTGCGCGGATGAGTGCCAAAAAGTATTTTTGCCTTCTCCGTCATTCCATGTTAATAATTGAATGGAGGAATCCTCGTTGATAGCTCGGGTAGCATCCCAAACTTGTCCGTTTACTTTTGCGGCTAGAACGTTTCTCGCTAAACCCTCGCTGATACTTGCAGCAATCTGTAGTCCGGAAGTTCCTTTTTCATACTCCTTCACAGTGCCATCTGGAAGAGTAATTTTAATAAGTTGTGACATGTGTAAAATTAGTTCTGCCCATACAAAAGGGCATAAAGATTAAGCTACAAATATGCACAAGACGAAGGCAAACGAAAAATATATGGGAAGGGAATATGGAAATGAGTGGATATTTTTTAATTATCTCTAATCATGTCTGTACCTGCATTTTCTTTACTTACTTTGGTTGGACGACCTATGACGGGCTGACCGGAGTAGCCTCAATGCTAGTGTTAAACTTAAAATAAGTAGCTTTTTTGTCTTTTACTGATCCGAATTGCAGAAACACCCACTTGCTGCTGGATAAAGGCACCTTATTTTTTTACCGTATAGACAATTAGAACAGGATTTTCTGAGTCTTTGGCTGCAAAAGCCACTTGAGCAAAGTTCTTCCCCTTCCCTTTCACATACTCTTCAAAGCCCTCCTGGCCGAGTTCTGCTTTCTTTTTCTGCAATTCTTTGAAAAGAGTTTTTCCGGGAATCGCTGATCCTGTTTTTCCCTCTGAAAATTGATAAAAGAAAGAATTCATATGGGAACTTCCATTCAAATCATTTACAAACTCTCCTTCTAATACATGCGTCTTTTGATCATCTCGTTTAAAGAAAATATTATATGAATCTTTTTCATAACTCATCCTTGCATAAAACTGGTTTTCTGTGATATACCATATCGTACTGAGGTAAAGTTTCGCTCTATTATTAAGAAACTGCATAAAATCCAGTGGTTCAAGGTCCTCACCAATCTTCTTCACTTCATCTTGACTCTGTCCATATTTCCCAAAATCAAAAACTAACTTAGGAACAAACTCACCCTGATCGGCAAGATAAATGGTATCCTGAAAAGGCCTTCCGAGATAAACTCTTCCTTTGGAATTCTGCAAATTACTCTGTTCTGAATACATCCCATAATAGAGCTCCGGGTCGAAAGGAATAGCCTTTACAGTATCCTCAAATGTTTCATTAACACTTATGATAAAGAATTCATTTTTAGTATATGCTGAGCTGTAAAAATAATATCGCTTTTGAAGATCCGAGAAAGCTACCGAACCAAATTGGTCGGTGACTTTTTTTTCTCTCAGAAATTTACCTTCCAAACTAAACCACATTATTTTTCTAGGAATTACACCTACAAGCATTATTTCATTATTTCTGTTTATAGCACCATCAAATTCAAGGTATTCACCAGGCCCTTCTCCATAGTTTCGGATTTTATTCAGGTATTTCCCAGAACGATCAAAAATCTGAATGCATTTACAGCCATAGATTTCCAAAACGTAAATCCTGTCTTCATGAAAAAATATTTGGGGAATATCTCTACCTATTAAGCCATTCCCCTCATCATCCTTCAGCCAGATATATTCTATCTCAGGTTCAAAAAATTCAGAGAGTTTCCCCTCTCTAGCTTCTGAAAGGTCAACTTTTATGGTTTCTATGCCATCAGGGGTCTGGTCCGAATTCCCTTGGTTTTCCGATGAGCAGGAGGCTAAAAAAACAACTAGTAGGACTAGTAAAAAAAGACAAGGTTGTTTCATTACTTCTTTACAGTATAGACGATTAATACAGGATTCTCAGAGCCTTTGGCAGCTTTAGCTACTTTGGCGAAGTTTTTCCCCTTCCCATTTACATATTCCTCGAATCCTTCCTGACCAAGTTCTGCTTTCTTATCTTGTAGAATTTTGAAAAGTGTTTTTTCCTGGCATATAAGACCCAACCTTATCCTCATATAATTGATAGGTAAATGAATAAGGATCATAACTCTGGTCAATATCATTTTTTATCCGCCCTTCAATAACATGCGATAATTGATTTTTCCTATCAAATAATAGATTAAACAGCTTCCCTTCGTATACTAATCTGGAATAAACCCAAGATTGAGTTACATCCCATCCTATTGGCTCAAAAAATAATTTTGCTTTAGTATTGATGAATTTCAATTCCTCTAGCGAACTTAATTCTTTGCTTTTTTTTTCCAGCTCATCAATTGGTTGGGCATAATCGCCAAACTCAAAAATAAGCTTAGGTATAAAATTACCTTCCTTTAATTCTAAAATAGTATCATTAAAAGCCCTCCCAAAATAAATTGAATTCTCATTTTTAATGAAGCTATTTCTTGGAGGTGTATTACTATAATAACCTCTTTTTTCATAAGGAAAAAACTTCAAGGTGTCTTGAAATGACTCATTAAGGCTTTCCAAAAAGTATTCACCTGGACCTCGAGCAAAAGAATAAAAATAATAGCGCTTTGCATCCTCAGAAAACACAGCAGAACCTATATGTTTAGCTAGTTTTTCTTCCCTGAGAAATTTACCATCCAATGAAAACCACATTAGTTTAGGTGGATGAATTCCTGTTAACAATATTTCATCGTTAATTATTGTAGCGTCTCCAAATTCTATGTATTTCGCTGGTCCTTCTCCGTAAGCTCTGATTTTTGAAAAATACTCCCCTTTCCTATCAAATATTTTTATGCATTTGCAACCAAAGATATCTAGAGTAAAGATCTTGTCATCATAGAAGAAGACCTTATTCAAACCTCCTAATTGAGCATCTTTAGAATCATCTTTGAGCCAGATGTATTCTATCTCAGGCTCGAAAGAATTCGGAGAGTTTTCCTCTCTGGCTTCAGAAAGGTCAACTTTTATGATTTCTAAGCCATCACTGGATTGATCCGAATTAGTTTCAACACTGGTAGAACAGGATATAAAAACGCTCGAGTAGACAAGCAGTAAAAAAAGACACAGGTTTTTCATCTACCCAATCTAATAGAATAGAATCCAATAACTAAAGAATAATTTGTCCGGAGATTTTTACTGCAAATGGCTTAGCCTCCAGGATTATCCAAATAGGTAATTCTATGGAAAAAGTCTATTCTGAAAAATTTGAAAATATTCTCAATCCCATAGCCCAATTCCACATAAGGTTTGGTCGGATCCAGTCTTCCAAATGTTTCTAAAGGATTGCCAGCAGGATCTTCCGTAGGAGCATTCGCTATATTTTTATTATTGACTGATCCATACAGGATATTTGCATTTCCTACGGCTCGCCATTTTAGCTTTTTGAGTAAGGGTATTTTATTCAATAAAAAACCTTCGAAATAATGTCTGTAACGCAAGCTCGCATATTGATCCGAAGCAAATTCATTGAAATTCATCGTGTTGAAAGCTGCGGAGGTGTAGAACAACGTCTCGTTGCCCAAGTGATTTTTCAAGATCGGATAGGGCACTTCCCCAAATACTTTTCCCGCATCAAATTCATAGCGGGAAACTCCAAACATGCCCATATTCAGTCGCTGATACACATAAAAATTCAGTTTGGAATATGTAATATCCCCACCGAGCCAGTCCATGCCTTTAGCATAGCTCAATTCAAAAATCGGCCATCTCAAAGGCCCTAGCGAGGTTCGCTCGTTGTCGTTGATCAGGATAGTTTCGTCCCTTCCATAGCGCAGGCCAACCTTAGCCTCAGCAGTTTCAAACTGGGATTTATACTCCCCTGTTCCTTTTTCCAGGGTAATAAAAATCATACAAGGGCTCAAACTCCATAAAGCTCAAATCTGAATAAAGCAAAAACCCCTTGAAAAACTCTCGCTGAAAATTAACCTGATGCTTAGTAGTGAAGTAAGGTCGTCTAAGTGTACCGAACCTGCTGGCCGCCAGAAATATGCTATTCCCCTGCAAGCTGGAAATTTCCAAACCTACTTGATCAATTTCCTTCTGCGTCGATAGGGAAATGGAAGTCCAGTGCCGCCTGTCTAATATGCGGGTTACTTTTGCAGAATACTTAAGCTCAGCGTCCTTGAAACGCATAAGCTCCATACCCATATAACACCCACTTATCGCTGAATTTTAGATTGGTACGGAACCCCATTCCTAGCCTCACTCCTTCTATATCATTGTAGTTGAAAAAGCCTGGCCAGGGGCCGATATCTACTTTTTTGAAAGGCAAATACCCCGTTCCAAAGAACTTAAGTCCCTCAGAATAGAAGCGTACAATCGGGATTCTCTTTAAGGTATCCACCATTTGTAGCACTGCTAATTCTTGCTCTGACAAAACATCCTGACGATTTTCCTTCCAAAATTCCTCACTTGCCTCATCAAAGTCAGGTAATAAAGTGACAGATTGATTGAAAAAAGATGTTGGCTGAGGTTCCCCGATTTTTATGCTATCTGCCGAAGTGTAGAATTTTGCAAGAAGGCCAGCCGTTTTAGGTGTGATCTGACCTATTTTTATCTGAACTCGCGTTTTGGCAGGAATCAAAGGGCCAGCGGAAGTAGGTTGCAATTCCTGTTGAATTTTGATTCGCTCAATGAAATTCAGATTGGCTTCCTTCGGTATAGTCAAATCCACTTGTTTCAAGGCATAGGTTTCCTTATTGATCCAGATCGTGCCAGAAAACGCCAGATCCTGTTCTCTCAGCGGATAAACTTTCAGCATATAGCAAGAATCGCTACCAACCAAAACTGAATCCATCAAATCATAATCATAAAACTGCTTCCAGCCATCCGCTATTGGCGAAACAAATTCTTTCCCAACGATACTGAGCCAATTTTTATAAAAGTTGTATTCCTGAAAAGCAGATCCTGTGATCTGCGAGGTGGTAGATCCATCTGTGATCCCTACTCCGGTCACTTTAGATTTTTCCACAACCTCCTTTCTCAGTTCGGGGTTATTCCTGAAATAGAATTTGGAGAGTGTTTCTGAGAAGAATACAGGCAAGATTTTCTCCCCTTCATCATTCGTCAGCTGCTTAATAGAGTCCAGAACTGCGGTGACTTTCTGCACTGTTTTACGCTGAGTAAACTCCTCAGACACATGATCAATATCGATTTCTATCTTGGTATAATTCTTTGTTTGATAGGCAGATAACTCGCGTTTGTCAAAGTCCTTTTTCCGATCCACTGCTTTACGTATCACATCAAAAGCAGGGTTTTCTCCAGCTTCAAAAACAAAAGCCTCTAGCTCAAAATCTGAAGGTTTAAGCTGAAAATTGACTGTTTGTTCAGGAAGTTGCTCCAAGGATTTAATACCAGAGATATATCCAAGATAGCTTACCGTAATGCTATCTGTTAGAGATCTTGCTGATAAGCTATAATTGCCTTCAAAATCAGTGGAAATACCCACTGTAGTCCCTTTCAATAAAACAGATGCAAAAGGAATAGGGTCTCCGGTAGTCGCATCAGTTACTTTCCCTTTTACCACAAATTGGCCAAAGGACTGTGCATAAACGAAAAAGAAGAGGAGGAGAAAGAAATTACGAAGCATGAAATTTTTACTGATCTGAAAACAAATCCCTGCAAAATAAATTCATTAACCGGGCAAATTGCTACCTAAGTGGTTAAAAAATATAAAGCTTCCCGAGATCAGGTTAATCTCAGAACTGGAAAAATGAAAATTCCGCTAGTATATTTGAGTTTGTAAACTGAGAAATATGATATACGATATTGCGGTAATTGGTGGTGGAATTGTTGGTTTAGCGACTGCTCTTAAAGTTCAAAAAGCCCGACCTGATTTGAAAATAGTCATTTTGGAGAAGGAGAATCAATTAGCAAAACATCAAACAGGTAATAACAGTGGTGTGATTCACTCTGGCCTCTACTATAAGCCGGGGTCTCTAAAAGCTACGAATTGCATTGGCGGATATCATGAACTGATTCAATTCTGTGAAGAAGAAAAAATTCCTTTTGAGATTACGGGGAAAGTGGTAGTTGCTACCCGGGAAGAGCAAAAACCCCTTTTGAATAACTTATACGAGAGAGGGATTCAAAATGGCTTAGAAGGCACCATGGTATATTACCATGGAGGAGCTCAAAGAATACGAGCCGCACTGTACAGGTATAGCAGCCCTTCATGTTCCTCAGACCGGAATAGTGGATTATTTCAATGTAGCCTTGGCTTATGGAAGAAAAATTGTTCAAAATGGAGGTGAGATATATTTAAATCATAAAGTACTGGATATTAAGCAACAGGATGGAATTAATTACATTGAAACTTCTAAGAAAACCATTCAAAGCAAACTAGTGGTTAATTGTGCAGGACTGTACTCTGATAAAGTCGCACAGATGAATGCCGACGAAGAAATAGACGTTAAAATAATTCCTTTTAGAGGAGAATACTTCAAGCTAAAAAAAGAAAGAGAATTCTTAGTAAAGAATCTGATTTACCCTGTACCTGATCCTAATTTTCCATTCTTGGGAGTCCATTTCACTCGAATGATGAAAGGTGGTGTGGAAGCTGGACCGAACGCTGTTTTGGCTTTTCGCAGGGAAGGATATAAAAAATCCCAGATTAACTTAAGAGAACTAGCAGAATCGCTGGCTCGGCCAGGATTTCAAAAGGTAGCTGCGAAATATTGGCAAACAGGTTTCGGTGAAATGTATAGATCTTTTTCCAAAGCAGCTTTCACTAAAGCGCTTCAAGAATTGATACCCGAAATCCAAGAATCTGACTTAGTCGAGGGTGGTGCAGGCGTGAGAGCTCAGGCATGTGACCGTACCGGAGGATTGCTAGACGACTTCTCGATCAGAGAATCCGCACACGCCATTAATGTATTGAATGCACCATCTCCTGCTGCTACAAGTTCCCTTGCAATTGGAGGAACAGTGGCTGAATTGGCGTTGAAAAGATTTACTTAACCTTTTAGGAAATCCCGAAGTCTAGTGACATTCGCGATGAAACCTCAAAGGTTAAACTACACCTGCGTATTTACGGTAACGTGGTCAAAAATAGTTGGTGACTTTGGTATAAAATTTCATTACTAATCCTGCGACAGATTTGAAGAGGACGTAAGCTCTGCTGAGGAGCAACTTACCAGCAATAAAATCTGTCAAGTGGAATGGAAGGGCTTCGTTTTTTCGGAGCCCTTTTTTCATGCTTCATTCTTCTTGTCCCATGGCTTGGAAAACCTTTTACCTTGTTGATTTTTGAAGTACAGATACCATTTCAAAAAGCTTTTTCTGTTTGCGTTCGAAAGTCCTCTATGGACATTGAGATTGTTTTTTAAATGTCCGAAGAACGACTCCAGACCGTTTGTTGATTTGGGTATTTTTGGGTTTTCCAGATAGTGAAACAAATTGGGCAGTGCGCTCATAATTACAGAGAAGGAACGCTTCAACAGCTTATGTTTATACCAGTATTTTCCAGTGGTGGGGTTCACGGTTTTCTCATGTCAGCAAACTCATGATGACGGGCATCCCAATTGGCCAGATCCAGCAGCCAAAAGCTGAGCTGCTGTTGGGTACGGATCAGATGCAGTGTAGAGATGATTCTTCGAAGTTCCTGACCAGGAAATGCTCTTTGGTTTACTGGAAAGCCATATTCTGCACATACGCTGGACATGGATCACACATCGCTGAAGGGTCACATCGGGGCAAACTTTCTTCACCGCCCGTAGTAGAGCCCGGTGACCATCACAGGTGATGGATTCAATCTGAACACCAAGAGCCAGCAGATTTTCCAGGCCTTCTTTCAGCTCCTCATACTGTTCTCCACTACTGAAACGGTAGAGCTGGGTAAACTTGACGGTGTTGTCCCGATACAGAATCAGACACAAGTCGTTGGTGAAATAAGTGCCATCAATGATCAGGTTTACACGCTCAGAGGGGTAAACACTCAGCATCGGTGGCTCTTTCAAATAGCCTTTGAACAGCCGCTGGATGGTGCTTTTACTGTACCCTGTGAGAACAACCAATTGCTCCAATGTTTGCTTGCCGATAACCCACTTTTCAAACCATATAAATTGGTTGGACTTGGCCACCGATGGATTCGAACCGGTAAAGAGAATCCCGCAGTTTTTGCATTTATATCGCTGCTTGCCGCCTTGCTTTCCCCACTTGATTGAGTCCAGAAAGCCACATGCCCAACACCTTTTTTTTTGACTTTTCCATAAACAAAACAACCTTATTGAAACCACTTTCAATAAGGTTGTCACAAAAGACAGTAAATCAATAGTTTACACAGCTTTTACCAACTATTTTTGACCATTAAATCGTATTTACAGAATCAGGCAGATATCTATTTGCCAGCTTGATCATTTCATCACCTTTTACTAAATCACTGGCACTTAGTTGGGAGGTATGAGTGTGCCCGGATGCCCCTAGAAGTTCCTGCACGGCGTGAACTGTATTTTTGTGGAAATTATACACTCGCTCAGATTTATCCGTTATCACCAGACCTTTTACTAAGCTTGCCCTTTGCGTAGCCACACCAGTTGGACATTCATTGGTGTTACATCGAAGTGCTTGAATACACCCTACACTAAACATAAAGCCTCTGGCAGAATTACACAAATCAGCTCCAAAGGCAATGTTTTTTAAGATAGCAAAAGCTGAAATAGCTTTACCGGAAGCAATAATTTTGATATGATCCCTGATCCTGAAATTTCTCCAAAGTCATCCGGACAAAAATAAGTGCCGGCTCTAACGGTAAACCCACACTATCTGAGAATTCCAAAGGAGCAGCCCCAGTACCTCCCTCTGCCCCATCCACCGTGATGAAGTCTGGATAGATGTTTTTAGCGACCATTTCCTTGCATATAGCAGTAAATTCTTCTGTTCTGCCTATGCAAAGTTTGAAGCCAACTGGTTTCCCTCCTGACAATTCCCTCACTTTAGCTATAAACTCTATCAACTCGACTGCATTAGTGAATGCACTATGCGAAGGCGGAGATAGAATAGTAGTTCCGGCTATCACACCGCGTATTTCGGCTATTTCTTTTGTGTTTTTTATTCCCGGCAATACACCGCCGTGGCCAGGTCTGGCTCCCTGTGAGATCTTAATTTCTATCATTTTGACTTCCGGCCAATTTGCCTTTTCTGCAAATAGTTCCTCGCTAAAATTCCCCTGCTCATCCCGGCATCCAAAGTAGCCGGTGCCAATTTGCCAAACCAAATCTGCCCCTTGACGGTGATAAGAAGAAATTCCGCCTTCACCTGTATTATGATAAAATCCGCCTTTTTTTGCACCTAAATTCAATGCTGTGATGGCATTTGAACTCAAGGATCCAAAGCTCATTGCTGAAATATTGAAGATAGATGCTGAATACGGCTGTTTACAACTACCATTTCCAATCATCACTCGAGCATCTTCGTCGTTGGTGTGCACGGCGTAAATTGAGTGCCTCAAGGCCATATAATCCTCTCCATTTATGTCTCGTTGTGTACCGAACGGGTGAGTGTCGTTTACATTTTTAGCTCTTCTATAAACCAGGGAGCGTAGGTTTCGACTGAAAGGTCTACCATCTGTATTTGTTTCTATAAAATACTGCTGAATTTCAGGACTTATTTTTTCCAATAAATACCTGAAATGCCCTATTACAGGGAAATTCCGAAGTATAGCATGCGACTTTTGATTGATATCATAAATACCTATACACAGAAGAATGACAAGTATACCCAGTGATAAAATACCCGAACTTGAACTGAACAAATTGGAAATACCACATTAGAAAAAATGTAAGCATGACCATAAGCGTCAAGCTACCGAAAAACATCTTTCTCATATCAAATTCTTTTGATGATTAAACGCACAATATAGCAAAAGACTTAGGGCTAAGCCTGATTCAGAAGGAATTCTTGAACTCTCAGTTCTGCCCAGGTAAATTCCTGCCCGCTCACCATAAAACCTGTATGACCTCCCCTTTTTGGCATTTCCAATGTAAGTACTTCCTTCTTTTCTGCAAGTGCTTTTGGGTAACATTCGGGTCCCAATAATGGATCGTTAATGGCATTCACTATGAGCGTAGGAATTTGTATAAAAGGCATCCAGTTATCTGCGCTAACCGATTTATAAAAGTCTACTGAATCCTTGAACCCATGTAATTTAGCTGTGAATAGGGTATCAAAAGCATCAAAATCACTAACTCTGTCAAGTAATTCAAGATCTATCAATTCCGGATATTGAGTTGCTTTTGCTTTAATTTTAAGTTTTAGCTTTCCTAGAAATCTATTTTTGTAAAAAGCGTTTCTTCTCAACTTCAAGGTGTTGGCACTGGAAAGCAAATTACAAGGTGTAGAATATACTGCTGCTCTCTTTATTTCCTTAGGAAGGTCCTCTCCTTTTTCGCCAAGATATTTTAGCGTCTGTGCTCCTCCCATGCTTATTCCAGTTAGAAAGATCTCATCATAAGTATGGGTTTTCAACACATGGGCTATGGTAGTGTCCAGGTCATAACTGGCACCATGATGGTAAAGAATTGGTCCTAAATTGATCTCTCCACCACATGAACGATTATTCCATACTAGTACATCTACATGACAGGAATTGAATAGTTTGACCATACCCCTCACATAATGTCGTTCGGAGTCCCCCTCTAGTCCATGAGAAATAATCAGCAATTTTGAACTACCAACTTTTGCCCAATCCAAATTCAAAAAATCACCATCAGGCGTATCTATCTTCTCCCTTGTATAGTTTACGTCTACTATTTTTCTAAAAAGACTGGGAATAATAGTTTCCAGGTGTCCGTTGAACAGGTATATCGGTGGGCCGCTGTAAGTTGATTTGATAATAGGCATGAAACCCAAAAATAAGATGCTTTATAAGATAGTAGGAATTTGTCTTTTCTACCAGCCGGAAAGGTGGCAAAAGCAAAGTTAGATTTATTAAAATAAGCATTGAAACCACTTCAGCCTATCCCGCCACTGCGGGTAATCACCAAAGATATTTCAGGTCTTCCTAGTTCAATGTGTAGATTAAGTCAATTCAAAGACTCGCTTAATTGCTGTTTCTAGTTTGCTTTGCAAATTCTCGTAGTGAATTGCAAATTCAGGGCATTCAAAACCTTGATTTTCAATTATTTCCTTACCATTCTGAAGTTCTTCTGTAATATGAAATAATTCAAACATAGCTAAGGTAGGCTTCAATTTGTGTCTGATTTGCTGAAGTTTAACCTCATTTTTTTCGATTGAACCTTCAGCATACACCTCCTTAAGTTCCAAAAGGCCTTTATGGATAGCAAAAGTCAATTCTTTTTTGAACTCTGAGTCACCATCTGCCATCTCACTGATTAGCTGATCGAGTTCGGGATATATCTGTTCCATATGCATTATTTGGATGAAGCAGTGCCAGCAAGAAACCCCGTGGACCAAGCAGCTTGGAAATTAAAGCCACCAGTAATTCCATCGATATTCAGGACTTCCCCGGCAAAGTAAAGGTTTGGGTGATATTTACTTTCCAAGGTCTCCGGGTTCACTTCGTTTAGGGCAATTCCCCCGGCAGTTACAAATTCTTCTTTAAAGGTAGTTTTACCTTCGACTTTCAAAGTATAGCAAAATAAATTCTGTACCAACTTATTGATTTGCTTTTTCGATAATGAGCCATATAATTGTCCATTTTCTATGCCTGCAAGCTTCGTAAAATGCTCCCAAAGTCTTCCAGGAATATCAAAAAGTGAGTTACTCTCTACCTTTCGATTAGGATGCGCCAGCATATAGCTTTTGATTTGCGTACTATACTGCTCCTCACCCAACTCTCCATTCCAATTAATCAAAGCCGTTGCGTTATAGTTTTGATCTTTCAGCCATTGAGCTCCAAAAGCAGATAATTTCAAAACCGCAGGTCCACTTACACCCCAATGGGTGACAAGAACAGGCCCACGGTAATTCAGTTTGGTGCCTTCGATTTTGACTATTCCATCTGCAACCGACAACCCCATTAGCTCCCTGATAGGCTCCTTTGGGGTGTTAAAAGTAAAAAGTGAAGGAATAGGGTCTAAAATACTGTGATTAAGCTTATTGAGAAAGGAATAACTAGCCACTTTGGGATGTCCACCCGTAGCTATAATTACCTTGTCAAATACAAATGAACCACTTTCTGTCTCAAGTTTAAAGTGATTATCAATGGGGTTGACTGACAAGACACCGCAGGATCGCAGGATGGTAATTTTAAGCTTTTGAGCTTCTTTGAGAAGGGCATCTATCACGGATTGAGAAGAATCTGAAATGGGAAACATACGCCCGTCCCCTTCAATTTTCAAAGAAACTCCTCTACTTTCAAACCAATCGATTGTGTCTTCTGACTTAAATTTTGAAAATACCTTTTTTAAAAATTTCTCTCCTCTAGGATAATTCTTAACCAATTTAGAGATCTCCATTGGCCGGTGAGTGACGTTGCACCTTCCACCACCTGATACTTTCACCTTAGACAAAAGCTTGGGAGACTTTTCGAAAATTGTAATATCCCGATCTGCACCACTTGCATGGATAGCTGCAAAAAAACCTGCGGCTCCCCCACCAATTACTCCTATTTTCAAAATATATAAACTATTGAAATACAAATTCTTATCACGACTACCTTTTTCTAGAGAATGAACCTAAAATCCCCCTTGTTAATTCTCTGAAAATTGTTCTTCCCAACTGTCTTACCATGGTGTTTTTGCTCAATTCCTCAAATAAAGAGGCTTCTTCTACCGTTCTTTTAGTAGTCCTAGTAGAGGGTTTTGGTCCAGGTAATTCAGCTTTCTTCTGAGCTTCCTCCAACTCGGTCATTTTCTTTTCCAATAACTCAAAAGCACTTTCCCGGTCAATATCCTGATTGTACTTATAAATCAATCCGGAATTTTCCACCACTGCATCTATTTCTTCTTCATTCAGAATATCCATCCTCGTAATCGGAGCTCTAACCAGCGTATGGGCAAGCGGAGTTGGAATACCTTTTTCATTCAATGCCGTAATCAATGCCTCCCCAATTCCCATAGCGGTCAAGACTTCTGAAGTCTCGTAATAAGGAGAATCAGGGTAATTTTCGGCTGTTTTAGTAATCGCCTTTCGATCTTTCGCAGTGAAAGCTCTTAAGGCATGTTGGACTTTTAAGCCCAATTGACCCAGAATACTGTCTGGGACATCGGTGGGAGTTTGAGTACAGAAATACACTCCTACACCTTTTGACCTGATCAGTTTGACAATTGCTTCTATTTTCTCCAGAAGGTCATTGGAAGCATTGGAAAACACTAAATGAGCCTCGTCTATAAACAGACAAAGCTTAGGCTGATCAGCGTCTCCTTGCTCTGGAAAAGTCTCATAGATCTCTGATAGCAAACTTAACATAAAGGTCGAAAAGAGCTTTGGTCTACTTTGAATATCAGTCAATCTGATCACCGAGATCACTCCTTTTCCATCCTTCTTCCTCAAAAAGTCCTCAACTTCGAATGATTTTTCGCCAAAGAAACGTTCTGCACCTTGCTGCTCCAACTCAATGATTTTACGCATTATCGTGTTTACTGAAGCTGAAGAAACCTGGCCGTATTCTTTTTGAATAGCTTCTTTGCCCTCATTGGTGATAAATTGAAGAACCCGCTTCAAATCTTTTAGATCTAGCAGTGGCAAATGATTAACATCACAATACCTGAAAATAAGGGAGATTACACCTTGCTGAGTATCGTTAAGCTCAAGAATTTGAGCGATCAAAACAGGACCAAATTCAGAAACTGTTGCTTTCAATCGAACACCCTTCTCATCTGAAATAGACATTAACTCAATCGGCAAGCCCATAGGTTCGTAATCCACACCTATCACCTCAGACCTATTTTTAATGAAATCATTAGCAGTCCCAGGCTGCGAGCTAGGCCGGATAAATCGCCTTTCAAATCCATCAAAACAGATGGGACGCCTTTTAAGGCCAACTGCTCTGCGATTACCTGCAAGGTTTTCGTCTTACCTGTGCCTGTAGCACCTGCGATTAGACCATGCCTATTCATAGTCTTCAAGGCAACCTTTATTTGTGCCCCATTAACTGGGACGCCGTCTAAAACTCCGGTACCAAGGATTATTGAGTCCTTCTTGTATTTTTGACCTTCGGCCAAATGGGTGATGAATTCTTCTGTTTTACTCATGCGCATTGTGATTAAAAATCCAAACTACAAAAAAAACCTTGATGCCATAGGCAAAAAGGTTTTTCATAAAAATGGTATTCAAATAGTATGATTATCCGCAAAGATGCCAGTCACCTTAGATTCTTTGCATAGCTGCTCGGATGACCGATGACCGAAAACTCCCGCACTGGCGGGAAAGGATGAAGCGGCTCAGCTCTTAAGGTTGACATAAGCTTTTTTGCTTTTGACTCCATACTGGCACAACAGCGGATATACTTAATAAATATTATTAATGAGTAACCATTGGCTCAAGTGCTTTTGCTTGCTCAATAAAGTCTGCAACTTTAGAGGCAGCAGGAACAGCCCGGGTCAATCCCTTTTCTTCTTGAGTTTTAACTAAAGCAGCATGAAGATTCTCGGCATTTCTTGTTCTTAGCTCTTTTACAGTATCTACACCAGCAGCTTTCAGCAGTTCTGCGAATTGACTCGCAACACCATTGATTCTAAAAAGATCGGCCATATTTACCCAAACCAGAATCTTGCTCTCATCAAGACCTGAAGCCTCGGCAATTGCTTTTCTTCCAGATTTAGAGGCACCTTTTTCTAGCAAACCTTCTACAGTAGACACTCCAGCTGCAGCAAGTTTCTCTTTCATTACAGGTCCTATACTTTCGATCATTGTTATCGGTTTTCCCATTTCCTTGATTTTTAGGGTTAAAGTTTATGACTGAAAATTCTAAAGTTGAGTTCATCGTATTAGAATTTCAACCATACAAAGAATTTGATCCTAAAATAAAGACAAATTTTAACTTCTAAAATCCATTTTGCAGATTATGGAGAAATTTCCCCTTTTGGAAACATTAACTTTACCTTGAAGAAACTTCTACCTTTATTGCTTCTTTAGAAAAACAATATCCCTGTGAGCTTTAAATTTCACCTCCCACTACTTCTTCTTGGTTTCATCTTTAGCCTGACTTACAGTCAGCCTTTATTAGGGCAAATAGGACCTAATCTGGGACAAACTGATCATTGGATGAAAAGCGCAAAGGCTGCGATTGAAAGAAGTGATTATGAAACTGCTAATTCAATATTTAGAAATCTAATAGATTCGGGTCAGCCCCTTCCTGAAGAAATGCCCTATCTATTTGCCGAAACGCTTTTTCAGTTAAAGCAATATGACAACTCAGCCAACTTTCTAAATAAGTATTTGGAGTTGACCGGATTTACAGGTGACTATTATAAAGGAGCCCAGGAACTACAGCAGCGATTGGATGGCCCATTAAAGGAAATAAACGAATGCCAGCTGTGTGACCGAAGAGGCTATCGCTATAAGACTTGTTTCACTTGCGAAGGTAAGCGGCAAATCGAACAGGATTGTAATTATTGTAAAGCTAAAGGGGTAGTAGGATGCAGCAGATGCAATGGCTCAGGGATGATCACCAAAGTAAATATCTTTAAAATTGTGGAGTATTTCGAGTGCGAAAGATGTGCAGGAAAAGGTAGGCTTACCTGCCCAGTCTGCGAGGGAAGTCTGAAGGAAGTTAGCTCTTGCAGAACCTGTAGTGGAAGTGGAAAGTTAAGCTCAGAAGAGCTTTGTGATCATGTGGCTGAAGAAGCGCACGATCATAAATAGGAAATACTATGGACTAGCTAATGGTTATCATCAGCTGTATTCAGTGATCAATTGGCAGCTGCATTTCTGAAAATTAGAAGACCATTACATATCCAGCTTATAGAAAAGAAGAATTAATCTAAGCCCTGACCTCTAAGATTTACTCAGTGTCCTCATCGCATCGAAAAATCACATAAAAAAAACCGGCCTAGGCCGGTTTTTCTATTTTTGTATATATATCCGCCTTTCTACCAATATGGTGATTGGCATCATTACGGAGAATAATAATTACTTACAATACTTTGCGTAAGCTTCTTCAGCGCCAGGATATTCTAAGGCTCTGGCGAGTTGAAAGTCTTCACAGGAAGCCCCTACTTTTTTCATCGCGATTTTGAGTAACCCTCTGTTATAATATGCCTGACCAAAATCCTTATCCACTGCAATAGCATTTCCATAAGCTTTCAAGGCTTCATCAGGTTTACCTAACTGGTGCAGCGCTCTGGCTTTCATAAATGAGGCCATTGCTGGTGCACCTGGTATTTCAGCCGCTTGATCGGAATAGAGTAAAGCATTTGTGTAATTTTTCTGATTGTAGTGCACATTTGCTAGGCTTAGAAGAACCTGGAAATTATTAGGTTCTACCTCTAATGCCTTCTCGAAATCAGCTTTAGCCTCTTCAAAATTACCCTGCTCCTCATTCGCTCTACCTCTATTGTATAGCATGCGAACATCGTTCGGTTTGAATTTTAAATCTTCAGTATATTCATTTGCTGCTTTTGCATATTCACCTTTATTAAAATACACATCACCAGAACTTGTCTTCTTTTCCGAACAAGACCAAAGAGAAACTGAAATAAAAAGAGCTATAATCGCTCGTGTACTCGTTTTCATTATAATTGCTTTATACTACTACACTATTATCTCGTAGCGCATCATTAAGTGATGTTTTTAGATCAGTGGAGGCTTTTCTTTGGCCAATGATCAACGCGCAAGGAACTTGGAAAGTACCTGCATTGAAGTTTTTAGAGATTGAGCCTGGAATCACGACAGAACGCTCAGGAACATATCCCTTATATTCTACAGGCTCAGCCCCGGTCACATCAATGATCTTTGAACTTGCTGTCAAAGTTACTCCGGCACCGATAACAGCCTCCTTACCGATTCTAACACCTTCTACGATAATAGCTCTGGAACCAATAAATGCTCCATCTTCGATAATTACAGGTGCTGCTTGAATAGGTTCCAAAACCCCTCCAATACCTACTCCACCACTTAAATGAACATTTTTGCCGATCTGCGCACAAGATCCTACTGTAGCCCAAGTGTCGAACCATCGTGCCACCCTCAACATATGCTCCGATATTAACATAACTTGGCATCATCACTACTCCTGAAGCTAAAAATGCTCCATAACGGGCCACTGCATGAGGAACTACTCTTACGCCTTTCTCTGCGTAGTTAGTTTTCAGAGCCATTTTATCATGGAATTCAAAAGGACCTACTTCAATAGTCTCCATTTTCTGTATAGGGAAATAGAGAATTACAGCCTTCTTCACCCAATCGTTAACCTTCCAGTTTCCGTCATCTGTAGGTTCAGCTACCCGCAGAATACCAGCATCCAAATCAGCGATTACAGCTCTTATAGCTTGTTGTGTTGTCTCTTCTTTCAATAATTCCCGGTTGTCCCAGGCCTTCTCAATGATTGCTTTCAGTTCCATTATTTTGGTTAGTTTCGTTTAATGAGTGAAAAGTCAGCTTCTAAAATCCCAGTCTTGATCGCGTCAAGCCTTAAGCCCGCCAAAGATACAAGAGCTTATGGAAAGCTTGGCCTTTCATTGCGAGAAACAGGGGCTTACAGCTTAAATTTTATGGGATTTTCACAAATTCCACAGGAATATTGCGAAGGTGAAAACTTTTATTCTTCAGTTTCAAAAGGAAACCCAATCTGGGGAAGACTCTCCGCACAAGGGAGATTTGTAAGATTATTGGTGAAAGTTCGTCCCAAAATCCTGATTTGTTGTACCTACGAATACCTTCCAATTGCTGCATTTTTCAAACCCTTTTTTGGCTATAAACTAGTCTATGATGTACAGGAAAACTACGTCAAAAACTTGCAGCTAAATCCAAAATTAAGCCCTGCCAAGAGGACTAGATTAGGTAAAATTATCCAGCGAATGGAATCTGGAAGAGCCGTGGATTTATATCTTTTTGCAGAAAAATGCTACGCCGACGAGATGCCTGATAAGACTCCATTTGTAGTGTTAGAAAATAAATATGCTGGAAAAATAAGTCATGTAAATCCAAAAAGATTTGAGAAAAAATCAGGTTACAATTTTCTAATTTCCGGAACGCTGACTCCTGCTTTTGGGACACTTAATGCAGTGAATTGGTTTAAGGAAATCATCAAAGAATTTCCAGATTCCTCACTCAAAATAATTGGCCATTGTACGCTTTCAAACTTCGAAAAAAGAGCTTGAAAAAGCATGTGAAAACACCTCCCAAATCCAGCTAAAACACTCCAGTTTCCCTGTGCCGCATGAGGAAATTATCGCTGAATATTCTACAGCAGATTTTGCGATTTTACCCTATCAAAATAGAGAAGCTATCAAGGATAAAATCCCCACAAAATTATTCGAATCTGCGGCGCTGGGAGTACCGGTTTTGATTGGAGGAAACCCAATTTGGTTAGACTTTTTAGCACCATTTTCCGGAGGGTTCCCCATAGACTTTTTCGACTTATCACACTCTACTCAGCAATTCAAAGCAGCACTCAATCAGGAATATTTCACTCAAAGTCCTGCTGAATCTATCCTGTGGAAATCTCAACATTCAGATTTCATCTCAGCAATAGCCTCCCTTTAAGTTCTAAACAGGATGTGGATTACTATCCACACTTATCCACCTACACCCTATTTTCTACACTCATTTCCGCAGAATGGAAACTGGGATATTTTTGACTTTTCGTAGGATTAGTCTAGATAAACGAATTATCAATTTACTTATTATCAATATTTTAACACGATATTAAATACTGCCTAATCTTATTTTTAGCCAAGGCTAAAACCCTAAACACAATTGAAAATGGGTTATCCACACCTGATTTAGCCACTATTGAATATATTTTTAGCTATATCTAAAATAATTTTTATATTTGTCATGGCACTAATTGTAACAACATGGTCTTAACCACAGCTGAGGAGAATTACCTGAAAGCGATCTACCACCTATCGGACGGTGGAACCAAAAGCGTATCCACCAACGACGTGGCAGCAGAGATGAAAACCAAGCCGGCATCAGTCTCTGATATGCTAAGGAAGCTTGGAGATAAAGAGGTGATAGAATACCGGAAGTATTATGGAGTAAACATCACTGAAGAAGGTAAAAAAAGAGCGCTTACCACGATCAGAAAACATAGACT
This sequence comes from Algoriphagus sp. 10J20-15, assembly GCF_055809615.1. Taxonomy (NCBI): domain Bacteria; kingdom Pseudomonadati; phylum Bacteroidota; class Cytophagia; order Cytophagales; family Cyclobacteriaceae; genus Algoriphagus; species Algoriphagus sp. 10J20-15. The sequence goes on from NZ_JBVVUG010000036.1 coordinate 84,611, forward strand.
CTGGGAAGTGTTTTTGGTGGATAAATTACAGTTCGCTTGGGACGAAGTTCACGAGGTAGCAGAGGAGCTAGAGCACATTCAATCCCCCCTACTGATTCAGCGTCTGGACGAATTTCTGAACTACCCAAAATTCGACCCGCATGGCGATCCCATTCCTGATGAATTTGGTGATGTAAAAGCTAGACCGAGATTAGCATTGAATGAAATGGAAATTGATTCTTCAGGTCAAATCGTAGCAGTCAAAGACAGCTCTGCAGCCTTCTTAAAATACCTAGATAAAGTAGGCGCTTACATCGGTGCGAGAATCAAGATTTTGGATAAAGTAGAGTTTGATGGATCTATGGAAATTCTCGTGGATCAGAAAAAAACGCTCTTTATGTCTAAGGATGTCGCAGCAAATATTCTGGCAATTCAATCATGAGAAACTACCTACTCATACTGACTTTCTCCCTACTCTCCTTTGGATGCAAATTCGAAAACAAAGAAGAGAGATTGAAGCCACAAATCGTAGCGACAACAAGTATCCTTGCTGACGGAATTAGAAATATCGTAGGAGAAAACGCGGACGTAGTTTCTCTTATGCCGGCAGGTGTGGATCCACATTTATACAAGGCCTCTGTCCGGGATTTGGATTTACTTCAGAATGCAGATCTAGTCATTTACCACGGCCTTTTTCTGGAAGGAAAAATGACGGAGATGTTTGAGAAACTTGCCTTCAGCCAAAACCTGATAAACGTCTCTGAAGAGATTCCTCAGGACTTACTTTTAAGATCAGGTCCTGAAGCTCACTCCGTAGATCCTCACATCTGGTTTGACGTGTCACTTTGGTCTTTGGCACTGGAGCACGGCGCGAAAGAAATTATCAAATGGCAGCCAGAGTGGAAATCAGTAGTCAACAAAAACACAGAAGACTACCTTGCCCAATTAGCTTCCTTGCATCAGGACAACCTTACCAAGGTGGCGCAGCTTCGCCAAGCCAATCAAGCGCTTATCACTGCCCACGATGCCCTTCTCTTATTTTGGAAGAGCTTATGACTTGGAGGTTTTGGGACTTCAGGGTCTTTCTACTTTGAGTGAACCTGGACTTAGAGATCTGACAGGCCCTGGCAAGTTT